>OY782680.1:1523000-1843750 GCA_963678085.1 Aliishimia sp.
CGCCGCTATGCAGCACAAACCCCCGTCCAGTTTCGACTGGGCCGCCAAAATAGACCGGGACATGCGCCAAATCCACCGATGGCTTGATTTCAAGCTGTTCTAGGAGATCCTTAAATGACACATCCGCAGCGGGTTTGTTCACGATCAGCCCCATGGCGCCCTTTTCCGAATGCTCGCACAGATATACGACAGAGTTCTGAAAACGGGTATCTTCCAGGCTGGGCATTGCAATCAAAAACACCCCCGAGAGGCTTAGCCGCGCGGTGCTGGGATCTGGCTGAGATACCGGCTCTGTTTTGGGGCTATTCACCTGCTGCTGCCTCATATCATGATCACTGGTCATAGGGTAACCTGGGAGATTTAATTTTTAGTTCAAGCCCTTTGAAACAGAGAGCATGCGCTCCTATGGCTCATCTTGTGAAATACGATATTACGCAGACGTGACTTGGCAATCAAGTCAGGTTACGGCATGAGGGCGCTATGCGAATACTGTGTTTTGTTTTTATTCTTTGGGGTCTTGTTCTACCTGCGGCGCATGCCGGGGATTTGGGCTCTGAAATTGTGGCGCATCGGATTTTGACCGGTTGGAGCGATAAGGCGGGCAAGCGGATCGCCGCGCTTGAGTTGCGCCTTGCGCCGGGTTGGAAAACCTATTGGCGCTTTCCTGGTGATGCGGGCATTCCGACTGAATTTGAGCTGGGCGCCTCAAGCAATTTGCAGGCGAGCCGTATCAAATGGCCGGCCCCGATCCTGTTTTGGGAGGGATCCTATCGCAGTGTCGGGTATGAAGACACTGTTGTGTTGCCGCTTTATCTCACACCCAGCCAAGCTGATCAGCCGATTGAGCTGCGCGGAGAGGTGCGCTTGGGCGTGTGCTCGGATATTTGCATCCCGCTTGATTTGCCGCTGCGTGCAACGCTGCCCCCTGATATGAACAAGCGGCCCCCTGCTATTCTGGCGGCGCTGGCCACGACCCCCTTTATGGCGGCGGAGGCGGGTTTGCGCGGGGCAAAATGCGAGATTAGCCTGGCAGAAAATGGGTTCACATTGCGTGCGACATTGACGCTGCCGTCGACCGGCGCGCAGGAAGAGGCGGTGATTGAAGCAGGTACGCCCGATTTTTGGGTTTCACCGCCTGAAGTGGAGCGGCGCGGCGATGCGCTCATACTGACCGCGCAAATGGTGCCACAAAGTGATGCGCCACTGACGATTGATCGCTCAAAGATCGCCTTTTTGATCCTAGGCAGTGATCATGCGGTAAGAGCGGTTGGCTGCACCGGATAACGCATAAGCTTACAGATCGAGCGTTAGCGAGGTTTGGCCGGGGGCGGCTCTGCTTTGGCAGGTGATGATTTCTGTTTCGCGCTGCGCTTTGGACAAGACAAAATCGCGATGCTCGACCTCTCCCTTGTAGCCGCATTTACACACACCGCAGATGCCATCAGAACATTTGACATCGACCGGCACCCCGTTCTCAAGCAGCACATCGGAAATGGTTTTGTCCGCGGGGATTTCGAAGCTGCGCCCTGACTTGGCAAGTGTGACGGTGAAGGCGTGGTTCACATAATCTGGCTGCTCGGGCACTGAGAAATATTCCAAATGCCGCGCCTCTTCAGGAAAACCCTGCTGCTCAGCGGCCTCCATTACGGCGCTCATGAAGCGATCCGGCCCGCAAGTATAGACATGCCAGCCATGCTGATACCCGCTAAGCACCTTCTCCAGATCTGCCCGCGTGCCTTGATCTGAGAAGTGATACTGCACGCGATTGGCCCAGGGCATATTGGCAAGATCTGTCAGATATCCGGCCTCGTCCTGTTTGCTGGCGGAGTAATGCAGTTCAAACTCCGCGCCAAGCGCGTGCAGGCGATGGGCAAAGGCGATCATGGGGGTTATGCCAATGCCACCCCCCATTAAGAACGTCTTTGTGGCGCTTTCCTCCAGTTCAAAATGGTTGATGGGTTTTGAGATAAAGACCCGCCGCCCTTCGTTAAAAATCCGGTGCATCATTTTGGAGCCGCCCCGGCCCGCATCTTCGCGCAGCACACCGATCTGGTATTTCGAGTTGTCGTTTGGGTCGCCGGACATGGAATATTGCCGCACAAATTCCGGGGTGACGACGACGTCCAAATGCCCGCCCGCGCTCCAATCTGGCAAGGGCGCACCATCCCAAGCGGTGAATTCATATTTCGTCACATTCCCGGTCATGGGCTCGACTTTCGACAGACGTGCCATGATCACCGGCGCATCCGCAAAATCGGGCCGGGCATGGGCCAGCCCCTCGACCTGCCCGCGCGCAAGCCGTTCTTTGTAGACCTGCGGCGTGAGCAGCTCTTGATAGGCTTTGATCCCCGCCTCGCGATCCATCGGGAACGGGTAGGGGTAGGGCCAGGGCGCAAGATTGGCCGGATAGACAGCGAGCGTTTGGTCCTCATATTTGATGTCTAGGCTCGGGTCGATCTCACGGCGGTTGACCGGCGCGCTTGGTTCCTTATAGCCGCCATCCTCTTTCAGCTCGAGATCCCACCACCATTTCTTAGCCTCGTTCAGCCCACCATTGCCCAAGCGATCATCCAGCTTGGCCAGCATCGGCGCGCTCACGGGCATATGCATCGCCATCCAGCGGAACGGCTTTTCTTTGAACAACCCCTCAAGGTTCCAAGGGCAGGTTTTCATACAGCGCCCACACATCGCGCCGCCTTCGGTGGTGATGCGATAGGTGGTGCATTTCTGACTGTCCGATTTCCAAATCTCATAGCCGTTAAACATCAGCTTTGGCCCGGCGGTGATCGCGCCAGAGGGACACTCGCGCGCGCATTTCTTACAATTATTGCAGAAATTTTGCAGACCAAAGTCAATCGGCTTGTCATGGGCCAGCGGCATATCGGTCGTGACGGCACCGGATTTCAGGCGTGGCCCAAGCAGCGGGTTCAGGATCACCTCGCCAATGCGACTAACCTCGCCCAGCCCAGAAAGCAGCAAGAGCGGCGGCTGTAGCACTTCTCCATCCATCACCGAATGGGCCTTGGCGCTATAGCCCAAATTGCGGATCTGTTTGGCAATCACCCCGCCCAAAAGCGAAAAGCGCAAATAGGCCCGCATGGATTGTGCGACCCCAATCCAATCATCGCCCGAGGCCCCCTCCATCGTCTCATAACCCTGATCAATGATCATAGAAATGGCGTTATGCTGCGTGGGGTGAATCTCTGCGCCGGTGGCATCATGGCTATACCACGCCCATTCCGGGCAACGCGAAATCCCCACCGCATCCACACCGAGAAAATAGCTCGCCGCTTTCACGTTCTCGGCATTGCGCTCAGCGTCGCTCAAAGCAGGGGCCTTCGCCGCCTCCCCATCTTGCAGCAATACAAAGGCCCCAAGCGCGCGGCGCTGTGCAAAGGCATGGGCACTTTTGCGCGCATACCACCCGCCCGAAGCCGCCCTTTGCTGCTTTTTGCCCAGATCTCCAAATTGCGCGCGCGCGAACATATCGGTGCGCTTGGGCACACGCGGCACGCGGGGCTCGTCAATAAAGGTCGTGGGTTCCTCCACCCGCCTCAGCGTTTCAAAGGCATGCGCCCCATCCACATAACGGCGCTTTCGATAAGGATCAGGGTTCACTGCGCTCTTGGCGCTGCCCTTCCCGACCCACCAAGCTGGCCCATAGCTTTGCGCGGCCCAAGGCGCGAGCGGCACATCAGCCGCCATTCCAAAATTGGTCGTGACCGCCGCCAGCCCAAAGCCTTCCCCAATAAAGGGCGCAAAGAGCTGCCCGCGCTCAACGCTCGCCAAACCAGATGCAACCGCAAGCTGGTTCAAATCCACATCCGAAGACGTTGCCGTATGCGCCTTGGCCTCAAAACCCAACAGATGCAGATAGCTAGAAAGGATCACCGCCGTCTCAGTGGCGCGCAACGCAGCCCGGTGATCCTGCGCATCCATGATCCATTCTGAGCCGGGCTCGCTTTGCACAGGCGCGCGCATATGTTCATTCAGGATCACCAGACAATGGCTATGCCCGTTGATCGAGCTTGGAGGGGCAGCAATGCTCTCTTTCAGCTCGGCCATGATCACATCAATGCCCGAGGCCAGCGTCTTGGTTTGCTTTGTGCGGATATCTTCGGCCAGCCGGTCAATATCAGGATTTGACACCGGCTCGGCCAGCCGCGCCCCCGCAGGCAGCGGGCAGATCCCCATCATCGAGGCATCTTGGAAATAGCCAAAGGCTTTCATATGTCGGGCGCGCTCAGCCTGATCGCTTGGCGCAGACGCGGCGACCTTGTTCACCAGCCCGGCACGCAGCACATCCATCATCGCCTGATACTCACCCATCGCATTGACCAGCGAATGCGGCGTGTTCAGGCGGCGAAAATCCAACGGCTGAAAGGCGGGCGCCGCGCTCAGGTCAACCTCAGCGCGGCGTTTCAGTCTTTCAAGCGGGTAGGGGCCCAGATGAAAGGGGCGGTTCTTCGTCGAAAAAAAACGTGCGCCCATATGTGAACCCCCAAAAAACCAAGACGCCAGCCAATTAGCCCAGCGTCTCGCGCATGTGTCAGCTGGCGGCAGTTACCGCACGTTTGGTCATAACATGCACCAGATGCGCGCGATAGGCCTTGCTGCCATGCAAATCGGCAATCATGCCATCTGCCTCGGGGGCCGCAGGAACCGCATCTGCAGAGAAATCAGCACTCAGAGCCTCTTCCGCAGCGCTCCAACGGAACACGCCTTCCTCAGAGGCCCCCGTGACTGCCACCCGCACACCGCTCTCATATTTGGCAACAAACACACCAACCATGGCAAAGCGCGAGGCGGGCTGCACAAATTTCTGATAATTCGCGGCCTCCGGGATTGGGAATTTCACGCCTGTGATGATCTCGCCATCATCAAGCGCTGTTGTGAACATGCCTTGGAAATACTCATCCGCTGGGATTTCGCGCCCATTGGTGACGATCACAGCCCCCGAGCCCAAAGCCGCCGCCGGGTAGCACGCCGCTGGATCATTATTGGCCAAAGAGCCTCCAATCGTGCCCCGGTTGCGCACAGCCGGATCGCCAATATGGCTCGCCAGCGCCGCCAAAGCCGGATAGGCTTCTGCCGCCTGCGCGGCCACCGTAGCATGGCTCACCGCACCTCCAATGGTCAACACACCATCGGCCGCCGAAACACCCTGCATCTCAGCGATGCCCGATAGGCTCACCAAACTGCCCGGCTGGTTGAGGCGCTGCTTCAAGGTCGGGATCAGCGTTTGCCCTCCCCCCAAAGCCTGCGCCTCTTCATTGCCCAAAGCCGCCACGGCCTCCGCCACAGATCCGGGTTTTACGAAGTCAAAATTATACATGGTTCTTTCCTCTTGGAGCTTAACGTTTCAAAAACGCCGCCCCTTCATTTGGCTGAAAATACCTCGGGGTCTGGGGCAGAGCCCCAGTCCGAACCTCAGTTACCCTTGCATTGCGGCCCAAACCCTGGCGGGCGTGGCGGGCATGTCAATGTGATCCACCTTATGGCCGCCCGAGTGCAGCGCATCTAGGATCGCATTGATCACAGTCGGGGGCGAGCCAATCGCGCCAGCCTCCCCGCAGCCCTTCACGCCCAAGGGGTTATGGGTGCACGGGGTCTGGCAGGAATGATCCACCACATAATCCCCCATGCCCGGCAGGTTATCAGCGCGCGGCATGGTGTAATCCATGTAAGACGCGCTCAGCAGCTGGCCATTCTCATCATAGGCGCAGTTTTCCAGCAAAGCTTGACCGATGCCTTGTGCGATCCCGCCATGCACTTGCCCTTCGACGATCATCGGGTTGATCACATTGCCAAAATCATCTGCTGAGCAAAAGCGCTCGATGCTGACTTCGCCCGTATCTGGATCAACCTCGACCTCACAAGTATAAGCCCCTGCCGGATAGGTGAAGTTGGACGGATCATAAAACGCGGTTTCCTCAAGCCCTGGCTCGATGTCTTCCAGCGGGTAGTTATGCGGCACATAGGCGGCCAGGCAGACATCGCCCCAAGCTACAGATTTATCCGTTCCAGCCACCGAGAAATTGCCATCTTTCAACTCGATATCGCCTTCTGATGCTTCCATCAAATGCGCGGCAATTTTCTTGGTTTTGTTGATGATCTTTTCAGCGGCGCGCACCATGGCCGAGCCACCCACCGCGATGGAGCGCGAGCCATACGTGCCCATGCCCATTGGGGTTTTGGAGGTATCGCCATGCACGATTTCAACCATGCTCTCATCAATGCCAATCATCTCGGCAATCACCTGCGGGAAGGTGGTCTCATGCCCTTGCCCGTGCGAGTGCGAGCCGGTCATGACCACAAGCCCGCCCGTGGCATTGACCCGCACTGTGGCACTCTCATAGAGCCCTGCACGTGCGCCAAGCTGCCCCACAAGGTTCGAGGGCGCGATGCCGCAAGCCTCGATAAAGCAGTTGATGCCAAATCCGCGCAGCTTGCCGCGTGCTTCGCTTTCTGCCCGGCGCGCTTCAAAGCCCGCGCGATCCGAGAGTTCAAGCGCTTTGTCCATAGTCGCATGGTAATCGCCAGTGTCATATTCCACGGCGACCGGGGTGGCATAAGGGAACTCGGTGATGAAATTCTTGCGCCGCAGCTCAACCGGATCAACACCCAGCTCGCGCGCGGCCTTGTCGATCACCCGCTCCAGCTGGAAGGTCGCTTCGGGCCGTCCCGCACCGCGATAGGCATCTACGGGCACGGTATTGGTGAAGACCGCTTTGACGTTCACATAGACAATCGGTGTCTTATAATTGCCGGCCATCAGCGTGCCATGCAGCCATGTGGGCACCGAGGGCGCGAAGGTCGACAGATACGCGCCCATATTGGCATAGGTCTCGGTGCGCACCGCGGTGAAATTATGATCTGCGTCCAGCGCCAATTCGATTTTGGTCACATGATCGCGGCCATGAGCATCGGAGATAAAGGCCTCTGAGCGTGAGGAGGTCCATTTCACAGCGCGCCCGATCTGCTTGGCGGCAAAGGTGACAAAGGCCTCTTCCGCATAATGGAAGATCTTGGTGCCAAAGCCGCCCCCCACATCCGGGGCCACAACGCGCAGCTTGTGCTCAGGAATGCCCAGCACAAAAGCGCCCATCAACAGGCGGATCACATGCGGGTTTTGCGAGGTGGTATAGAGCGTGCTTTCATCATTATGGCGGGTGTAATCGCCCACGGCCACGCGCGGCTCCATGGGGTTCGCCACCAAACGGTTATTCACCAGCTCAAGCGTGGTCACATGGGCGGCGTTTTGGATTGCCTCTTCCACCGCGTCCTTGTTTTCTTCGACAAAGCCCCAATCATAGCACAGGTTCGAGCTGAGATCGTCATGCACCTTGGTGGCGCCCTCGGCCACGGCGGATTTCATATCGACCACTGCGGGCAGGTCCGTGAGGTCCAGCTCAATCGCCTCAGCCGCATCCCGTGCCTCATCAAGGCTATCGGCGACAACGGCGGCGACAATCTCACCTACATGGCGGATTTTGCCTTGCGCAATAATTGGATGGGCAGGCTCTTGCATTGGCTCGCCATGACGGTCGGTGACTTGCCAGCCGCAAGGCAGCCCGCCCACGGCCTCAAAGTCGGCACCCGTGAAAATGCGCACAACGCCAGGCATGGCGGCCGCAGCACTTGTGTCGATCCCGTTGATCGTTGCATGGGCCACATCTGCGCGCAGAAAATGCACGAAGGCTTGGCCGTTTAGGTTAATATCATCTGTGTAATTTCCCTGTCCGGTCAAAAACCGAACGTCCTCGCGCCGCTTATTGCTGGCGCCAATACCTGTATCTTTTGGCATGTCTTTCCTCCCTAGATCTCAAATCAGGGGGCCCGGCCCCCAAACGGCGCGTTTATTCGGCTGCGACGGCAGGAACCTCTTGACCAGAGGCCGCAAGGATCGCCTTGACGATGTTGTGATACCCTGTGCAGCGGCAGATATTGCCTTCCAGATAGGCGCGGATCTCGGCCTCGCTCGGCTTTGGGTTTTCTTTCAACAAGGCCGAGGCGGACATCACCATACCCGGTGTGCAGAACCCACATTGCAGCCCGTGATGATCCTGAAAGGCCTGTTGAATAGTTGAGAGCGAGCCATCGGCATTGGCCATGCCTTCGATGGTTGTGATCTCTGCGCCATCGGCTTCGGCGGCAAGCATCGTGCAGGATTTCACCGCCTCGCCATTCACATGCACCACACAAGCGCCGCATTGCGATGTGTCACAGCCCACATGGGTGCCGGTCATTCCGAGCGTATCGCGCAAAAAGCCCGACAAGAGCGTGCGCCCCTCCGCTTGGCCAGAGACCGCTTGCCCATTCACTGTCATTGAAATATCAGACATATATCTCCTCCCTGAGATCTAATTTCGCTGCAAGATGCAGTTAGTTTGACACCAGCCGTTTCAGCCAGCCTTTTTTCTGTTCAGTGTCTTCCCCGTCTTCAGCGCCCTCCTCGGGCCCCTCCACGACGGATTGGAATTTCTGAAAAAATTGATCGGCCATTTTGCGGGCAAAGCCATCAATGATGCGGCTGCCCAGCTGCGCGAGCTTGCCGCCGACTTTGGCCTCTACCTCATATTCTAGCCGCGTGCCGCCGTCTTCGTCGCTGAGCCGCACCTTTGCGCCGCCCTTGGCAAAACCTGCCGCGCCTCCCTTGCCCTCGCCGGATAAGGTTAGGCTTTCTAGCTCAACACGGTCGCTAAAGCTCACAGCCCCCTTAAAGGTTGCTTTGACCGGACCGACCTTTTGCACAACGGTTGCTTCAAACCCTTCCTCGGGCGAGCCAGACATCTCTGTGCAGCCCGGCACACAGGCTTTGAGCACCTCTTGATCAAGTAGGGCTGCCCAAACCTCGGCACGGGGGGCGTTGATGATGCGGCTATCGGTTAGTTCCATGAAAGGCCTTTATATTCATAATTGTGGCGTGTTCTCGGGGGCCGGGCGCGGCAATGGACACGCCTCTGCGCAAACCGCATGAAGCACCCTGAGCCCCCGTCCCTTCGACACATTTTGGTTAACCGCAGTCTGACGACCTATGGCTCAGCGTCAAGCCCTTTGGTATGGTTTGCATCTTCGATCTTAGTCGTATGGTTGCGGTTTGCTCGTTGGAAAAGACCCAGTTTTGCCATTGCATGGGTCTCTTTTGGTTCGCGTAAAGAGTGGTGGGGTGGCGGGACGTTGGGCAGAGGCCGCAGGCCCGAGTCATTACCGCTCTGCCAGCAAATATATCCGATCAATGATCAGGCAATTTGGCGCGTAAATCTAAGCTATGTGCTGAAAAATGGTACTCCGTAGGGGAATCGAACCCCTCTTTCCAGGTTGAAAACCTGGCGTCCTAACCGATAGACGAACGGAGCACTCAAGGTGTGAAGCAGTGTTTATGGAATTGCGCGCGGGGTGGCAAGCAGAAAATGCTAATAATTTGCATATGCGGCATCTTCTAGTTTAAGTTGTGCAGAGCCGCGCCCTTGCCAGAAATTTACCTCTAATCTGCCCGCAATGTGGAACCGCCGCCCTCCGTGATTGAGCAGAGCCTCGCCCAGATCACTGTCAAACGCGTTAAAGCAGATCGCTTGCAGCTTATGTCCGGGGGAATCGGTGAAGGAAAGTTTAAGATGCGAGCTACCCACGCGCTTTGCAAAGGTGAGTGCCACATCGGAAAATGCGAATCGCGGCGCGCGTGCGGAGGCACCAAAGGGGCCAGCTTGGCTCATCTCATCAATCAGATCCAGCGTTGCGGCGCTGGTCATCAGCATGCCATCCAGGGATAAATCCGCAGCGCCCAAATCATGGGCCCCTTGGCGCGAGAGCAACTCTTCCAAGCGCTGCATCGCCGGGGCAAGCTTGTCTTCAGCAACCGTCAAACCGGCTGCCATTTTGTGCCCTCCACCTTTGAGCAGTAGACCTTCTTCGGCAAGACGTTGAATGGCAGAGCCAAGATCTATGCCGCTCACCGAGCGCCCAGAGCCTTTGCCAATCCCATCCTCAATCCCGATCACAAGGGCAGGGCGGTTGGTGGCTTCTTTCAGGCGCGAGGCGACAATGCCCACAACACCTGGGTGCCAACCCTTACCAGCGGCCCAGACCAGCGGGGCCTCCAGCCCTCTTTCCTCAGCTTGGGCGAGAGCAGCGGCGCGCACTGCGGCCTCAATATCACGGCGTTCTGTATTCAGCTCTTCAAGCCGTGCCGCCAAAGCCTGCGCCTCTGCCTGCGACTCCGTCGCCAAAAGCCGCGCGCCAAGATCTGCTTGCCCCACGCGCCCACCGGCATTGATGCGTGGCCCCAAAACATAGCCCAGGTGATAGGCGGTTGGAGCCGTATCAATGCGCGCCCCATCTGCCAGCGTATTCAGCCCAATGCGGCGGCGCTGGCCCATGACCTTAAGCCCCTGACGCACAAAGGCGCGATTCACCCCGATCAAGGGCGCAACATCTGCCACCGTGGCCAGGGCGACCAGATCAAGGAACTCCATCAAGTTCGGCCCTTGCCCGCCTCGCTCCCTGAGCTGCCGCCCGGCCTCAACAAGGCACAAAAACACCACGGCTGCGGCGCAGAGATGCGCAAGATCACCGCTTTCATCCTGCCGGTTCGGGTTCACCACGGCCAGGGCAGGGGGCAGGGTTTCGCCGCCCAAATGGTGATCCAGCACGATCACATCAGCGCCCTTTGCAGCGGCCAGGGGCCCATGGGAAAGCGTGCCGCAATCCACGCAAATGATCAGATCATGTGCGGCGGCAAGCTCGGCCATGGCGGTTTCATTGGGGCCATAGCCCTCGTCAATGCGGTCGGGCACGTAAAGGGTGGCGGTGTGCTGAAAGAAGCGAAGCCAATGCAGCAACAAAGCCGCCGAGCTGCCGCCATCCACATCGTAATCGGCGAATATCGCGATGCGCTCTTTGGCGTGAGCGGCCCGTAGCAGACGCTGCGCCGCGGTTTCCATGTCTTTCAGGCTGCGCGGGTCGGGCATCAGCTCGCGCAAGGTGGGGGTCAGAAATCCCGCTGCGTCCTGCGGCGCGACCCCAAGTCGCCCCAAGACCTGTGCCAAAGGACGCGAGAGCTGTGCGCGCTGCACCAAGGTCTCGCTCGCCCGTTCGGTTTCAATAGAGGGGCCAACCCAGCGTCGCCCCGTTAGGGAGTGCTCAACGCCAAGAAAAGCCACGCCCGATCTGTTCGTTTCTACATTCATAGCGCCACCATTAAGCACCACAAAAAGATTCGGCCACCAACATAGGGTTATGCAGGTGGCCAGTTTCCGCATTGGTGCGGTGATCAGTGGTCAAGAAGACCGCAGTCATACTGGGCTGGGTGTTACACGTTTCAATCCGCGTTAGTGCGGTGATCAGTGGTCAAGGGGGGCAGCGCTGCAGCGCATAATACAGTTTGTTTCAATCCGCGTTAGTGCGGTGATCAGTGGTCAAGCCACGTCCTCGATCCCCCTGATTTTTAACGATTATTTTGACCACCTTCCATGCCTGACCCTGATTTTTCGACTCACTTGTCGATCCATCTTGTGGTTTGCTGTCTTTTGGTTCATTTATTCCTTTCATTTCAATGCGTTACTGCATTTCCAAACCTGATTGGCGCTATCTGGGCAATATTTGCTGCTCAATTCCACCCCTCATGCGAGTAGCAAAGCACAATCACCACAAATCGCGCAAGACATTTTTTCAGGGGTTTCGCGCGCGGGCGATTTGAAAGCGGTGGCTCCGCGACTCGCGGCCCCGAAAAGCAGGGCCGCGACGGTGTTTTGGGATTACAGCAGGGATTTGGCGCTGGCCGCGACGGCCTCTGCGGTGATGCCGAATTTTTCGAAGAGCGTAGCGGCGGGGGCGGAGGCGCCAAAGCTGGACATGCCTACGAAAGCGGCTTTGTTATGCTTGCCACGCTCTCCGGTCAGCCAGCGGTCCCAGCCTTGTTGCACGGCCGCTTCAACGCCGACGCGCACAGGGCCGGGGGGCAGGATGCGGCGGCGATAGGCTTCGTCTTGGGCGGCGAACAGCTCCATCGAGGGCATAGAGACCACACGGGTTCCGATGCCTTCAGCCTGCAAAATATCCCGTGCCTGCATCGCGATAGAGACCTCAGAGCCGGTGGCGATCAAGATCACCTCGCGTTTGCCATCCGCATCGGCCAGAACATAAGCGCCCTGGGCGGAGAGGTTTTTGGCTTTGTGCCCGGTGCGCAGCGTCGGCAGCCCTTGCCGGGTGAGCGAGAGCACGGAGGGCGTGTCTTTTTGGCTGAGCGCGATTTCCCAGGCCTCTGCCGTTTCAATCGTATCACAAGGGCGGAAAACCAGCGTGTTTGGCGTGGCGCGGCTGATGGCCAGATGCTCGACGGGTTGGTGCGTGGGTCCATCTTCGCCAAGCCCGATGGAATCATGGGTCATCACAAAGACGGTCGGGATTTTCATCAAAGCCGCCAAGCGCATCGAGGGGCGGGCATAATCGGTAAAGCACATGAAGGTGCCGCCATAGGGCCTAATCCCGCCATGCAGCGCCATGCCGTTCATTGCTGCCGCCATGCCATGCTCGCGAATGCCCCAATAGACATAGCGCCCCTTGCGGTTATCCGTATCAAACACTCCAAGATCTGCGGTTTTGGTGTTGTTGGAGCCGGTCAAATCCGCTGAGCCGCCCACGGTTTCGGGCATGATCGGATTGATTACGCCCAGCACTTTTTCAGAACTTGCGCGGGTGGCCAGTTTCGGGGCCTCTTCTGACATTTGCTTTTTGAACGCACGCACCGTGGCGGCGAGCTTTTTGGGCGGATCGCCTGCGGTAATCCGGGTAAATTCGGCCTGCTTGCCCGCGGAAAGCGTTTCAAAGCGTCCCGCCCAAGCGGCCAGCTCATCGCGGCCACGATAGCCTATATATTCCCAGGCGCCTTTTATAACAGCAGGAATTTCAAAGGGTTTATGTTTCCAACCCCATAGCTTTTTCGCCGCATCGTTCTGTTCTTGATTGGTGAGCGCGCCGTGCCCTTTTGACGTATCCTGCGCCGCATGCCCCAAAGCGATATTGGTTTTGCAGGCGATCATGCTGGGCAGTTTCGAGGCCTTGGCTTGGGTGAGCGCCTCATCAATCGCCTCGGGGTCGTGACCGTCAATCTCGATCACCTCCCAGCCCGAGGCCTTGAAACGTGCCACTTGGTCGGTGCGATCGGAGAGCTCAACAGTACCGTCAATGGTGATGTTGTTATTATCCCACAGCACGATCAGTTTGGAAAGACGGTGCCGCCCGGCGATGCCGATGGCCTCTTGGCTCACGCCCTCCATCAGGCAGCCATCGCCTGCGATCACATAGGTGTGGTGGTCCACGATCTTTTTGCCATAGCGTGCGCGCAAGATCTCTTCGGCCATGGCAAAACCGACGGAGTTTGCAATGCCTTGCCCCAGCGGGCCGGTGGTGGTCTCGATCCCTGGGGCGAGGAAATTCTCGGGATGGCCCGCTGTTTTGGCGCCCCATTGGCGGAAGTTCTTGACCTCCTCCAACGTGATATGCGGCGAGCCGGTTAGATAGAGCAGGGCGTAAAGCAGCATAGAGCCATGGCCCGCCGAGAGAATAAAGCGGTCCCGATCCGGCCATTCAGGCGCGCCGGCATCAAATTTCAGGTGCTTTTCAAACAGGACAGTGGCCACATCTGCCATCCCGATAGGCATGCCCGAATGCCCGGAATTAGCAGCGGCAACGGCATCCAGCGCAAGGGCGCGAATAGCAGTGGCCTTGGCCCAATGGTCGGGATGCGCTTTGCGCATTGCGCGGATATCGTCCTGAGTGCTCACAGCTTGTCACCTCTGGTTAATAAAGCATGAGCGTTCAATACCCGCACAATCTGTAAGGTCAAGCGGAGCTCTGCCGAAACTTTGCGTATCACCTGCGTTCTGGGTTGCAAGAGCTTGAACTTGCTGGCGTGCAGCTTAAAGTAGAACCGATGTCAGAAGGCAAAGACGTGCGCTGCACCGATTCGGTGCGGCTTGCGTTCCAATAGTATAGAACATGACAAGGTTTGAGGATGAGCGATTTCAACGACTTGCAGACGCGGTTGTCCAGCGCGTTAGAGCGTGTGACGCGTGCAGTAGATCAGCTAGAAGCCCCTAGCCAGGCGCGAATTGATGCGGTGAGCGCGGAGCTTGAGGCAGAGCGCATGGCCAAGGATCTGCTGGAAAGTCAGCTGCAAGGGCTGCGCGGCGAGCTGGATGAGCAGAAGTCGGCTAATCAATCCCAGATAAATGAAACTCAAGCAAAGATGGCGGCGCTCGATCTAGAGTTGCAGAAGCTGCGTCAGGCAAATGTCGCGCTGCGCGAGGTGAATGCGGCTCTGCGCGAGGCCAATCAGAAAGGTCTTGCATCCCCCGATGTGATTAACCAATCACTGCAAGCCGAGCTTGACGCGGTGCGCGCGGCGCGGGATGCCGATTTTGCGGAAATGAATGCGATCCTGGCGGCCATAGGCCCTTTGTTGGAAGCGCAAAAGGAACAAGAGGTAACAAGCGATGCCTGAGGTGAAAGTAGAAATTGGCGGGCGCGCCTTTGAGGTTGCGTGCCAGGAGGGTGAAGAGCCATATCTGCAGGCCGCAGCCAAGATGCTTGATGAAGAGGCGCAGGTGCTTTCGGCTCAGGTGGGGCGCATGCCAGAGGCGCGCATGCTGCTCATGGCTGGGCTGATGCTTGCGGATAAGACTGCCAGCTTTGAAGATGAGGCGAATGATCTGCGCGCAAAGCTCGAAGCCTGCCAGGCCGAGCTTGCCGCCCTGAAAAACGCTCCGCCCCCAGAGCCAGAGCGCATCGAAATCCCCGTTGTGCCCGAGGGGCTAGAAGAGGGTCTCGTCGCCATGGCTGCGCAAATCGAAGCTCTGGCAACTAGCGCTGAGGCCAAGCTGTCAAACTAGAGTAGAAAACGACCCTATTGAGCCAGTCTTCGCGGCCTCTCGCTTCGCTCGAACGCGAATACTGGCATACGATGTTTCAGCTTGATCTGTTTTCACTCTAGTTCGGCCAAGCCAGGAACCTTTCCTTCGCAATCAAACTGCGATACTCGCTGGCTCCTTGGCAGGGGGCTCCATCCCGGAGCAACTGCTTGGCACCCTAAGACACCCGGTCATATCCACAACCGGCGCCCCCTTCATTTGGCCAATAAATACCTTGCGGGGGTGTGGGGGTGCAAAACCCCCACGGCGCGGGCATTCGGGTTTTGCTGGTGAGTTGGGAATAAGAGCGACCAAACCTAGTCCATCGACCCAAGCAAATTGCAATGAAATTTGCGAGGAAAGTTGATGGATAAACAAAAGCCTAGTCCTCTGCTTTGTCCGTCAGAACGCGCGAAGCAGAGGACTAGACCCTACCCAAACTGGAGCGCCATTTGCCACGCCGCCCCTATATCCCAATTTGAGTCCTTAACCAGGGTAATAGAGCTCTCCCCTCTCCAGATCCTTAGCCGTTGGCTTCGCGGATCTTGTTGGCGGCCTCTTTGTCAAAAGCGATACCGCTGCCCTCTAGCATCGTGTCCAGCTCACCGGAGAGGGTCATTTCGGTCACAATATCGCACCCGCCCACGAACTCGCCTTTGATGTAGAGCTGCGGGATGGTGGGCCAGTCCGAGTATTCCTTGATCCCCTGGCGCACATTCTCATCGGCGAGCACATTGATATCGGCATAGTCTACGCCCATGTAATTGAGCACCCCCGCCACGCGGCTGGAAAACCCGCATTGCGGCATCTCCTTGGTGCCTTTCATAAATAGCACCACCTCATTGGCTTTCACCGTTTCGTCGATTTGTGTCTGTGCGTCGGTCATAGTGTTTCCTTGATATCCTATCTTAATCGGGCGCTTTGGTGGTCAAAGCCAGCGCATGCAGCTCGCCATTGGGCCCGTCCATCTTGCCTTTCAGGGCGGCATAGACCGCGCGTTGTTGCTGGACACGGTTTTTGCCGCGAAAGCTTTCGTCGATCACCAGCGCGGACATATGCACCCCGTCGCTGCCGCCAACCTCGATCTTGGCATCTGGAAATGTACTGCGCAGCAAGGCTTCGATTTCATCTGCATGCATGGGCATGGCCACACTCCCTCTTTGTTTGGTAGAATAGATAGGCCGCGAAGGGCGAGGGTGCAAGCTGCCCCTTGCACATTGTTATTCAGCGCGTAGCTTAGTCCCATGACACACGCATTTTTTGATCAAGCGCCCGAGTTGGCGCTCAAGTGGCACAGGGCAGGGCGCGGGGCGGCTTTGGCAACAGTGGTAGAAACCTGGGGTAGCGCGCCGCGTCGCACGGGGGCGCAAATGGTTGTCTCCGGTGATGGAGAGATCCAGGGCTCCGTTTCGGGCGGCTGCGTAGAGGGCGCGGTGATGTATGAAGCGCAGGAGGCCATTGCAGATGGCACGCCCCGGCTTTTGGAATATGGGGTGAGTGATGGGGATGCTTTTGCCGTGGGATTGGCTTGCGGTGGCACCATCCGCGTGCTTGTAGAGCCGGTTGCGGCAATTGGCGAGCCGGTTCTTTCAGAGCTTGTCGCCCGCCGTGCCGCCCGCCAGCCCTGCGCCTATATGACCTCGCTGCAAAACGGGGGCGCGGTGTTGCAGGGGCCTCAGAGCTATCCTGACCGTTTTCGTCTGGATCGTTCGGGCGTTGAGGAGGATGGCGATACGTTCGTCGCAATCCATAACCCGCCCTTGCGTCTCGCTATTGTTGGCGCGGTGCATATCGCCCAAGCCCTTGTGCCGATGGCGCGGATCGTGGGGTTTGATCCTGTGATTATTGATCCGCGCGCCGCCTTTGGCTCGGCTGAGCGGTTTCCGGGCGAGACGATCTTGGATGATTGGCCCGATGAGGCACTTGAGGCGTTCACGCTCGATACGCGCAGTGCGCTGGTTCTGCTGACCCATGATCCGAAATTGGACGATCCTGCGTTGCATATCGCCTTGCGGTCAGACTGTTTTTACATCGGCGCTCTGGGCTCAAAGCGCACCCATGCCAAACGGGTCGAGCGTCTGAGTGAGGCAGGATTTGCCCAGAGTGATATCGCCCGCATTCATGGGCCCATCGGGCTCGATATCGGCGCGGCAAGCCCACAGGAAATAGCCGCGTCCATCCTGGCGGAGCTGGTGCAAACCTTGCGGAAGGGGCAATGAAGTTCGGCCCCGTTCCAACGCGCGAGGCTCTTGGCGCGATCCTGGCGCATTCAGTGCTGGCCGCAGATCCTAGCGTTCCAGAAAGCCTTACCTATAAGATCCCCAAGGGCACGGCTCTGACAGAAAAGCATATTCGCGATCTGCTGGCCTTGGATGTGACTGCGGTGACTGTGGCCCGGCTTGAGGGCACAGATATTCATGAAGATGAAGCCGCCACGCAACTGGCCGCGTCTTTGTTGAATGAGCGCGCGGAGTTGAGCGCAACGCGGGCCAAAACGGGCCGGGTGAATTTACGGGCGGAGACGGCGGGGCTTGTCGATCTGGATGCGGGCGCGATCAATGCAGCGAATTCGGTACATCCGGGCATCACCATCGCGACCGTGCCCCAGCTCCAGCGTCTTGAGCTGCGCGGCCTAGCGGCGACGGTCAAGATCATTCCCTACGGCGTGCCGAAAGATGCGCTGCAAAGAGCGGTTGATTTGGCGGAAAATGCTATGGGCTTTCTGCCCCCGCAAATCACCTCGGCCACTTTAATCGAAACAAGCGTTGCGGGCCTGGATCACGGGCCAAAGGGGCGAGAGGCGATCCGGCACAGGCTGGCGCGGCTTGGGGTTATGCTTTCGGACAAAATCACGATCCCTCACACCATTCAAAAAATAGCTGATGCACTGACTGAGGCCCCCGGTGAGCTGCTCCTAATCCTTACGGGGTCCGCGACATCAGATGAGGCAGATACGGCCCCTGCGGCGCTTGTGCAGGCGGGGGGAGAGATCTTGCATTATGGCATGCCGGTAGACCCTGGAAACCTGCTGTTCATAGGAAAGCTGGGGCCGCGCTATGTGATCGGGCTGCCCGGCTGTGCACGTTCGCCTGCGCTCAATGGCGCTGATTGGGTGCTGGAGCGGGTGATTTGTGGCCGTGCTCCAAGTGCACAGGACATCATGGGCATGGGGGTTGGCGGGCTGCTCAAAGAGATCCCCTCACGCCCGCTGCCCCGTATCAAAGCCGAAAAAGCATAGAAAAAGGCCGCCCCACATTGCGGTGAAGCGGCCCGTTTCTTGTTTTCGCTGGATCAGTCCTTAAGGCTCTCTTCGCGCAGGCCATCTGCAAGCAGGTTCAACCCAAGCACCAAGGTCAGCAAGGAAATCGCCGGAGCAAGCGCCGCATGCGGATAAAGCGATAGCAGCTTACGGCCCGCATTGATCGTTGTGCCCCAATCCGGGCTCTCAGAGGATAGACCAAGCCCAAAGAAGCCCAACGTCCCAAGCAAGATCGTTGTATAGCCAATGCGCAGGCAGAAATCCACGATGAGCGGGCCGCGCGCGTTGGGCAGGATTTCCCAAAGCATTATGTACCACGGGCCTTCACCACGGGTGCGCGCCGCTGCAACATAGTCGCGCGTTTTGATATCCATCGCTAGACCGCGCACGATACGAAACACCGTGGGCGCATTCACAAAGACCACCGAGACGAACACCAAGAGGATCTGCGGATCGGGATTGAGAATGTCCAGCCAGCTTGGCAAGCCGATGAGCCGGCAGCCCTCTTGGCCGCTGGCAGGCAAGATTAAACATCCGCCTTCTGTGTTGAGCGACAGATAGCCCCAGACCATCAGCGAAAGTACCACGATCAGCAGGGGCGTGCGCAAACTCGGCTGGGTGCGATAGCGTGAGTTCAGCAAAATGCAGGTGAAGATGATTGGGAAGATGAACAAGACAAGCCCCATCACCGCCGGAATACCTGCCTGTTTGATCTCAGGTGTCACGAGCAGGTAGAACAGCAAAATCACAGGGAAGGCGAGGATCAGGTTCGCCAAGAAGCTCAGGATTGTGTCGATCCGTCCCCCATAATAGCCCGCAGGCAGCCCCAGGGTGATCCCGGCAAGGAAGGCAAACAGTGTCGCAAGCGGCGCAATTTGAATGACAAGCCAAGCGCCTTTGAAGATGCGGGTAAAGATGTCGCGCGCTAGGTTATCCCCGCCAAGCAGGAACCAGGCGTAATCTTCCTCACCCGCGCCGCGCAACGGCGTGCCCGGCAGCTTGTTCTTCATGCCGGAATATTGACTTAGATGGTCTTGCGTCGTGATCCAGTCAAGCGCGCCATAGATGCCAGCAAAGACCCAGAACATCACGATGCCAAAGCCGATCATGCCGACCGTATTGTTAAAGAGCTTGCCATAAAGACCAAGCGAGCCCTTGAACGCGATAGACACCCCAAAAAGAACGATGAGCGAGATCCATACTGGCACAAGTTGTTGGCTTATCCCGCCGATGATGCCTGCGCCTTGCGGCCCCATAATGGCCCCGAGAGCGAGGTACAGCACGATCATCAAGAGCGTTGCAAACAAGGCCCATTGCGTGCCTTTCGCACTCAGATCATGGGCGCGGTAAGACATGCTTAGGGCGGTTTCGGCCGAGACCGTAGTTGTCTCTGCTGGCGCGAAAAGCGTGACCAAAATCCGCGCAACGACTGCAATCGCAAGGATGGCCGCCACATAGAAGAAGACAGTGTCAAGATAGGTGCCAAGGCCACCAGTCCATGTAAGTTTTTCCATTGCTCAGTCCTCCCTTAGCTAATGCGGATCCGTGGGTTCAAGAACACATAGCCGATATCTGAAATCAGCTGCGTGATCAGAACCACGAAGACGGAGACGACCGAAATGGCCAGGAGAAGTTCAATATCCGGGTGCGAGGCCGCGCCCACCAAAAGCCAGCCAAAGCCTTTATAATTGAACAGAGTTTCAACGATGACCACACCGTTCAGCAGCCATGGGATCTGCAGCATGATCACGGTGAACGGCGCAATCAGCGCGTTGCGCAGCGCGTGTTTCATCACGATGCTACGAAAGCTGACGCCCTTAAGCCGTGCCGTGCGGATATATTGTGCGGTCATTACCTCGGCCATAGAGGCGCGGGTCATGCGCGCGATATAGCCCATGCCATAAAGCGCGATCGTCAGAACAGGCAGGGTGAAATTGGCGAAATTCGCGCTCTCCATCGCAGAGGTGGAGGAGCCATTGAACCATCTTAACCCAACCGCTTTTGATGCGAAAATAGCTATGAAGATGACGCCCGAGACATATTCCGGTGTTGCGGTGGTTGTGATCGAAAAGGTGGATAGGGTTCGGTCCAGCCCAGAGCCTTCGCGCATACCAGACAAAACGCCCAAAAGCAGCGCCATCGGCACCATAACGATCATCACCCACAGCATCAGATACCCGGTATATCCCAAGTGCTTTGTCACCAGCGGCGCCACCTCAGTCTTTTTAGATAGCGAATAGCCCCAATTCCCTTGCAAAATCCCGCAGAATGTGGCGCGCTCCTCTTCAGGCAGGCCCGCATCGCGACATTGGCGCAGCAATGTGCCGTCCTCTTTGAGCGTCTCCCAGCCCGGCACTACGCCAAGCCAGCGGCCATATTTGACCGGCATCGGATCGGTATACCCGCGGTCATCAAGCCAGCTATAAACGGCCTCATCCGACATGCGGAAGTTGCCTTCGGATTTGGCAAGCTTTTCCAGGTTCGGATAAAGATTGGTGAGGAAGAAAACGATAAAGGTCAGACATAATGCTGTGAGCAGCATCATACCCAATCGTCGGAGGATAAATAGTCCCATAAGTGCCCCTGTTGGTCAGGCCTTCGTGGTCAGGCGATGTTGATCGGGCGTTTTTTGTTTAACCCGTTTGATTTGGTTTTTGCACGTTAGCGGGTTCTGTGGTGTCAGATTCAGCAGATCCCCCAACGCTGTAGGCCTATCAAGTCAGGGATCGGCAGTGGGGTCAACAGATCGCAGCGACAAAGAGGCGATTTTTGCGACATTCATGTCGTTTCAGCGCGCATTGGTTGAAGCGGCGGGTTAGATGGCTTGTGAGTATTTCGGCGCGCTGGTTTGCGTGGATGCCCCCAAAGACAGCTCCGCCGCCACGATCCGCACCAAAGGGCGCGCCCAGGGTTTGAGCTTATAACCGGTGCCCTCGCTTTCAAAGAGCTCAGCGTATCTGTCGAGAATCGCAGACAGCTTCGCCGCGATGGCGGGGCTATGGTCTGACTTTCTGATCTCGAAATAGCACATCAGCTCTTCGACCAAGCCCGCCATTTCGGCATCCTCACGGGTTAGGGCATAACCACGCCAGATCGGGGTGTGCCCGTCGTCAAGCTGTTTGGTATATTGGCCGGTCACTGCCACATTTTGCGCAAATCCTTGCGGGTAGGTCGAGATCGCAGACGCCCCCAGCCCAATGAGATAGGGCGCGGTATCATCCGTATAGCCTTGGAATGAGCGCTTAAGCGTTTTGGCGTCATAAGCCTTGGCCAGCCCATCAGAGGGGCGCGCGAAATGGTCAATGCCGATTTGCAGATAGTCTTTTTCCGACAGAATGCTCTGCGCCTCATCAAATAGCAAATACCTCTCGGTCGGAGAGGGCAGGGCGTCGGTGGGGATAAGCGCTTGGCGTTTGGACATCCAAGGCACATGGGCATAGCCAAACAACGCGATGCGCGCGGGCTGCATTTCTAAGCTTTGCAGCAATGTTTGGCGCAGGCTGCGCATGGTTTGGAAGGGGAGACCATAGAGCAAGTCAAAGTTGATATTGCTCACCCCGGCAGCGCGCAGCTGATCAACGACCTCGCGCGTGCGCTGATAGCTTTGATGCCGCCCGATTGCGTCTTGAACTTTGGGATCGAAATCCTGAATGCCCAAACTGGCCCGATTCATCCCAAACGTGGTTAACGTGTTAATGCGTTCGGGATCAACATCGGTGGGGTCAATTTCGACGGAGAGCTCTGTGAGATTGGAGAATCCGAAAAGCGATTCTAGCCCACCAAGAAGTCTCTCAATCAGCGCGGGAGGCAAAATTGTTGGGGTCCCGCCCCCCAAATGCAGGCGGCGCAGCTTGATATTTCGCGGTAAATTGTCGCGATGCCGCCGGGCCTCGACGAGGATTTGGCTGACATAGCCCTCAAGAGGTTTGCTGGTCTTTGTCCCCTGAGTTCGGCACGCACAGAACCAACATAGCCGTTTGCAAAAGGGAATATGCACATATAGCGATAGATCCGAGC
The DNA here is from genome assembly GCA_963678085.1 of Aliishimia sp. Taxonomy (GTDB): domain Bacteria; phylum Pseudomonadota; class Alphaproteobacteria; order Rhodobacterales; family Rhodobacteraceae; genus Aliishimia. The sequence continues at coordinate 1,545,186 of OY782680.1, forward strand.
CCTCGGGCATTGCATGCTGCCAGTCATGAACAGTCTGCGCTGTCACGCCCTCCTCAAACCAAGTGGCAGGAGGAAAACTTGTAAAACGCGGAACTTTCGCGTCTAATAAACCAAAGCGGCGGAGATCGGACAATTGTGTCATGCTCCCTCAATTCCACAAGCGGTTCATGCGCGCATTGACACAGATCAAATGGGTTAACTTATGTTAGCAGCCAAACACATTCCCAATCTCGCATGCGGCGAATGCCCCATCCGTCACCGGGCGGTTTGCTCGACCTGTGATGAAGATGAATTGGCTCAGCTGGATGGTGTGAAATTTTACCGAAGCTATCAAGCGGGCCAGACCATCGCGCTGCGCGGTTATGCGTTGGATTATGTCGCTTCAATCGTTGAGGGGACCGCGACACTAGAGCGGGTGATCGAAGATGGTCGCACGCAGATGATTGGTCTGCTTTTGCCGTCGGATTTTTTGGGGCGACCTGGGCGGGGAACGCTGCAATATGATGTGACTGCCGTGACGGACGTGACCTTGTGCTGCTTTCAGCGCAAACCTTTTGAGGCCCTATTGCTCGACATCCCGCATCTACAGGAACGTCTATTGCAAATGACGCTGGATGAGCTGGATGCGGCCCGCGATTGGATGCTTTTGCTGGGACGAAAGACAGCGCGAGAAAAGATCGCCAGCCTTTTGCTCGCCATTGTGAAGCGCACCGTCAACCCGGATGGAAAGTCTCTAGGAACGCGCTCGCGCCTGGAATTGCCGATTAGTCGAGAGGCTATGGGAAATTTCCTTGGCCTTACTATCGAAACGGTCTCACGCCAGTTTACCGCGCTCAAGAAAGACGGTGTCATCGAGCTGGAAGGCAAGCGCGTTGTGCATATCCCGGACCTTTCGGCCCTGATGGGCGAGACTGGCGATGATGAGGATGGCGGGCTCATCGTGTGATATGCCCGAAAATTAAAGAGGCTGCGCGCTCAGGTCGCACCCTCATAGGTCTTAAACCTGCAAGTTTTTGACTCAGATCAACGTAGTGCTAACCCCCTGTTGATAGCCAAAATCCAGTGAAGCCACGTACGCAAGCCAAACTTGCGGCGCTTTTAAAGGATTTAACATGTGGGACTCCGTCAAACTCATCAGTTTGGGTCTGATTGCCCTTGTGGCTGCGATGGCAGCCAATTGGGGGCACGATCTAAGCTATTCTTTACACGCGATCATCATAATGTTGGTGGCCGCCGGATTGTTCGTTTGGACGCTCCGTCAAGTTGGAGAGGCCAAGCCTGCCGCTGATCCAACAGGCTATATGGACGATGTCGTTCGCGCTGGTGTGATTGCAACGGCCTTATGGGGCGTTGTCGGATTTTTGGCCGGGGTGTTTATCGCCTTTCAGCTGGCCTTTCCGGTGCTCAACTTTGATTGGGCGCAACCCTATATGAACTTTGGACGTTTGCGCCCACTGCATACTTCTGCGGTGATTTTCGCCTTTGGTGGGAACGCGCTGATCATGTCCTCATTCTATATCGTGCAGCGCACATGCGGCGCGCGGCTCTGGGGCGGCAACTTGGCGTGGTTCGTGTTCTGGGGCTATCAGCTCTTCATCGTTCTCGCGGCGACCGGCTATGTCTTGGGTTCTACCCAGTCCAAAGAATATGCCGAGCCCGAATGGTATGTGGATTGGTGGCTGACCATCATCTGGGTGGCGTTCTTGGCCGTTTACCTTGGCACGATCTTTAAGCGCAAAGAAAAGCACATCTATGTTGCCAACTGGTTCCTCTTGAGCTTTATCATCACTGTCGCGATGCTGCATTTGGTGAACAATATCAGCATTCCGGTAAGCTTTCTGGGATCCAAATCCGTACAGGTCTTTGCTGGTGTGCAAGATGCCATGGTGCAATGGTGGTATGGTCACAATGCTGTGGGCTTCTTCCTCACCGCTGGGTTCTTGGGCATGATGTACTACTTTGTTCCCAAGCAAGCAGGGCGTCCGGTCTTTAGCTATAAGCTGTCCATCATTCACTTTTGGGCGCTGATTTTCCTCTATATCTGGGCCGGCCCGCACCATTTGCATTACACCGCACTGCCTGACTGGGCTGCAACCCTTGGTATGGTGTTCTCGATTGTTCTGTGGATGCCTAGCTGGGGCGGGATGATCAACGGGTTGATGACCTTGCAAGGAGCCTGGGACAAGCTGCGCACCGACCCGATCATTCGGATGTTCGTGATCAGCCTTGCTTTCTATGGCATGTCCACCTTTGAAGGTCCGATGATGTCGATCCGTGCGGTCAACGCTCTGAGCCACTACACAGACTGGACTATTGGTCACGTGCATTCCGGTGCTTTGGGCTGGAACGGTATGATCACCTTTGGCGCGCTCTACTATTTGACCCCGCGTCTTTGGGGCAAAGAGCAGATGCACTCCATGTCCGCCATCAACTGGCACTTCTGGCTCGCGACCCTTGGGATCGTTCTTTACGCATCCTCCATGTGGGTGAGCGGCATTATGGAAGGTCTGATGTGGCGCGAAGTGGATGCGCAGGGCTTCCTGGTGAACTCTTTTGCCGACACCGTGACCGCGAAATACGCCATGTATGTGATGCGGGGCCTGGGCGGGGTTATGTACCTTTCCGGTGCGCTGATCATGGTTTGGAACATGTATATGACCATCCGGGGGGGCGCGCCTGTCCGCGTTTCCACCCCAGATGCCAAACTGCAACCGGCTGAATAAGGAAGAAAGACAATGAATAAGAAATTCCTTGAAAAACACGCCATAATTGAACGTAGCCCAACGCTTTTGTTCGCCTTCTCCTTGTTCACTGTCACTATTGGTGGTGCCGTGGAAATCGCCCCTCTCTTTTATCTCGAAAATACCATCGAGAAAGTGGAGGGGGTGCGGCCCTACTCACCGCTAGAGCTGACAGGGCGCGATATCTATGTGCGTGAGGGCTGCTATGTCTGCCACTCACAAATGATCCGCCCAATGCGCGACGAGGTGGAGCGCTATGGCCACTATTCTTTGGCGGCGGAAAGTATGTATGACCATCCCTTCCAATGGGGCTCCAAGCGCACCGGGCCTGACCTGGCGCGTGTTGGGGGGCGGTATGATGACTCCTGGCATGTGGATCACTTGATCAATCCGCAAAACGAAGTGCCGGAATCCATCATGCCAAGATATGAGTTCTTGATGCATACCGAGATCGAGCCGACCCATATCGAGGCGTTGCTGAAAACGCACCGCTTTGTGGGTGTGCCCTATACGGATGAGATGATCGAGAACGCCGCGGCTGATTTCAGAGCGCAAGCTGATCCTGAGGCGGACTGGGATGGTGTGGTCGCACGTTATCCTGGCGCGGTCGTGTCCAATTTCGATGGCCAGCCTGAGCTGACAGAGATGGACGCGGTAGTGGCCTATATGCAGATGCTGGGCACTTTGGTGGATTTCTCCACCTTTGTTCCTGATGCAAGCCGTTAAGGAGGGGATCATGGAAACCTACACCTTTTTGCGTGCCTTTGCAGATAGCTGGTTTTTGATTGCTATGGTGCTGTTCTACCTAGGGGCCTGCCTGCTGCCCTTTATGCCCTCTCGGCGGGACGCAAACATTGAGGCGTCAGAAATCCCTTTTCGTAACGAGACTTTGCCCGATCACGGGCAGAGCAAGTCGGAGGACCAATAAATGTCCGATCACAAAGATATAGATGATGTCACCGGCATCGATACCACCGGCCATGAATGGGATGGGATCAAAGAGCTAAATAACCCGCTCCCGCGTTGGTGGCTTTGGACCTTGTATATCTGCATCGTTTGGGCGATTGGCTATACAATTGCGTTTCCGGCTTGGCCTCTGCTCTCCTCCGCGACCACTGGGGTCCTTGGCTTCTCGACACGGGGTCAAGTGGCTGACGAAATCGCGGCGGTCGATGCGGCCAATGCCGAGGTGTCGCAAAAGCTCGCTGCCGCAGATCTGTCGCAGCTGCCCAGCACTGACCCGGCCTATAGCTATGGTGTGCAGGGCGGGCGCTCTGTCTTTATCGCGCATTGCTCGCAGTGCCATGGCTCGGGCGCGGCGGGTAACAAGGGGCCCAATTTGCTGGATGATGATTGGCTCTGGGGCGGCACTGTCGAGGATATCGAATATAGTGTGCGCCACGGTATCCGTAACGAAACCGATGATGCGCGCTATTCAGAGATGCCAGCCTTTGGCGATATTTTTGAGGAGGCCGAGATCGTCGCGACCACCGAATATGTCCTGCAAATCTCCGGCCAAGAGCATGATGCAGAGCTGGCAACACTTGGGGCTGAGCTTTTCGCGGATAACTGCACCAGCTGCCACGGCGAGTCCGGCGAAGGGATGCGCGAGATGGGTGCGCCCCGCTTGTCAGATGCGATCTGGTTCTATGGCGGCGATCGTGAAACGGTCTATCACAGCATCAAATATGCCCGATATGGCGTGATGCCCGCTTGGGGGCTGCGGCTTGATGAGGATGAAATCAAGGCCGTCACGCTCTATGTTCACCAGCTGGGCGGCGGCGAATAGCGCCGATTCTCGAACAATCCACAGCACCCGGCATGCAAATGCACGGGTGCTGTGACCAAAGTGCAACTTAAAGAGTATTAATGAAGTCTTAATTCGAGCATTGCGAGAGAAATTCCATTGACGCGAGAATCTCCTGAGCGGTAACCTGCCTATAGCGCTGCTAGATAAGCCACGAGGTTTCGTGCAACGCTACCTTGGGGGCACGTTATGCAAAATTTCAACCGTCTTGATCTTCTTTCAACAGCAGTCACCATTGCGGATCCAAGGCATGTAAGCCTTCCGCTCATTTACGCAAATGCGGCCTTTTCGCGTATTTCAGGATATTCCTACCAAGAATGCTTAGGGCAATCATCGGCCTTTTTAAGTGGCGCATTGACCGATAAGCTAGCTTTTGCTGATGCCTCCAAGCGCATGTGGCAAGGGCTGTCGGCGCAGCTATGTGTACTGAAATACCGCAAGAATGGCGATCCTTTCCATCTATTCCTTGTTGCTGAGCATCTGCGCGCGTTTTGCGGGGCGCGTTATATCTTAAACTGCTATTTTGAGGTGCCGCCAGAGATGGCTTGGAGAGAGCTTTCCTTTGGCACATATCGTCATGAGCCACCTCGGGGCCATCACAAAGATGTGAACGCCCAAACCCGGACATCTATTCTGCACAAAAGCAAAACCATACAGATGCTGGCGGAACGCGCCTTGAATCAAGGCCATAAGCGCGCAAGCTGACGTTTTTCATAGCGTAACAATGTTTCCGCCGGGCGTCATAAGTTGATGCAGATCAAGGTTGCCTTAAGCTTGGCTCGATAGACAGTGACAAACCTGTATTTTTGGGGGGCTTATGTCTGATCAATCCGAGCTAACGCTTTACGCCGCGCGCGTTCCAATTTTTCCACGCCGGGTCAAAGGCAAGTTTCGCACGCTCAAGTGGTGGATCATGGGCATTACCTTGCTCATCTATTATCTCACTCCTTGGATCCGTTGGGACCGGGGGCCAGCGCTTCCTGATCAAGCCGTGCTTGTCGATTTGGCCGGGCGCCGCTTTTATTTCTTTTGGATCGAGATTTGGCCGCATGAGTTTTACTTTGTGGCGGGGCTCCTCATTATGGCCGGGCTTGGGCTGTTCTTGTTTACCTCAGCTTTGGGGCGGGTGTGGTGCGGCTATACCTGCCCACAAACCGTTTGGACGGATCTGTTCATTCTGGTCGAGCGATGGATCGAAGGGGACCGTAACGCCCGCGTCAAGCTGCATAAGGCCAAATGGTCTTTGCAAAAACTGCGCCTACGCCTGGTGAAATGGACCGTTTGGCTGCTGATTGCGCTGTGCACCGGGGGGGCTTGGGTGTTTTATTTCGCCGATGCGCCGACGCTTGCAGTGAATCTGGCAACCTTTAACGCGCCGCTTGTGGCCTATTCCACGATCTTTATCCTGACCGCGACGACCTTTGTGTTCGGTGGGTTTATGCGTGAGCAGGTTTGCAACTATATGTGCCCCTGGCCGCGGATCCAAGGCGCGATGATGGATGATGATACGCTGACCGTGGCCTATCGTGACTGGCGCGGCGAGCCTCGGGGCAAAAAGAGCCAAGAGGGCACCGGGGACTGCATCGACTGTATGGCTTGCGTCAATGTTTGCCCTGCCGGAATCGATATCCGCAACGGGCAGCAGCTTGAATGTATTACCTGCGCACTGTGTATTGATGCTTGCGATGAGGTGATGGAGAAAATCGGCCGTGATCGCGGGTTAATCGACTATCTCGCACTGTCGGATGAGCCGCGTGAGCGCGCTGGCGAGCCGCCACGCCCCATCTATCAGCATATTTTCCGCCTGCGCACGATGATCTACACAGCGATTTGGGCGACGATCGGCGTGGCTCTGGTTTGGGCGCTCTTCATCCGCTCTGACATTGATCTCTCCGTCGAGCCCATCCGCAACCCGCAATATATCACGCTGTCCGATGGTTCAGTCCGCAACAGCTATACGCTGAGAGTGCGCAACCTTGCCGCAGAAGATCGCGAGTTCCGCGTCATGCTGACCTCTGATGAGATTTTGCGCATCGAGGTGCAATCCGAGGATGCCAATGGAGGTCATTTAATCGTGCCTGCAAACGAAACCTTAGTGACCCGCGCCTATGTTACAGCACGACCACAAGATGTCGCAGCCACGCAGGAACGTACCGATTTGCGTATTTGGGTAGAGGACGTATTCTCAGACACGCGCATGGGCGTTGCCACAGTCTTTAATGGGAAACAGTAAAATGTTCGGAAAACCTCTCACAGGTAAGCATGTCGCCCTCATGTTCGGAGGTGCCTTTGCCGTCATCATCAGTGTCAATCTCACGCTGGCCTTCAACGCTGTGCGCACGTTTCCGGGGCTTGAGACCAAGAACTCTTATGTGGCCAGCCAAGCCTTTGAACGCGAGCGCCAAGCGCAGCTCGCATTGGGGTGGGATGTGGCGCTTGACTATGAGGCCGAGGTGTTGCGCCTATCCTTTCGCGATCAAGCTGGCCCGATTTTCCCGGACATCACCTATGCGGTTCTGGGGCGCGCAACGCATGTGAAACAAGATCTCACGCCTGAATTTGAGGCGCGCTATAATGCCTATGAGGCTGAGATCGGAACGCTTGAGCCTGGAAATTGGAACTTGCGCCTGGTGGCCGAGGCGGAAGATGGCACTCTGTTTCGCCGTCGCATCGTGTTGCGGGTGCCGCAATGACAGCTGCTTGCCCGGCATGCATTGATACCGGGGATGCGGTCGAAAAACCTGATGCAACTTCCAGCTTGCCGACCCATGAGCTGGTTTTGCCAACCATTCACTGCATGGCCTGTATCAAATCGGTCGAAGGCATTTTGACCGATCAACCGGGCATTATGAGCGCGCGGGTTAATCTGTCGCGCAAACGTGTTGCCATTTTCGCGAGCCAGGGGGAGGATCCGACCGCTTGGATCGAGGCGTTGACCAAATCCGGCTTCGAAGCCTATGAGGCGCGCCAGTCCCTGGACAGTGCGAGCGATGCCAAGCTCTTGCTGCGCCTTGGCGTGGCGGGCTTTGCGATGATGAATGTGATGCTGCTCTCCGTTGCCGTTTGGTCCGGTGCGGGCGGGACAACGCGGGAGCTGTTTCATTGGATCGCAGCGGCGATTGCCCTGCCCACAGCGCTTTTCTGTGCGGAGCCATTTTTCCGCCATGCGGCCTCTGCATTGCGCGCGGGTCGTCTGAATATGGATGTGCCGATCTCGCTTGCGATTATCCTCGCCTCGGTCATGTCGCTTTATGAGACCTTCACCGGGGGGGAGCATGCCTATTTCGATGCCGCGCTCTCATTGACATTTTTCTTGCTGGCCGGGCGCTATTTGGAAACCCGGATGCGGCAATCGGCGCGCTCAGCCGCTGCGGATCTGGCTGCGTTGGAGCCGGGGCGGGTCACGTGTCTTGTGGATGGGGAACGGGTCAGCCGCCCGGTTGATGAGGTCAAGGTCAATGATGTTTTGGCGCTTGCCGCCGGGGCGCGGGTGCCGGTGGATGGCTATTTGAAAGAGGGGCAAGCGCAGGTTGATCGCTCCGCATTGACCGGGGAAAGTGAGCCGGTTTCGCTCGCCGCTGGTGGAGAGCTGATTTCCGGCGATGTTCTGCTCACAGGCCCGCATGAGGTGATTGCCACACGCGCCGCTCAGCATTCGACTTTGCGCAAGATGATCGAGCTGGCCGAACGGGCCGAGGGGGCGCGAACCCGCTATACTGGGCTGGCTGACAAAGCCGCCAAGATTTATGCGCCGTTGGTGCATGGCTTGGCTTTGGCTGGATTCTTGGGCTGGTATTTCTGGAGCGGGGATCTGCATCACGCCGCCATGGTTGCGATTTCAACGCTGATTATTACCTGCCCCTGCGCTTTGGGGCTTGCCGTGCCAGCCGTTGCGACCGTTGCCACCGGGCGCATGTATCGCAAAGCAATCTTGGTGAAATCGGAGACCGCGCTTGAGCGACTGGCTGAGGTGGATACCGTTGTTTTTGACAAAACCGGCACCTTGACCCGCGCCAGCCTCTCTGTTCCAAAGGATTTGCCGCGCGCGGAAAAGGCGGTTCTAAAGACCCTCGCCGCTGCCTCTGATCACCCGCTGAGTGCGTCACTTGTGCATGCCTTGGGCAATGAGCCTTCTGTTGAGCTGGACCAGATCAAAGAACAACCGGGCCGTGGGCTTGAGGCAAGCTGGCAAGGAATGCCCGTGGCCTTTGGGTCTGGGCGCTGGCTGGGCTCTGATGCGGCAACGTGCCTGCGCGTGGGGTCTCGGATCTACGCGCTTGCCCATAAAGAAGACATCGCGCCCGGTGCAATTGAAACCGTTGCCGCGCTGCAAAAGCAGGGCTTTGAGGTGCATATGCTAACGGGCGACAAGCGCGCCCATGCCGATCATTGCGCCGCGCAGCTGCATCTGGGCAATGTGCATAGCGAGTTGCAACCAGCGGATAAGCTCGAAATCGTTCAGGGACTAGAGGCCAAAGGACAGCGCGTGCTCATGGTCGGCGATGGGCTGAATGACACGCTGGCGCTTAGCGCAGCCCATGCCTCTGCCGCGCCGGGAAACGCGTTGGAGGCCAGCCAAAACGCCGCGGATGTGGTGTTTTTGAACGGCGATTTAACCCGGTTGCTGGATGCGCTGCGCATTTCAAAACGCTCGGTGCGCCGCATTTTGGAGAATTTCGGTCTTGCGGGCACCTATAATGCCATTTCCATCCCCCTAGCGCTTGCTGGCTTTGCAACCCCGCTTTTGGCGGCGCTTGCTATGTCAACGAGCTCTATCCTGGTCACTCTTAATGCACTGCGTGTGAGGTAAATATGAACGTATTGGTCATACTTGTTCCCTGTTCTTTGCTGCTTGGGCTCGGTGCGCTTGCTGCCTTTGTGTGGACTTTGCGCCATGGTCAATATGATGATCTGGCCGGGGATGCCGAACGTGCTCTGGCGGAAGATAGCGAAAAATAGCTTGCTCTTCGGGTAGTTGTGCGAATCGCACGCGGTCTCAACTATAACAATATCTGGGCGAATCTAGGAACTGTTTCCTAGCCAGAGACGATGCTTTCAGACTGTTGTGGCATTTACATTCCGCCCCTAAGGTGCGAGGTCTTGGGTAATTTATTGAATAATAAGTGAAAACCCATGTTTGATCCCTATTCGTGAACAAAGGGCTCCGTTTGTTTCCGCACCATTATTTGACGAATTTGGCAAAATCCTGCGATGTTTGTGGCAGTTTTGTGGTGAGTAAATGGTGGTTCCGTTATGACGATGCGCATTGGTGGCGGCACGCATAATCGCGATATTTCTGTGAATAGTCGCGAAATCAGTTTGAATAAGCGTGATGATGAGGCGTTTGTGGAGATGTTTGAGGTCGCTGTCGCAGGGCAGACGGCGCGCACCCATCAAAGCAAACATTCAAAAGAACAGGACATTCTGCCCTTTGAGGATGACTGTCATATAACGGAACAGCTCAATCAAGCTTTCGATCTTGAACAAGGGGGCGTAAGCAGCGTTGCCGATTTGGAGCTGTGCGCGGCGGTGAATAAAGATCTGCAGGGCGTCCTGGCAAAAATCAATCAGCTTATCGCGGCCTTCCCCAAAGAAGCGACCCCACCACCGCTTCCTGGCCCGTATGTTTCAGAGGCTCTGACGGAGACACATGCTGGAGACGGTATTCCTGGGGCGTTTGTCCCGCCGCCGCTTCCTGGTCCATATGTCTCGGAGGATCTGTCGGAGACACATTCTGGAGACGGTATTCCTGGGGCGTTTGTCCCGCCGCCGCTTCCTGGTCCATATGTTTCAGAGGCTCTGACGGAGACACATTCAGGAGACGGTATTCCCGGGGCGTTTGTCCCGCCGCCGCTTCCTGGCCCATATGTTTCGGAGGGCTTCGAGACCTTCGAGGGATCACATGTTTCTGAGGCTGTCTCGGACCCATTTGCCCTACCGCCGCTTCCGGCTCCATTTGTCTCGGAGGTCTTTGAGATGTTCGAGGAGTGGAAAGTCTCAGAGATCTTTGAGGGGTGGGATGTTTCAGAGCTTTTCTCAGACCCATTTGCCCTACCGCCCTTGCCGGATCCATATGTCTCGGAGGACGGGCTCGAAAAGCCGGTGGTTGTTGATGGGGGGTCGAGTTTTATCCATAATGTGTCGCTTTTTAAGTACGCCGTGCATCATGTTGACAAAGCCGGCAATTTGCTCGCCGTCTACTTGATCGACTTAGAGAAAGATTCACCTCTGATCGCGATACCTGAGATATTGAACGAGCTTTGGAAGCTGGTTGAGCTGATCGCGCAGCTGCTTGATATGGCGCGTGAGAGTCGGGCCTATACCGCGTTCTGCATGCCACCTTTTGGCTCGGAATCCGATTTAGCCGAAGCGCAGGAAATCACCCGAGGGTTGCGCAATATTCTTTTGCGTCTGATGGATGCAATGGCGGTTGTGTCCTCTCCGTTCCAAGACCTGAGCAGCGGCGGGTTTGGTCCCGTTCGCGACTAACACCCGCAAAATAGAACAGGCGGCCATTTGGGGCCGCCTGAACTGGTTTTAACATGCGTTGCGTATCTCGCCGGCAAGGGCCTTTGGAACCTCTGCATAGTGATCGAGCCCCATCGAAAAGCTCGCTCGGCCACGCGAGAGCGAACGCAAGGCGCTCACATAGCCGAACATCGTCGCAAGAGGCACATGGGCCACAATCAGCTGCCCCGCTTTGCCCCTCTCAGAGCTGATCACCGCGCCGCGCCGTGCATTCAAATCTCCGATCACCGCACCAACAAATTCGTCTGGCGTTGTGATATCGACTTTCATGCGGGGCTCCAACAGGATGACCCCAGCTTGCGCAAAGGCTTCAAGGCAGGCTTCTCGCGCAACCCGTTCAAACGCAGTGGCCGAACTGTCATTGGAGTGGAATGCTCCATCAACAAGTGTGACGCGTGCGCCCGACATGGGCCAGCCAAGACCTGTGCCCGTTGCGAGAGCCGCCCGCACCCCAGCTTCGATCGCTGGGATATATTCGGACGGGATCGCGCCGCCAGTGATCTGGTCGATAAAGAGAATCTCCTCATCGGGTTCGACCACCAGCTTGACCCGTGCATATTGCCCCGGCCCACCGGATTGCTTGCGCAAGGTCCGATCAACCACAGCGCGCTCTCTCAGCGCCTCGCGATAGGCCACACGCGGTTGCCCGAGCTTGGCCGTGATGCCATGGGTATTGGCGATCTCCTCCAGGGTGATCTGAAGGTGCAGCTCTCCCATGCCTGCGATCAAGATCTGGCCGGTTTCCGGGTCAGATCCCACACGCAAAGACGGATCTTCGCGCGCCATTGCCGCAAGCGCTTGACCCAGTTTGGACTGGGCCAGGGCATCTGAGGCCTCAACGACCGCTTCGATCACCGGGTCAGGACAGACCAACCCGTCAAGCACCATAGGCGCTTTGGGATCGCTCAGGCTATCGCCCGCCCGCACCGATTTGAGCCCCATGACCGCAACCACATCGCCCGCCTCTGCCGCGTCGAGATCCACATGATCCTCGGCGTGCATCTTGAGAATGCGGCCGATGCGCTCGCGCGCGCCAGTTGTGGCATTGAGCACCGCCATGCCTTTCTCGATCCGTCCGGCATAGAGCCTGACAGTTGAGAGCGCCCCGTATTTGGTCACCCGGCTTTTCGCCACCAGGGCCAAAAGCGGCGCATCAGCATCGGCTTGCCGCGTCTCGGTGTCCCCATCCCCGCGCAGGCCCGTCACAGCTGGACGATCCAAGGGCGAGGGGCAATAGGCAGCAATCGCATCCATCAAAGGCTGAACCCCGATATTGCGATAGGCCGAGCCCGCCAGAACCGGAACAACGTCGCCACTGACAGAGGCCTTGCGCACCAGTGCGACCAGTGTTGCAGGAGCAATCTGTTCACCATCAAGATACTGCATCAAGACTTGATCATCTTGATAGAGCACCATCTCGATCAGATTGGAACGCGCAATTTCGGCAGCGCCCAGCATATGCGCCGGCACATCTGAAACACTTGGCTGAACCGCGCCCTCGGCCCAAATCAGAGCCTGCATGGTGATCAGATCAATCACACCGCAGAACCCATCCTCTGCGCCAATGGGCAGTTGCAGAACCAAAGGCACGGCTCCGAGCTGATCCTTGATCTGCTGAGCGCAGCCCTCGAAATCAGCGCCAAGACTGTCCATCTTGTTGATGAACGCAAGACGGGGTGTGCCGTAGCGATCGGCTTGATGCCAGACGGTTTCCGATTGCGGCTCAACACCAGAGACCGCGGAGAACACAGCAACAGCCCCATCCAGAACCCGCAAGGAGCGTTCGACTTCGATGGTGAAATCCACATGCCCAGGCGTGTCAATTATGGTGATATCGCAGCCCTTCCATTCAAGCGCCGTGGCCGCAGCCGAGATGGTAATGCCATGGGCTTGTTCCACCGCGCGGCTGTCCATTTCGGTATTGCCCGTATGCACGTCACCCAATTTGTGGATGCGCCCGGCGTTGAACAAAATGCGCTCGGTCAAAGTTGTTTTGCCCGCATCGACATGTGCCATGATGCCAATATTGCGAATGTTTTCAATGAGACGGGTCATAGCGACCCTCCTTTCCAAATGGCACGTAAGGGCGGCTGCAAATCAGGACAGCGCGCCGCTACGAGCCAAAGCACCAGATTCATGGTGCAATTTCAGTTCATGTTCGGAAAGAGGGAAAGGCCCTCGTGATGGAGACGCGCAAGAGTACCCCTGACGGATTGTCAGAGCGTCTCCCCTATCTGGCTATCTTCAGTCATCACGCGCCTCCTTTTGGCTGGGGTGCCGTCTATGACAAGATCGTGATTCGTGTCAACGGTGAAGATGATCGCGCGTTTGCAGGGGGATGCTCAACACGTCCGAAATCCCAAAACGCGCGCCCCCTTCATTTGGCTAAAAATACCTTATTTGATACGGGGCGGGGGGGGCGGGGTGCAAAACCCCCACTGTGCTGACTTTCGGGTTTTACGGTAAGCTTGCTATAGCGCGCCTCTAAAGGGCCGCGTCAATCTCATCGCGGCTCGGGGGATTGCAGCCTGCGCGGGTGCAATTGAGTGCTGCCGCCGCGCCTGCGCGTTGCAGACAGGTTTCGAGCTGGGCAGGGGTCACGCTTTGAAGTGCTTGCGGGCTCAGCGCATTCAGATCGGCCAGGGAGGTGAGCAGGGTCGCCATAAACGTATCCCCAGCGCCGACCGTATCGACAAGCCCCTCAACCTTGCTCGCCGGAACATCGACCCGCTCAGACCCGACATAGCCAATGGCCCCCTCAGCCCCGCGCGTCAGCACCAAAATATGCGCCAAGCATTCTGCGCGTAGCCGGGAAAATGCGTCTTCTAGGGGCAGGCCCGGATAGAGCTGCGTAAGATCCTCGTCGCTAAGCTTGACCACATGCGCGATTTGAAAGAGCCGCTCGAGCCGCTGAAAATAGGCCGCGTGGTCAGAAATGACAGACAGGCGCAAATTGGGATCAAGGGAGATCAAAACGCCTTGCGCGGCTTTTTCTGTTGCAAACTCTTCCCACAAAGCTGCATCCGCCCCGTTCCCCAGAGCCAAAGAGCCCACATGCAGAACGGATGCGCCTTTGGGCCAGGCGGTTTCCAAACTCTGCTCTGAAATCTGGCGTTCAGCGGTGGCGTCGCGCTCAAACTGATAGGCGGGTTGACCATGCACAAAAGTCACCCGCGCCATACTGGAGGGCTCGCTCGCGCGCCCAGTTGCCAGGGTGACACCGGATGTCTCGAGGGTGTGCGCCAAAAGATCGCCCCAGCTATCGGTGGAAACCGGCGTCAGATAGTGAATGTCAGCCCCCTGTCGCCCCAAAGCCATGGCCACATTGAAAGGAGAGCCACCGGGCAGGGCGGTGACCTTCCCATCCTTCGTGACGTGATCAATCAGGTTTTCTCCACCAACTGTGAATATGGTCATGCCTCTGCCTCTCTCTTTGACGTTTAGCGCTATCAGAGTCGCAATCGCAGTCAAGATCAGAAACCGATGATCGGAGAAACAAGCCCGCCGCCCAAAACTGGTCACGAAATTTTTGAAAAGTTTGGGGCGATTTTTGCGCACAAAAAGAAAATTTACACCCTATTGAGATTGCACTAGACGTGCCCTTCGGATAGCCAGACGCGGCAAGGGGAGCCAAGCCCGTAGGGGCCTTAGCAAAAGGGTTTTGAGAATGGCAGATATTGAACGCGAAGCGATGGAATATGATGTCGTGATCGTTGGTGCGGGCCCCGCTGGCCTAAGCGCTGCGATCCGGCTGAAACAGCTTGATGAGGATCTTCAGGTCGTTGTGCTGGAAAAGGGCTCTGAGGTCGGCGCGCATATTCTCTCTGGTGCTGTGCTTGACCCATCCGGCTTGGATCGTTTGATCCCCGATTGGAAAGAGAAGGGCGCGCCGCTGAATGTGCCGGTCAAAGAGGACAATTTCTATGTTCTCGGCGAGGCCGGGCAGATGCGCATTCCGAACTTTATGATGCCGCCTTTGATGAATAATCATGGCAATTACATCGTGTCCATGGGCAATGTCTGCCGCTGGCTGGCGGAGCAGGCCGAAGAGATGGGGGTCGAGATCTTCCCCGGCATGGCGTGTTCTGAGCTGGTCTTTGGGGAGAATGATGAGCTGAAAGGCGTTGTGGCCGGTGTCTTTGGGCTTGAGGCGGATGGCTCTTACGGGCCCGATACCGAACCGGGCATGGAGCTGCATGGCAAATATGTGTTCCTCTCCGAAGGCGTGCGCGGCAGCCTGTCCAAAGAGGTGATCGCTAAATATGATCTTGATGCGGATTGCGACGTGCCCAAATTCGGCATCGGCATGAAAGAGATCTGGGAGGTCGATCCGGCAAAACATAATGAGGGCGAGGTCACGCATACGATGGGCTGGCCGCTTGGCTTTAAGAATGGCGGCGGC
The DNA here is from genome assembly GCA_963678085.1 of Aliishimia sp. GTDB lineage: Bacteria > Pseudomonadota > Alphaproteobacteria > Rhodobacterales > Rhodobacteraceae > Aliishimia. Next base: position 1,560,664 of record OY782680.1, read on the forward strand.
TCCTTTGTCTATCATCTTGATAATAATCAAGTTTATGTGGGATATATCGTCGATCTCAACTATAAAAACCCCTATCTCTTCCCCTATATGGAGTTCCAAAAGTTCAAGCATCACCCCAAAATCGCTGAGCTGCTCGAGGGCGGTCGCCGTGTGGCCTATGGCGCGCGCGCGGTCACAAAGGGGGGCTATCAGTCGATCCCGCAGGTCAGCTTTCCGGGCGGCGCGTTGCTGGGCTGCTCGGCGGGGCTGGTCAATCTGCCGCGCATTAAGGGCAATCACAACGCGATGCATTCGGGCATTGAGGCCGCAGAGGCCGCAGCGACCGCGATCAAAGAGGGGCGCGCAGGCGATCGTCTTGAGGCCTATGACGTGGCGCTCAAATCCGGGGCGGTTGGCCAAGACCTCAAGAAAGTGCGCAATGTCGCGCCGCTCAATGGCAAGCTCGGCCCGCTGGGCGGTCTAAGCCTTGGTGGCTTTGATATGTGGTTCCAGTCCATCTTTGGTGTGTCCTTGATGGGCACGGTCAAGCATGGCAAAACCGATGCGCAAGCCACCGAGCCCGCCGCCTGGCATAAAGAGATCGAGTATCCAAAACCGGATGGAAAGCTCAGCTTTGACCGCCTGACCAATGTGGCTTTCTCCATGACCAATCACGAAGAGAGCCAGCCCTGCCATTTGCGCCTTGGGGATGCGGAAAAGCCGATCTATGACAACCTGCCAAGATTTGCCGAACCCGCACAGCGCTACTGCCCGGCGGGGGTCTATGAGGTGGTCGAAAAAGACGGGCGCCAGGAATTTGTGATCAATTTCCAAAACTGCGTGCATTGCAAAACCTGCGACATCAAAGACCCAAGCCAGAATATCACCTGGGTCACACCGCAAGGCGGGGACGGGCCGAACTACCCGAATATGTGATAAGCTGGCCTCGTCCCCTGCTTCGCCCGTTCTGACGAAGAAAGCAGGGGACTAGGCTTTTGTTTACCCGTCAACTTTCCTCGCAAATTTCATGGCAATTTGCTCGGGTCGATGGGCTAAGGCAGTAGGCTTGACGGGTATTGCCGTGGGTCGAGAAAAGCCTCGCGCCCATCCATGATCGCCGGGCAGGCCGAAGGAGCGCTTGTTGAGCGATTTTTCTTGTGACATAGAGAAAGTGGATTGGTCAAGTTTCGCTACGGCTTATGGGGCGGCAGATGATTCTGCGTCGTTTGAGCAAGCGTTTGGTGCTCCCGATACTGTAGCTTCGTTGCTGCGGCAGTTGTCGGGCGCAGACCCCAAGGCGGCGATAGAAGCGTCTCACAAGCTTTGGTGCGCGCTGTGCCATCAGCACGCATATGTTTCCTCCGCCGCGCTTCCCAGCTACCCTGTCTTGGTGAGAATATTGCGTATGGCAAGCCCAGATCTTGCGGTAGAAATCTTGGACATTCTATGGGGCTTTGCGCAATGCTCCGCCCCTGAATTTGGCACGGATCGGACGTCGCGTCCCGATTGGATGGTAGAGCTGCACGACAAAATGATTGCTGATTTGGACATCTACAAAAGCCTTGCAGCGTCAGAGCGAGAAGGCGTCAGAGATTTTGCGAGCTGGATTGTAGAGGAACTCGGTAAATTCAGCTGACCTGCTTTAGGCTCCAGAGTACTTTGGAAGGACGACACGATAGCGCATAGGGCGGCATGGGGAGTATAAAAACTAGGCGCTATTTCTTTTGTTACGCTTTATTGACCGATAATGTCGGGGCCGGTTCATCAGTCTCATTTAACCAAATCTTTGGCCGCATCCCAAAGCATAAGAGCCGATCAAATGCTGCTTTGCGATCTGCTGCATCAAAAAAGGCGTGGAAGAAATCCTCTTGGGCATTGGCGGACCAATTGCTTGCGGCTTGTGCGATGGCCTGTGTAACCCTTTCCTCGTCCATATTGAGCAAGATACCCAATGCCGGGCGTCCAAGCGGAGCGCCGTTGCGCCCCTCAACAGTGATCGTTTCGCCCAATGTTACCAGCAATCGCTCAAGGATCGTCCAGTCTTTGGCGACCCGTTTCGCGAGTTCTTCCATAGCCCAGGCGCGCGCAAGGAAGTATTTTTCTGCATTCTCAGAAATTTCGAACAGCATGTCCACGCTGAACCTTGGCACATCAGCGCGTGCAAAGCGCTTGGGGATGCGGAGGCGTTTTGGCGTCATTTCTCAGTCATTTCGCAGCCATTAACCGGGGCTCTGCGCCACCTTAGCCACGATTAGCTCCGAAATCCAAGAGGGAGAACCGAGAGGACTATTGGCTCAGGCCTCTCTTTAACGCATCGTCTGGCGCGGGGCAGAGGGTCGGTGGCGCAGGTAATTCTGCATCTGTTTGCCAAACATGGCCCGCCGCGCGCGCTCCACCGCGAATTCTACGCCGACCTCGGTTTCCGTCTGCCAGCGTTTCTTGACGGGCAATATGAACAGGCCCGGAATATCGAGCCGCATCGTTTCGGGGAGTGCCGCATCGGGAAATCCCCGAGGCAGGCCCAGCCGCGCCCCACTGGTGGACAAGTCCAAAATCCGCACGCCAATCTGCCTGCCGTTGACAGACAGCATCGCGATATGATCGACGTCTTTGCGCTGACTGTTGCGATGCTGATCAGACCGTGTCTTTTGCGAAAGCTCGTATTGCCACATAACTCTACCCCATAACCCTGACCCTTGGTCTGCGCATAAGAATGGGCGACCGTTAGGCATAATTATGACTTTTTCGTGGGTATTCATTGCGTATTGCGCCAAAGATGCTAAGTTTTTGGCTAAATCTGAAGGATATATCGTTGTTATGACCTTGTTTTCACGCCCTGTTATCGCCGCCCTTGTGACCTCTGCCTGCCTATTTACTGCAATGCAGTCTCCCATGGGGGCGCAGGCGCAAAGCCTGTCGGGCGCGTATCTTGCCGCCAAACATGCAGAGGGGCAGCGCGATTACGGGCAGGCGGCACGCTATTATGCGCGCGCGGCCTATCTTGAGCCGAAAAACATGGGCGTCCAGCAGGGGCTTGTGCTTACCCGCGTGCTTGAGGGGGATTTTGACAAAGCCGTTGAGGTGGCGCAGATCCTTGAGGCGGCTGAGGTGCGCTCGCAAGTGGCTCATATGATTGTTTCTGCGGATCTTGCCCGGCAGGGCGCGTTTGAGGCGCTGCTCGCGCGTGCAATAGATCACGAGGGCGGGCCAGGGCCGCTGGTCGATGGGCTCTTGCATGCCTGGGCCTATATCGGGGCCGGAGAGATCGCGAAAGGGGCCGACGCCTTTGACACCCTTGCCCAGCAACAAGGCTTGGCCCCGTTCGCACTTTATCACAAAGCGTTGGCCTATGCGCAGATTGGCGAATTTGAGACAGCCGCGCAGATCTTTGCCGGGGAGGGGACAGAGGCGGTTCTTGCCACCCGTCGCGGCGCTCTGGCCCATGCGGAAATTCTCGGGGTGCTTGGGCGCTATGATGCGGCAATAGAGGTGCTCGAAACGGCCTTTGGCCAGCGGGCTGACCCGGCGATCAGCGATCTTCGCACCCGCCTGCAAGCTGGCGATCACATGACATTCACCCTGATCAATTCACCGCAAGATGGTATGGCAGAGGTGTTTTATTCCATTGCCGAGGCGCTCTCGGGTGAGGCACAAGCCGATTACACCCTGCTCTATGCGCGCATTTCCCAGGCACTGAAACCCGGCCATACCGATGCGCTCTTGCTCACCGCAGAGCTTTTGGACATGATCGGTCAACATGAGCTCGCGATTGAAGCCTTCGCCCAGGTGCCGCGCCAGCATGTGGATTATCATGCCGCAGAGCTCGGCCGCGTTGGGGCTTTGCGCGCGCTTGAACGCTTTGATGCCGCCATCGAGGTGCTGCGCGATCTCACCAAAAGCCATGGGGATTTGGCAATTGTGCATTCCACTTTGGGGGATGTGTATCGCAATATGCAGAATTTTGAAGCCGCAACCGAGGCCTATCACGACGCGCTAGATCGCACCCCAAGCCAGGCGCGCGGGCGCTGGTTCCTGCTTTATGCGCGCGCCATCACCTATGAGCGCCGCGATATGTGGGACCAGGCCGAGGCAGACTTTCGCGCCGCGCTAGAGCTGCACCCCAATCAGCCACAGGTGCTGAACTATCTGGGCTATTCGCTGGTGGAAAAGCAGATCAAGCTGGATGAGGCGCTGGATATGATCAAACGCGCCGTCATCGCCGAGCCGGAAAGCGGCTATATCGTCGATAGCCTGGGCTGGGTGCTCTATCGCATGGGGCGCTATGAAGAGGCGGTGGAGCATATGGAGCGCGCGGTCGAGCTGATGCCCGTTGATCCCGTGGTCACAGATCATCTCGGCGATGTCTATTGGGCCGTGGGGCGTGTGCGCGAGGCGCGGTTTCAATGGAACCGGGCGCTGTCTTTCATTGATGAAGAGAATAATATCACCGAAGCCGACCCCTACCGCATCCGCCGCAAGCTCAAGGTCGGCCTAGACGCTGTGCTGATCGAAGAGGGCGCCGACCCCTTGCGCTATGCCAGCGACGAAGAGGGATAACAGCGCGCCTTTCGCGGCTTGCCCAAGGACTACTCGGGGGGCTCTCTATTCCTATTTAGCCCCATAAACAATGTTACTGATCAATTTCCGGCGTCAGAGATCTCGTCCAGGCTACCCTCCAGAACGGGCCTCAAAAAGTGGCGATCATATCGTAAGATACACTTGGTCTTCACCGCAAACTCATAAGCGGCCTGACAATCGGGATCATCCACACTATTTGATCTGTACTCTTCATAAGCTGCGAGAGAGGGGAATGAAAAGGCCGCAAAAGCAAGATCGTTGGGGCCTTCATGCGGAAGAAAATACCCATGATGCGTGCCGCCAAAACGTTTGACAAGAGGCAGCCAAGCCTTTGCATAGGCTTCAAACTCAGCCAGTTTTGTCGGGTCAATTCTGTAGGTGATGTGGCAGGTAATCATGGTAGCTCCTATGATTGCGGGGCGATGTCTAAGCTGGTATTCGCGAGGCACCCCACGAATACCTGCTTAGGAATATTTGATTTTGCAGGATTTTCATCCGAAAACCGGTGACCACTTTTCGGAAATCCTGCTTAGATATGGGTGGGTGATCTGGTGTGAATATAGCATTTCCAGTTTTCATCGAGGCACACCCATCGCAAATGTCATGCTGTGAAAACGGCGCGCTCGCAGCCTCCAACCCGAGCTTTGAAATGCATCATATACTCTAGCCCGCCCCAAAAAGAAACATTCCAAAAACCACCCCCTGAGCCCCGCGCCCCCTTCATTTGGCCAATAAATACCTTGCGGGGGTGTGGGGGTGCAAAACCCCCACGGTGCGGAGGGGGTATCGGGCGCGTTCAGTATAACAGCGCACGGTGGTCTTACGCGATCTTAACTCTTGGTGCGTAGAACCTATCGCACGAAGCTTCTAAGACGCGCGCTGTCAATGTGGCTGGAGCACGGGACGTTTGTGGGGTCCTACTAAGATCTCCTTCGTCACGATGGCGCGGATAGGAAATGATGAGCAAACGCTGTTTCTCCGCTATTGACACGCGGTGATCATCGATGTCTGGCGGGCCCGTTCCCTGTCCGAACTCACTTTTCCCTTATAATGATGCGAAACTCCGGTGGAATGGCTCCATGCGGGGCATTTGGGCGTGCCCGAGACCTGTCTAGCGGATGCGCTCCACCACGTAATCCGTCAAATCGCGCAGCATATCGCGGATGTCATGCGCCGGGAGCTTCTCGAGCGCCGCTTTCGCGCGCCCGGCCCAGGCCAGCGCCTCCGCTTTGGTTTCATCCAACGCGCCGTGCTTATGCAAAAGTGCAATCGCCTGATCCAGATCAGCGGTTTCTTGCCGCCCCTTCTCAATCGTGCGCTCCCAAAACGCGCGTTCCTGCGAATCCGCTTTGGAAATGGCCTTGATCATCGGCAGGGTCAGCTTGCGTTCGCGAAAATCATCGCCCACATTCTTGCCCGTGACGCTCGCATCCCCCTGAAAATCGAGCAGGTCATCAACGATTTGAAAGGCGATGCCAAGCGCGTCGCCAAAGTCAAATAGCGCCGCGATATGCGCCTCATCCGCCCCCGCAATCACCCCGCCCACCTCGGTTGCCGCCGAGAACAGGGCGGCCGTCTTGCCGCGCACCACTTGCAGATAGATCGCCTCATCCGTGGCCAAATCTTGCGCGGCGGTCAGCTGCAACACCTCGCCCTCAGCAATCGTGGCCGAGGCATCGGACAGGATCCGCAGCACCCGCAAATTGCCCGTATCGGTCATAAGCTGGAAGGCGCGCGAAAATAGATAATCCCCCACCAAAACCGAAGATTTATTGTCCCAAAGCAGGTTTGCCGTGGGCCTGCCGCGCCGCTGCGCGCTCTCATCGACCACATCATCATGCAGCAATGTGGCGGTGTGAATGAACTCGACCGTGGCGGCCAAATGCACGTGATAGGGCCCCGAATAGCCACAAAGCCGCGCCGCCGCGAGTGTGAGCATGGGCCGCAGCCGCTTGCCCCCCGCGCCCACCAAATGCGCGGTCACCTCTGGAATGCGCGGCGCGTGTTTGGAGGCCATACGCTCAGAAATCAGCGCATTCACAGCGCCCATCTCATCCGCAAGCGTGGCGGCCAATATCTCATGTGGTTTGGTGCGTGCGTCCATAATTTTTGTTAACCATGCTCGACTTTTGGCCAATTTAAGCTTTATGTCGGGAATATGAAAGAGCTGCTGCGCACATCGGACCCTTTGACCATCACTTTCGCGACAGCGCTTTTGCAGGGCGAGGGCATTGAGTGCTTTGAGCTCGATCAAAATATCAGCAATCTCTATGGTGGAATCGACGCCTTTCCACGCCGGCTCATGGTGCGCGAGGCGGATTTTATCGCCGCAGGCCGAGTGATGCGGGACAATGGTATTGATGCAAATTCCTGAGCTCACGCACGATGCGTTTCTGGGCGGGCGCATGCATTTATGGCAGCCAAAAGCGGGCTATCGTGCTGGAATTGATGCAATGCTTCTCGGGGCTTGCGTGGCGGCGCGCGCCGGGCACAGTGTGCTGGATCTGGGTTGCGGGGCCGGTGCGGCGGGTCTTGCGCTGCGTGCGCGCATGCCGGGCGTGCAGATCACCGGGCTTGAGATCCAGGGCGAGATGGCAGAGCTGGCGCGGCGCAACGGGGTGGATCGCGTGTTTGAGGGCAGCGTGGCCGAGCCGCCCTTGGCGCTGCGCCAGCTGCAATTTGACGCAGTGATCGCCAACCCGCCCTATTATGATCGCGCGCGCGGCAGTCAGGCTCCCGAAACGATCCGCGAAACGGCTCTTGGGGAGGGCGCACCGCTAAGCGATTGGGTTCGCTGCGCCGCCAAACGGCTGAAACCTAAGGGCTATTTCTACATGATCCTAAAAGCGGATCGGCTCGGGGATGCCTTAACCGCTCTGCAAACCCGGCTGGGCAGTGTCGAGATTTTGCCCATCGCGCCCCGCACGGGCCGAACAGCTGAGCTTGTCTTACTGCGCGCCAGGAAAGAGGGGCGGGCCGCGCTGAAACTGCATGCGCCGCTGATCCTGCACAAGGGCGACATGCATCCAGGTGATTCGGATCACTACCTACCGGAGATTTCAGATGTGCTGCGGTGCGGAAAGCCACTTCAGAAATGGGCGCTAGATTAGGGTTAATCTTGAATTATCTCTGTTCGCAGCTGCGGCGTGACCTGACGGCGTTTTCGTGCTTAAATAGAGGCCTTAGCGATAAAGGAGACGCCTATGAATCTAAGCTCGCATCTGCAAGAACTCAAACGCAAACATCAATCCATAAGCAAGACGGTCGAAGAAATGCAGCGAACGCCAAGCTCTAGCGATTTTGAGATTGCCAGTTTGAAAAAGCAGAAACTGCGACTTAAGGAACAGATCGAGCGATTATCGGCCTAAGGCCCGCTTGATCGGGGGCGCGACCCGCGTAGGGAAAATTTTCGGAGCAGGCCTGATTTTTTAGGCCTGCTCTACTTTTTTTGTCCCGCACTGATAGGCAAGATCTCTAGCGCCTCTGAGATATGCACACCTTTCTGGATTTCCGCGAGCACCCAGTCACGAAATGCTGCGATTTGTGGCCGGTTCTCAGCGCCGTCTCTGCACAGAAACCGAAACCGTGCGCCAGTATCAAGCGCCACGCCATAAGGTGCCACCAGCCGTCCCTCCATCAGATCTTTGATGACCAAAGAGCGCCGCGCCAACGTTACGCCAACCCCGGTGAGCGTCGCATCAACCGCATGATCTGCCTGAGAAAATTTTGGTCCATGCGGCGTGATCGGGGGCATCCCTACGGCGTGGAACCAATTTTCCCACTGACATGGGAGATGCAGAAAATCAATGGATTGATCCATGATCAAAACCGCATCGCGCAGGCTCTCAACGGTTGGGAAGCGCTTCGCAAGCTCCGGGGTCATCACAGGCGTCACCCATTCTTCGGCAAGGGGCAGCGAGTAGAGACCAGGGTCCGGCCCGTAGCCAAAGCGCACAGCAACATCAATCTGATCTCGGTTGAAATCCATCAATCGCATCGCCGCAGAAAATCGTAGCTCAATCTCAGGATGTGCCTGGGCAAATTCATAAAGCCGGGGCGCGAGCCATTTGGCCGTGAAAGCCGGACCTGCCGTAACCGTCAAGCTTGAGATATCTTGCAAACTGAGCGTCGTGGCCCAAGCGGCGCTTAACTCAGAAAAGGCCGCCCGACACCCTGGCGCAAGCGTTGCTCCGGCCTCGGTCAGACTTACCGCGCGGTTCAGACGATTGAAAAGCGGCGCGCCCAGGTGATCCTCCAGAGATTTGATTTGAAAGGACAAAGCCGCTGGCGTGACCGACAATTCCTCTGCGGCCTTGGCAAAGGACATATGGCGCGCGGCCGCTTCAAAGGCGCGCAGGGCAGTCAGGGGCGGCAGACGAGGGCTCATTTCAGATAAGTATCACTTAACTGAAGCGCGAAAAAGTCTCGTTTGTCAGAAATACCCGCCACGGCCATATTTAGATCAGAACTTTTTGATGCCCAAGGAGGCGACGATGATAGAAGCGACAACAAACCGAGCTGCCCGCGCTGCGTTCAAAAAAGCGCATGAGGAGCGCGCAAAAGCAACCGCCCAAATGTGGAGTTGGTTGTTTGGAAAATCTTCCCGCTGAGCCGCTGCTCTTACGGGATGCAAAAAGGGCCGGGGGTGTTTTTCCCGGCCCTTGGATATTTTCGGGACCTTAAACGAAGAACTGCGCGCCGTTGGCTGAGATTGTGGAGCCGTTGATAAAGCCGGCATCGTCTGAGGCCAGGAAGGCCACACAGCGTGCGATCTCTTCTGGCTCGCCCAAACGGCCCGCTGGGATTTGGCCGATGATGCTTTCACGCACTTTTTCAGGAACGGCCATCACCATCTCGGTCGCGATATAGCCAGGGCAGACTGCGTTTGCGGTGATGCCTGCGCGCGCGCCTTCTTGGGCGAGGGACTTTACGATGCCCAGATCGCCCGCTTTGGTCGCCGCATAGTTGACCTGAGCAAACTGACCTTTTTGACCATTGATCGAAGAAATCACGATCACGCGGCCAAATTTACGCTCGCGCATGCCCGGCCAGATCGGGTGCACAGTGTTGAACACGCCGGTCAAGTTCGTGTCGATGACCTGCTGCCACATTTCGGGTGTCATTTTGTGGAATGGGGCGTCTTTGGTGATGCCTGCATTGGCGACAACGATGTCGATGGGGCCAAGATCCGCTTCGACCTGCGCGATGCCTGCGGCGGAGCTTTCGTAATCGGCCACATTCCATTTATAGGTTTTGATGCCGGTTTCTTCGGTGAACTTTGCCGCTGCTTCATCATTGCCGGCATAGGTGGCGGCAACAGTGCAGCCCTCGGCTTGAAGTTTTTTCGAAATGGCTGCGCCGATCCCGCGGCTGCCGCCTGTAACAAGTGCTACGCGTGACATGGTGTCTCCCTTTTTGTCAAATTGAAAGGGGCGCAGCTCTATCGCCGCGCCCTTGTTTTATTGAGGTTTATGGACGCTCTACGCATAGAGCGACGCCCATGCCGCCGCCGATGCAAAGCGTGGCCAGACCTTTTTTCGCATCGCGGCGCTGCATTTCGAACAAGAGCGTGTTCAAAACCCGGCAACCAGAAGCGCCAATGGGGTGGCCGATGGCGATAGCGCCGCCGTTCACGTTGACGATGGATGGATCCCAGCCCATGTCTTTATTCACAGCGCAGGCCTGCGCGGCGAAGGCTTCATTGGCTTCGACCAGATCCAGGTCATCAACGCTCCAACCCGCTTTATCCAGCGCTTTGCGTGAGGCGTAAATTGGTCCAACACCCATGATTTGTGGGTCAAGACCGGCTGTGGCATAAGAGGCGATACGGGCCAGCGGCGTGATGCCGCGCTTTTCCGCATTATCCGCAGACATAAGCAAAACCGCTGCCGCACCATCATTGAGGCCAGAGGCGTTGGCAGCCGTCACAGAGCCATCCTTGGTGAAGGCAGGGCGCAGTTTTTGCATTGCTTCCATGGTTGCGCCGTGACGGATATATTCGTCGCTATCCACCACAATGTCGCCCTTACGGGTTTTCACGGTGAAGGGCACGATTTCATCGGCGAATTTGCCCGCTTTCTGTGCGGCTTCCGCTTTGTTTTGCGAGGCAACGGCGAACTCGTCTTGCATCTCGCGCGAGATTTGCCATTTTTCGGCAACATTCTCAGCGGTTTGACCCATGTGATAGCCGTTGAACGCGTCCCACAGACCATCTCTGATCATTGTGTCGATATATTTCATATCGCCCATTTTTTGGCCCGCGCGGATCGCGGCGGCATGGGGGGAGAGGGACATGTTTTCTTGACCGCCCGCAGCAACAATCTCGGCATCGCCAAGCTGGATATGCTGTGCGCCCAGAGCAACGGCACGAAGGCCCGAGCCGCAGACCTGATTGATGCCCCAAGCGGCGGATTCGATGGGGAGCCCGGCATTGATATGCGCTTGACGGGCAGGATTTTGGCCTTGGGCGGCGGTCAAAACCTGGCCCAAAATGGTTTCGGAGACTTCGGATTTGTCGATCCCCGCGCGCTCAACAATCGCTTCGAGCACGGCTCTGCCCAGATCATGGGCGGGCGTATTCGCAAAAGACCCCGTAAAACTACCAACCGCTGTACGACCGGCTGATGCAATCACCACATTTGTCATCAATTCACCTCCTCAGGCATAGCTTCGGGATGTTGAAGCCTGCCCTTGAGCAATCGACACCACCCTCCTCGTCCTGCTTGGATTAGTCTATGAGAGGTTGTTGCATCAAACGGACACAGTGTCTCACGTCAAAGAGCGGTGATCGCTGGGGGTAAATATGGTGTTTCGGGTTGGATTAACCGGTTTGCTTTTGCGGATGGTCTTCGAGCCATTTGGGATTGGTGACGGGCGCGCCAAAGTAATAGCCCTGCATCGCATCCACGCCGATATCCGCGAGGATGCGGGCATCTGCGGCCTCTTCGACTTTTTCGGCAACACACATCATATCGAATTGTTTGCCAATCCCGAGAATCGCTTTGACGAGCGCCAGATTGTCCTGGTCCTTGGCAATGCCTTGAATGAACTCGCCGTCAATTTTCATGATATCAAAGAAGAAGTCTTTGAAATATCTCAGCGCGGTGAAGCCGGCACCAAAATCATCCAAGGCAAAGGCGATGCCGCGGGTCTGCATGCGATCCATGAAGCTGACCACAAGTTCGGGCACGGTCATGGCAGAGCGTTCGGTGATCTCCAAAATCAGGCGCGGGCCAATGGATTCATCGCGTTTGAGCCAGCGATCAAGCTCGGTCGTCCAAGGGGTGTAGCCGATCGAGCGCGCGGACATGTTGAGCGAGAGGCGCAGAGAGGGCACTTTGCGCAGCGCATAGCACCCCATCGACAGGGTCAGCGTGTCTAGATCGCGCCCAAGCTCGGTATTTTCGACGACATCCATGAATTGATTGGCTGGAATGATGCGGCCTGTGGAATCCAAGATCCGAATCAACCCCTCGTGAAAGGCAGGGGTTTGTGCGCCGTCTGCGTGCACAATTGGCTGATAGGCAAGCAGGGCCTCTCTATGCTCTACCGCATCGCGTACCATGGCTAAAATGTCGGAATCGCGGCCGCGAATGGCGATATTAAGCGGGCTATCGGGCATGGGGGGCGCGTTAAAAATAGGCATTCTTGGGGACATAGCTAACTCTGCACTCTCGCTTTCCTTCATAATCCGGGTATCTTGCTAAAAAGCTCTTAATGGGGATGGCTCTTGCGACGGAGTAGGCGCGGCGGCGCGCTGCGATTGTTTGTGGCATTAAGGGAACCGGTTGGGGCGCGTCTGGCATGCTGGTCTTGGGGCGGTCTAACCTGGATTATCATATTGAAAAAGCGTGTGAATTATAGGGGAAACACTGCCGGGAATTGGGATATCTGTGGGCGCGAGATTTGACGTTTTCGGCTATGGTTGGTGACGGGCGCGCTGGTTTGGAGGCCAGGAAAGAGGTCAATGTGGATCAATTTTTATGGAACTATTTTCGCTTTGGAGTGACGGAGGGCGGCGCTGTTCCGGCTGCGCCGAAATGCGCCCCGCCCACCGTCCCATATCGCATGTGACGCGGTTTTTGCGTTGACTTGTGCAGAAAGGAGGGTATATGAGCCAGCTCATTGGTGTTGGTGGCCCTCGCAAGAGGATGCCTGTCGACCTGGCCAAATCCAGGGAGAGGACAACGCCCTCACATATTGCGACCGCAGTGGCCTGTCGCATTTACACGAGGAGATCAGCCGTGACCAAACGCACGTCTGCCAAGTACAAGATCGACCGCCGTATGGGCGAAAATATTTGGGGCCGCCCCAAATCCCCTGTTAACCGCCGTGAATATGGCCCCGGCCAGCACGGTCAGCGCCGCAAGGGCAAGCTGTCTGATTTCGGCATCCAGCTGCGCGCCAAGCAAAAGCTCAAGGGCTATTACGGCGATCTGACGGAAAAGCAATTCCGCCGCATTTATTCCGAAGCGGAGCGGGTAAAGGGCGACACGGGTGAGAACTTGATTGGCCTGCTGGAGCGCCGTTTGGACGCTGTTGTCTACCGCGCGAAATTCGTGCCCACCGTGTTTGCGGCGCGCCAATTCGTGAACCATGGTCATGTCAAGGTGAACGGCAAGAAAGTGAACATCCCATCTTATCGTGTGAAAGAGGGGGATGTGATCGAGGTTCGTGATCGCTCCAAACAAATGGTTGCGCTGCTCGAAGCGGTTCAGCTGGCCGAGCGCGATGTGCCTGATTACATTGAAGCGGATCACTCCAAAATGACGGCGACCTTCGTGCGCACACCCGGTCTGAGCGATGTGCCTTATCCGGTGATCATGGAACCAAATCTCGTGGTCGAATTCTACGCGAAGAACTAAGCCGCAGCGGTATAGCTATATGAAAGCCGTGCCGCTCTGGTGCGGCTTTTTGCTTTTGTTGCGCGCGAGAAATTGGCAGAACGCTTGCAAATATAACGAGAACAGGTAGCGCCTATGACCACGCTATTGCCCCAGCCGGGGATTATGGAGATTGATCTTTACGTTGCTGGGAAATCGAGCCTTGCGGGGCGCTCCGGCATTCTTAAGCTGAGCGCGAATGAAAACCCGCTTGGCCCGCCCCCATCGGCGAAAAAGGCATTGCGCGAAGCGGCAGAGCGGTTGCATCTCTATCCCTCGACGGATCATGCGGATTTGCGCGCAGCGATTGCCCAGGTTTGGGGGCTAGAGGCTGAGCGGATCATTTGCGGCGTGGGCTCTGATGAGGTTCTGCAATTTGTGACCCAAGCCTTCACCGGCCCTGGCGATGAGATCATCTTTACCGAGCATGGCTTTTCCATGTACCCGATCCTGACCCATATGGCTGGCGCTACGCCGGTTTGCGTGAAGGAAGCCGCGCGCGTTGTGGATGTCGATGCGATTTTGCAGGCGGTGACTGCGCGCACGCGTTTGGTGTTCTTGGCCAATCCAGGCAATCCGACCGGAACGATGCTTGCGCAGGCAGAGCTGGAACGTCTTGCTGATGGCTTGCCCAGCCATGTGATCTTGGTGATTGACGGGGCCTATACCGAGTTCGCGCCGGGCTATGATGGTGGGGCCGCGCTGGCTGCATCAAGGCCGAATGTGCTGATGACACGCACCTTTTCCAAGATCTATGGGCTTGGGGGGCTGCGTGTCGGCTGGGGCTATGGGCCGAAAGAGATGATTGATGTGATGACCCGTATTCGCCAGCCCTTTAACCTTGGCATGGCGCAGCTTGTGGCGGCAGAGGCGGCGGCGCGCGACACGGATTGGCGCGATGAATGTGCAGCGTTGAACGCGGCGCAGCGGGAGCGGTTGACCCAAGCGTTGCGTGGACTTGGCTTTGCCTGCGATGAGAGCTGTGCCAATTTCGTGCTGGCCCGCGCCAAAGACGAGGCCGAGGCAGATGCCGCCGATCAAGCCTTGCAAGCGGCGGGTATCCTGGTGCGGCGCGTGGCGGGTTATGGGTTTCCCGAAGGGCTGCGCATCACGGTTGGAGACGGCGCGCAAACGGGGCGTGTGATCGCGGCTTTGACGGATTGGCGGGCCCAAAGATGAGCAGTCCTTACAAACGCATCGCCTTTATTGGCCTTGGCCTCATTGCCAGTTCGATGGCCTGGGCGACCAAGCGGGCCGGGCAGGGGGCTGTGATCACCGGCTATGCGCGCTCATCGGAGACGCGCGAGACGACCCGGCGTTTGGGCTTTTGCGATGAGGTGTTTGACAGCGCTGAGGAAGCGGTGATCGATGCAGATCTTGTCGTGCTTGCCGTGCCTGTGGGTGCGATGGGCGCGGTGATGCAGCAAATTGCCCCTCGTCTGAAGGTGGGCGTGACGGTCACTGATGTGGGCTCGGTCAAGCGCGATGTGATCACACATGTCGCCCCTCATATCCCGGCAGGGGTGCATTTTGTGCCCGCTCACCCGCTTGCAGGCACCGAGCATTCTGGCCCCGAGGCAGGCTTTGCAGAGCTCTTTGACAATCGTTGGAGCTTGCTAGTGCCCGAGCCTGGAACCGACGCGGAGGCCATTGCGCGCCTGCGCCGCTACTGGGAAAGCCTGGGCGCGAATGTGGATGAGATGGACCCAGACCACCATGATCTGGTGCTGGCCGTGACCTCCCATGCGCCGCATCTTATCGCTTACACGATGGTGGGCGTGGCCGATGATCTGCGCCGGGTGACTGATAGCGAGGTGATCAAATACTCCGCCGCTGGCTTTCGCGATTTCACCCGCATTGCGGCATCAGACCCGACCATGTGGCGCGATGTGTTTTTGACCAATAAAGATGCCACGCTTGAGATCCTGGGCCGGTTCACCGAAGAGCTTTTCGCCCTGCAACGCGCGATCCGCACGGGGGACGGAGAGCATCTGCACGCCTATTTCACCCGCACGCGCGCTATTCGCCGCGGGATTATTGAAGCAGGTCAAGACACCTCTGCTCCGAATTTTGGGCGTAAACCTTAAGAGGTTTATCCTTAATGCACGCGCACCCCCCTTCATTTGGCTAAAAATACCTTATTTGACACGGGGCGGGGGTGTGGGGGTGCAAAGCCCCCACTTCGGGCTATTTGCGCTGATCTGGGTGCAGGGATTTGCCCAAGATATGATCTGATTCATGCACTACATGGGCCGCGCTCGACACCAGGGCCGGGTCGGGTTGCCCGACGATCTGATGATCCTTGCCCGGATAGTCCACCGAGGCCAAGAAATGCCGCATGCAAGCAAGCCGCGCGCGTTTCTTGTCATTGGATTTGACAACGGTCCAAGGGGCATCGGCGGTGTCCGTGTAAAAGAACATCGCCTCTTTGGCTTCGGTGTAATCGTCCCAAAGCCCTAGCGAAGCTTTGTCAATGGGCGAGAGTTTCCAGCGTTTGAGCGGATCGGTCTCGCGGCTCTTGAAGCGGGAGCGCTGTTCGTTCTGGGTGACAGAGAACCAGTATTTGAACAGCCGGATCCCAGAGCGCACCAGCATACGTTCAAAATCAGGTGTTTGGCGCATGAATTCTAGATATTCGGTGGGTTCGCAAAAGCCCATCACGCGTTCAACCCCGGCGCGATTATACCAAGAGCGGTCATAAAGCACGATCTCGCCGGTGGTTGGCAGATGCTCAATATAGCGCTGATAATACCATTGCCCGGCTTCTTTTACGCTTGGCTTGTTCAGGGCCACCACGCGGGCGGTGCGCGGGTTCAAGTGTTCGGTAAAGCGCTTGATCGTGCCGCCCTTACCCGCCGCATCGCGCCCTTCAAACAGGAGCACAAATTTCTGTCCGGTCTCTTCGGTCCAGAGCTGTAGCTTTAAGAGTTCCGCCTGCAACTTGGCCTTTTGACTCTCATAGCTGCGGCGCGAGAGCTTTGTGTCATAGGGGTATTCTTCCAGCCAAGCCTCGGGCTTTGGGGCGGGTACAGGCAGGTCGGTGCTGGTCATGGCGGTCTCATCTGTCATATAAAGGCTCCTTTTGCCCTTACCTGTCACAGAGCTGTTACATGTGCATTGACCTATCTCAAATTTGGCGGATGCATGAGGGGGCTTGCCCCTCATGGGTGTTCTTTGACGCACGTTTAGGCGAGCATGGTGAGCGGGTTTTCCAAATTCTCCACGATGGCTTTGAGAAGCTCGGCCCCGAGCGCGCCGTCAATGACGCGGTGATCGACGGACATGGTGACGGACATCACGGTGGCCACGGTGAGCTCCCCATCCGCGCTGACCACGGGCTTTTTCACGCCAGCGCCCACCGCGAGAATGCCCGCATGGGGCGGGTTCACGATGGCATCGAAATTGTCGATGCCGAACATGCCCAGGTTAGAGATCGCAAAGGTGCCGCCCTGATATTCATGGGGCGCGAGTTTGCGGCTCCGTGCGCGCGCGGCCAGGTCTTTCATCTCGGTGGAGAGCGCTGAGAGGGATTTCATATCGGCATCTTGCAGCACGGGGGTGAAGAGCCCGCCCTCGATCGCGACGGCCACGGCCACATCGGAGGATTTAAGTTGCAGCACCTTGTCGCCGGCCCAGACCGCGTTGCAGGCGGGAACCTGTTGCAGCGCATTGGCCAGAGCTTTGATGATGAAGTCATTGACCGAGAGTTTCACGCCGCGCGCGGCAAGCTGGCTGTTGAGTTGGCTGCGCAGGGCCAGAAGCGCGTCCAGTTTGATATCGCGGCGCAGATAGAAATGCGGGATGGTTTGCTTGGCTTCTGAAAGCCGGGCTGCGATGGTTTTGCGCATCCCGTCCAGCTTGATTTCCTCAGTGTCGCGATTTGCATACATCTTTGCGACCATATCCGCTGAAGGGCCAGCGGGGGCTGCTGCTGGCGCAGCAGAAGCTTGGGGGGGCGCCGCTGGCGCGGCGGTGGGGGCAGGGGCGGTTTGCACCGCCTCGACATCTGCTTTTATGATGCGCCCATGGGGGCCGGAGCCGCTGATTTGCGCAAGATCCAGGCCCTTTTGCGCCGCGATGCGCCGCGCCAAGGGGGAGGCGAAGATGCGGGCGGCGTCTTTTTGCGGGGCTGCTGGCGCAGCTGGTGTGGGCTCTGGGGCAGAGGCTGACGCCTCTGCGATTGGGGGGGGCGCCGCTGGCGCGGCGCTGAGATCATCGGGGCTTTCGCCCTCTTCCAGCAGAACCGCGATGGGGGTGTTGACCTTGACCCCTTCTGAGCCACCTGGGATGAGAATTTTTCCGAGGATGCCTTCGTCTACGGCTTCAAATTCCATGGTGGCTTTGTCAGTTTCAATTTCCGCGATGAGATCGCCTGAGGCGATAGTCTCGCCTTCTTTGACGAGCCATTTGGCAAGGGTGCCTTCTTCCATTGTGGGAGAGAGGGCGGGCATGAGGATTTCTGTGGGCATTTTAGTGGTCTCCACCAATTTTACAGTCTTGATCTTCCATACGAAGATTTTCACATTCACCAGTTATGCGAAGGAGGGTCTTGTCTTCATCGTAAATGAATCTGACTTGAGCCATGCCCGCATGAACAGATACTGCATTTCCTGGGGGCTCGCTGAACCATGACCAGCCCTGTTGCGCATCAACGAGTGTAGTGATTTCGTCGCTAGTTAGATCTGGGTTGATGCTGAGGATAAAGGTTTTGTACATACTTGTTTCTTGTCCAAGCCGTTCTATTGTTTGGCCCATATAATGGAACCCCATAGCGTCATTTCCTGCATCAATCAGGCCTTGTTTCAAATCCCGCATGGTGACCCATCCAAGGGTTCCAGCAATCCCGAGGACGAAGCACAACGCATAGCCGAAAACGCGTCCAGCGAGTTTCAAAAGTTTTCTCCTACCGATACAGTACTTTACGTGCGGCCTCTATCACCTCGTCGGTGGTCACCAGCGCATGTTTTTCCAGGTTCGCCGCATAGGGCATGGGCACGTCTTTGCCGGTGCAATTGATCACCGGGGCATCAAGATAGTCGAAGGCCTCTTGCATCACCACGGAGCTGATATAGGAGCCGACCGAGCCTTGGGGCCAGCCTTCCTCCACCGTGACGAGGCGGTTGGTTTTCATTACTGAATTGATGATCGCGCCGGTATCCATGGGGCGGATGGTGCGCAGATCGATCACTTCGGCTGAGATGCCATCCTCGGCCAGTTTATCGGCGGCTTCAAGGGCGTATTGCATGCCGATGCCGAAGCTGACGATGGTCACATCGCTGCCTTCCCGCCAGATGCGGGCCTTGCCGAAGGGGATGGCGAGATCGTCGATTTTGGGCACATCGAAGGCGCGCCCATAAAGGATTTCGTTTTCCAGAAAGCAGACCGGGTTATTGTCGCGGATGGCGGTTTTCATCAGCCCCTTTGCATCTGCGGCGCTATAGGGCATGGCAACTTTCAGGCCCGGCACTTGCATATACCAGGCGGCGTAATCTTGGCTATGCTGGGCGGCGACGCGGGCCGCTGCACCATTGGGGCCACGGAAGACGATGGGGCAGCCCATTTGCCCGCCGGACATATAGAGGGTTTTGGCGGCGGAGTTGATGATATGGTCAATGGCCTGCATGGCGAAATTCCAGGTCATGAATTCGACGATGGGGCGCAGACCGCCGAATGCAGCGCCGGTTGCGATGCCGGCAAAGCCATGTTCGGTGATGGGGGTGTCGATCACGCGTTTGGAGCCAAATTCATCAAGCAGGCCTTGGGAGACTTTGTAAGCGCCTTGGTATTCAGCCACTTCTTCGCCCATCAAAAACACGGCTTCATCGGCGCGCATTTCCTCGGCCATGGCATCGCGCAGGGCTTCGCGCACGGTTTGGGAGGCCATGGGAGCGTCGCTTGGCCAGTCGGGCGAGAGATCGACTTTGGGCGCAGCTGGGGGGGCGCTTGTCTCGGAGCTCCCTGCGGGAGCCGCCTCGCCAAGCGCCGCAGCCGCATCGGGCGCCGCGTTGGTTGCGGGGGCAGGGCTGGCTGCGATGTCGCCCAGGCTTTCCCCCTCTTCAAGCAGGATGGCGATGGGGGTGTTCACTTTCACGCCTTCGCTGCTCGCCTCGATCAGGAGTTTGCCGATGATGCCTTCATCCACCGCTTCGAATTCCATCGTGGCTTTGTCAGTTTCGATTTCCGCCAGGATATCGCCAGAGGACACGGTATCGCCCTCTTTGACGCACCATTTGGCGAGCGTGCCCTCCTCCATAGTTGGGCTAAGGGCGGGCATGAGTATTTCGTTTGGCATGGTTCAAACTCTTTCTGTGAGCGCGGCGGCAAACCCAGCGGTCTGGGTCTCAGCATGGGTCCCGGTCTGGGCCTGCGCAGTTGAGGTCATATAGGCGAAGGTAAAGAAGATCGCGATGGCGATAAGGATGATGAGCGCGTAGGTGGACAAGATGATCCCCATCCAGCGTATCGGCGAAAGTGGCCCGTATCTAACATCTGGGGCCAGCAGGAAAAGTAGGATGGACTGAACAACAATCATCGCAATATTCAGCACGATCTGAAGTCTGATGGCTTCTGCGGTGAACTCAATCGGAAGCAGGCTTTCCTTTGGGACGAACCCCTCGGCCTCCAAATACACGCTCCCCAATGCGAGCAATTGATTTGGCAAGAACACCGCAAGGAGAATGTTCCAATACCCGATCACGTAGCGGCGCATTCGCGTGACGGCCCAAATGAGCAAAGCCGCCACGGAACTCCCAAGAAACATCCAGATCGTAACGACTATGAGGCTAAAGGAAGAAAGGTCCAGAATGTCCATCGTGGCTTTAGGCGTAGATATCCGTCCAGAGCTCATCGAGAGCTGGCTCGGGGCTGGTTTTGGAGAAATCAGCTGAGGCGTTCACGATCTCTTTGATCTCTTTGTCAATCGCTTTGAGATCGTCCTCTGCGGCGTGTTTGCCGGTGAGGATCAGGCTGCGCACGGCCTCAATCGGGTCACGTTCTTCGCGCATTTTCTGCACCTCTTCGCGGGTGCGGTATTTGGCCGGGTCCGACATGGAGTGGCCGCGATAGCGATAGGTTTTGACCTCAAGGATATAGGGGCCTTTGCCCGCGCGGCAATGGGCGGTAGCGGTCTCAGAGGCGGCTTTGACCGCAAGAACATCCATACCATCGACGATTTCACCAGGGATGCCGAAGGGGGTGCCACGGGTGAAGATATCCTCGGTTGAGGTGGAGCGCGTTTGGGCGGTGCCCATGGCATATTGGTTGTTCTCGATCACAAAGATCACCGGCAATTGCCAGAGCGCGGCCATATTGAAGGTCTCATAAACCTGGCCCTGATTGGCTGCGCCATCGCCGAAATAGGTGAAGGTCACATTGTTATTGCCGCGATATTTATCGGAAAAAGCAAGGCCCGCACCAAGGGGCACCTGCGCGCCAACAATGCCATGCCCGCCGTAAAAATGCTTTTCGCTGGAGAACATATGCATCGAGCCGCCCTTGCCCTTGGAATAGCCACCCGCGCGCCCGGTCAGCTCGGCCATCACACCATTGGGATCCATGCCGCAGGCCAACATATGCCCGTGATCACGATAAGAGGTGATGCGCTTGTCGCCCTCAATAGCTGCGGCCTCAAGCCCCACAACAACAGCCTCTTGCCCGATATAGAGATGGCAAAAGCCCCCGATCAAACCCATGCCGTAAAGCTGGCCGGCTTTTTCTTCAAATCGGCGAATAAGCAACATGTCTTTGTAATATGAGAGCAGCTCATCGGCTGAGACATTGGGAGTCTTGGTCGTCTTTCTGGTCGCCATGCGGTCCTCCGCGACAATAGTTTAGCGTTAAACTATCTGGTAGCGGAGATAGGTAAAGAAAGCGAGTCCCAAGACGTCGCACCAAAGCTATTCTTCGCGGATCACTAGATCATCAGCGCGGGTGAGGCCAAGAATGGATCGCGCTTGCTCGTCCAAGAGGTCAAGGTCCAGATAGCTATCTGAAAGGCGCTCAGTGAGATTTTCCATCCGCGCCACCTCCTGTTGCACTTTGGAAAGCTGCCTGTTTAGAGCTTGGGTTTCGGCTTGGATTTCTGCACGGCGAAACAGCCCGTAATCCCCTTGGATGGCGGCGAATGCGAAATAGAGCGCGAGCGATAGCATCACGGCAACAAAGAGCAGCGGGCCAAAAGACTGGGTGAAATATCGCAAATTCGACAGCACTGGGTTCCCCTAGGATATGTAAGCGCGTCGGTAGAATCGCATAAATTCAGTCATCTGTGAATCCCTAATCTGCAATTAGGGTGCGAACGTGCCGGGGCTCCGCCCCGGCTTAGCTAAATCGCGGGCCGCCGAAGGCGGCCCCCACCTGTAAGCGAGCTTAGCGCGCTAGCGCGGCTACGCCGGGGAGAGTTTTGCCTTCGAGCCATTCAAGAAAGGCTCCACCTGCGGTGGAGATATAGGTGAAGTCTGCTGCTGCGCCTGACATATTGAGTGCAGCAACGGTATCCCCGCCCCCAGCTACTGTTATAAGCGAGCCAGCGCGGCTCCGCCGCGCAGCGGCAAGCGCGGCCACTTTCGTGGCCGCGTTAAATGGTTCTATTTCGAAGGCCCCAAGGGGGCCGTTCCAGACGAGGGTTTTAGCCGTAGCAAAAAGCTGCTCTATCTGCGCGACGCTGGCAGGGCCAGCGTCGAGGATCATATGATCTGCAGGGCAGTGTGTTGCGGGGACCGTGACGTGGGGCGCGTTGGCTGCAAATTTATTTGCAGCCACAACATCTACGGGCAAATGCAGTGCGCAGTTTGCGGCTTCGGCTTTGGCCATGATTTCTGTTGCTGTGTCGATCATGTCTCGCTCCGCGAGCGATGTGCCGATCTCATGGCCTTGCGCAGCAAGGAATGTATTTGCCATGCCGCCTCCGATCACGATGCCATCGACTTTGTCGATGAGGTTCCCAAGCAGCTCCAACTTTGTTGATACTTTGGCCCCGCCTACAACTGCAATTACCGGGCGCTGCGGGCTCGAAAGCGCAGCTTCGAGCGCTTTCAGTTCCGCTTGCATCAAGCGGCCCGCGCAAGCGGGCAGGTGATGGGCTACCCCTTCGGTTGAGGCATGGGCGCGGTGGGCTGCGGAGAACGCATCATTGCAATAGACATCCCCGAGCGAGGCCAGAAATTCCGCCATTTTGGGATCATTGGCTTCTTCCATCGGTGTAAAGCGTGTGTTCTCCACCAAAATAACAGCCCCTTGGGGCTGTTCATCAATCCAGCCCCGCGAGGGGCGCTCCACAAAAGTCACAGGCACGCCGAAGGCGTGCTCCAGCGCCGGCACAAGCGGTTTTAGCGACATCTCGGGCACCGGCTTGCCTTTGGGGCGGCCGAAATGCGCTAGCAAGATCGGGGAGCCGCCTGCATCCAGAATGTCTTTCACCGTGGGCACGATCCGCTCTATGCGGGTGGCATCGCTCACGCGCCCGTCCTCCATCGGCACATTGATATCCACACGGGTCAGCACGCGTTTGCCCGCAAGCTCCATGTCATCCAGCGTTTTCCAACCCATCTGAGCCTCCATCTCACCCATCCGCTCTTGCCGGTTCTATCTCGCGTGCGCGCCCTTAGGTCAATCACTTCCTTGGCTTTTTGCGCGCATCAAAGTAGGAGGGGCCAAATGCGACAATAGGAGAGCCTCATGGCCGAGATTAAAGACCCCGAAAACACAATCCTGATGGAGCTGAAAGGCGGTCAGGTGATCATTGCGCTGCTGCCAGATGTGGCGCCGCAGCATTGCGAGCGTATGAAAGAGCTGGCGCGTGAGGGGGCCTATGACAATGTGTGCTTCCATCGGGTGATTGAGGGCTTCATGGCGCAAACCGGTGATGTGGCCAATGGCAATATGGAAGAGGGGTTTAACCTGCGTATGGCGGGCACCGGTGGCAGCGATAAGCCGAATGTACCAGCGGAGTTTTCCAAACTGCCTCATGATCGCGGCACGCTGGGGGCGGCGCGCTCTGCCAATCCAGATAGCGCTAATAGCCAGTTCTTCATCAATTTCAACGACAACCACTTTCTCAATGGGCAATATACGGTCTATGGCCGTGTGATCTCTGGCATGGAGCATGTGGATGCCATTGTGCGCGGCGAGCCTCCTGCCGAGCCTGACCGCATGATTTCAGTGAAGGTGGCGGCCGATGCGTAAATTTCTTCTCAGCATCGCCCTTCTTGCCAGCCCCGCCTATGCGGGGGGCATCGAAATTCAGGTCGAGGGTAATTTCGGCTCTGGTGTGATCAAAATCGACCTGCTCGAAGATATCGCCCCCGGCCATGCGGCGCGCATCACTGAATTGGCTGAGGCCGGTTTCTACAATGATGTCTATTTCCACCGGGTGATTGACGGGTTCATGGCGCAGACTGGTGATGGGCAATTTGGCAAGGTTGGCGGCAATGTGCAGCGCGCAGGCACGGGTGGCTCGGACCTGCCTGATCTAAAGGCAGAGTTCTCGGATATCCCCTTTGATCGCGGTGTGGTTGGCATGGCCCGCTCGCAAAGCGAGGATAGCGCCAATTCACAATTCTTTATCATGTTTGACGAAGGTTATTTCCTAAACGGTCAATACACCGTCGTGGGCCGCGTGACCGAGGGGCTGGACGTGCTCGACAAGATCAAACGCGGCGACAGTTCTACCCTGCGCATCACTGGCGAGCCCGATGTGATGAAGAGTGTTACAGTCACCGAGTGATATGACCAACTGATCGAGGGGCCGCATATTGGTGCGGCCCTCATCTCTGCATCTGAAACGGGCACACATCCTCTTCAAAGGGCACATGGCGGGGGCGGAACCAGGTGCCCTCAATCGCCTCAGGCGCAGAAATCCTGTCCATGCGAAACCGCCGGAAATCGCTGCGCATCGGATCCCAGGCCACAAGATACCAGACCGGGGGCAGAATTAGGATCGCTTGCGGCTCGACCTGTCGTGAGGTCTCCTGCCCCTTCGCATCCCGGTAGTCAAAACGCAGCAAGAGGCGGCGCAGGAACCCGGCCTCAAAGGCTGTCAAAAGCTCTGGGTCGGTTTTACCAATCCCCGAGATATCCTGAAGCGGGGGCATTTGCCCGATATGGATGCGGCTCAGAAAATTCCGCAAATCCTGCATCTTATCGCCGGGCAGGGCCTTTTCGATCTTCGCCAGCCCCGAATCGGCAAGGTCGGAAAAGGGCAGTGATTGGGTGGCTCGCAGGGTTGCGACCCCGATGATGAGCGCAAAGACCTCCGGCACTGTCAGGCGGGCCGTGGTTTGCAAAGAGCGCGGGTCAAGCTGCAAGCCGCCCCCGCGCCCCGGCTCTGAATGGATCACATGCCCCTCATCCCGCAAACTGCTCAGATCCCGCAAGATCGTTCTGCGCGATGCGCCCACCTCTGTTGCAAGTGCCTCAATGGTGCTGGAGCCATTGCGCCGCAGGCTTCGCAAGATGGCCTCTTGTCTTAACTGAGATTTCATATGGCGTCTCCACACAAAGGTGACAAGTCTTGGCACCTATTTATGGTTTAACGGCCTGGAACAGTTTCACAAAGGAGAAAAGTGATGGAACGAACGGCTGTAAACCCTTGGCAATGGTCCCTGCAATTTGGGTATAACCAAGGGGAAGTAATCCAGGGAGCCACGCGTCAGCTTATCTGTGCGGGGCAAACCTCGGTCGATGAGAATGGGGCACCGCAGCACCTTGGGGATATGCGGGGGCAAATCGCGCTTGCGTTAGACAATCTGGAAGCGGTTCTGAAAAGCGCAGATATGGGGCTGGAAAATGTGATCCGGCTTGGGGTTTTCGCCACTGATGTGGATGAGGCCCTGAAAAACTTCGACCTCTTGGGGCAGCGATTTGGACCCGTTCAGACGGCTCCACCGATGACGCTTTTGGGTGTGACGCGCCTTGCTGTGCCGGGGCTTCTGTTTGAAATCGAAGCCACCGCAGCTGCGTAAGAGACATAAGAAAACCGCCGCGAGAGCTATTTCGCGGCGGCCTAAACTGAAAAAGCTGCGCAGGATTACTCTGACGCAGCGGCTTTGGGCGCATTGCTGGCGCTGAGCGGGTCGTCTTGGCGCTGCACGGAGCCTTCGAAATGGGCGCCACTTTCAATCGCGATGGTCTTATGCACGATGTCGCCCTCAACGCGGGCTGTGGAGGTCAGGCGCACTTTGAGACCGCGCACACGGCCTACGATGCGACCATTGATCACAACATCATCGCCAACCACTTCGCCTTTCACCGTCGCACTTTCGCCGATGGTGAGGAGATGCGCGCGAATGTCGCCCTCAATCGTGCCTTCGACCTGGATATCGCCCGTTGTTTTGACATTGCCAGAGATATGCAAGTCGGATGACAGGATCGAGGCGGGGGGCTTTGCCTTGGGGGCCGCTTGGGCTTTGTAATCTGCCGCCGGGGCTTGCGTTGTTGGCTTTGGGGCCGCTTCTGGAGCTGTTGGTTTTTCTGCCATACCAGCGCCGGGTTCGTTGATTTTGCTCTTAGAAAACATCGTTTGCTGCCTTGATATAGATCATCGGATTGACGGCTTCTCCTCCTACTCGCACTTCATAGTGAAGATGCACGCCGGTCACCCGCCCAGTGGCTCCCATAGCACCAATCCGTTCTCCACGCGAGACCCTTTGTCCAACTTTTACATCAATTCGCGAAAGATGGGCATAGCGGGTCTCTATTCCGAAGGCGTGCTTGATTTTTACCAGGCGGCCATAGGCAGAGCCCCAGCCAGCTTTGATCACGACACCATCCCCGGTAGCATAGATCGGTGTGCCAGATCGCGCCGCAAAATCCACCCCCCTATGCATGCGCCGCCCGCCGGTTTTGGGATCGCGCCGCGGTCCATAGGGCGAGGTGAAGCGGTAGACATCCTGGACCGGATTAAAAAAGGGCGCTTGTTCGGCTGCGATGCGATAGAGGTTGAGCTGATCAAATTGTTTCAGCAGGAGATTGGCGCGCTCGGTGCTGGCGGTGGATGCGTCATCGCTTTCCGGCATGCTGAGCGGGATAAGTGGGCCGCCCTGACCAGAATAGCCGCGCCGCACTTCTTCTAGGATTCGATCGGTGGGCATGCCAGCGGCGCGGAACATTTTATCAAGCGGTGCGACAGAAACCGTCATGGCCTCTTCAAGCGTGCGGAAAATGTGGTCATGCTGCTCATCGGACAGGGCCAGCTCAAGCCGGGCGCTCTCGGCATCCTCAGTTGCTTTTTCTGCAATGCTCTTGGCGCTATCTCTTTGATGTGAAAGCCCCGAGAGCGCCGCGATCATCATGTCGAGATCCGCCGGGTTGACCAGCTCGCCACTGCCGCCGTCAATTTGCGCAAGGGTCATTTGTTGGGAGAGTTCATCCACGCGCGCGCGGGCTTCTTCGCGCTCTTTCATGGTGCGCATCAGGGTTTTTTGAATGATTTCAATGCCGTCTTCCGCTTCTTTGCGGCGGGTTTCTGAGGCGAGCAGATCCGATTGCATGAGCGAGATTTGCTCTAGGGCTGCGTTAAACCGGTGCTGCGCTGCGATCGCTTCGGCGGCGCGAGTGTCACGCTGCTGGGCCAATAGATTGAGGCGGGTTTCGTAGTTTTGCTGGTCGCGCTTGGCTTGTTCGCGCAAATTACCCGAGCCGATAGAATCCATCAAAATAACGGCTGTTGCAACGATCACCCAGGCAATCACAACAGCGGTGCTCATAAAGGTCAGGAACTGCGTCGTGGGCTTAAGCCGAATAAACCGGGTGTCTTCGTCGGATTTCAGGAACACGCGCCGCTCGGGAAAATATCCTTCTAGCGCGGAATCCACACGTCTCGCAAAGGAAACTCGCATGCGCTCCAGCTCCTATTCTTGTTACCCCCAAGCGCTGCGCGTAACGGCAGGGGCCCAAAGCGCAGCGATTTCATGTTACTTGAGAGCAGCCGGTGCAGCAAGTCGGGTGTGGCTGCCCCAACTGGGTCATAAAATAAAGGGGTTTGTTAACATTTTCGTGATTGCGGCAAAGTCTTGCTGATCGCTCATTTGATCGCTGAAACGCGCGAGGTGATTCTTTGGATGCGGCTATGGCCCGTTATCTTGCGCAAGTGGCCAGTAAAAATCGGGGGGGATTCCTGCCTCGGCCCGTTTTTCCTCGTTAAAGGGCGGTTTGAGCCCGCCGTGAAAATAGCGCCGCACCAGATCATGAAACACCACCACCGGGTCAAGATCGTCGCGCCCGCATAAGAAATTGAACCATTTGGAGCCATATGAGACGTGGTGCACCTCTTCGGCGTAAATCACGCGCAGGGCATCCACCGCAGAATCAGCGCCCGCCTTTTCAAAAATCTCGATCATGCCAGGGGTCACATCCAGGCCGCGCGCCTCCAGAACCATGGGCACCACTGCGAGCCGACCAAGCAAGTCCTCGGCGGTATCTTCTGCGGCGCGCCACATACCAGCATGGGCGGGCAGAGCGCCGTAATGCGAGCCCAGCTCTTCTAGGCAGTCACACATGAGGTTGAAATGCTTGGATTCCTCATCCGCCGATTTCACCCAATCATCGTAAAACCCCAGTGGCATGGGCACATGACCAAAACGCGCGATGATATCCCAATGCAAATCCACCGCGTTCAGCTCAATATGGGCCACCGCATGCAAAAGCGCGATCCGCCCCTGCGGGCTGCCAGGACGGCGGCGCGGCACATCGCGCGGGCTGAGCAGCTCTGGCTTATCGGGGCGGGCAGGGTGCATGGGCGGGGTGCCAATCCCGATCTCAATGCTCTCTCCCGCATCGCGCGCCGCGCGCCAGGTGGCGGCATGTTCGCGGCTGAGCGCGGTCTTTTCACGCCCATCGGCTGTGGTGAGCACTTCAAGAGCCATCTGTGTCAGCGTTTTTGTCACAGGGATTTGACCGCCTCCAATATCGCCTCGGCATGGCCGGGCACCTTCACTTTGCGCCAGATCTGCGCGATCTGCCCGCTGGCGTCAATCAGATAGGTCGAGCGCTCAATCCCCATGAATTTCTTGCCATACATGTTTTTCTCTTTCCAAACGCCGTAGCGCTCGCAGACATCGCCCTCTTCGTCCGACAATAGCGGCACGGTCAGCGCGTGTTTGGCCACGAATTTATCATGGCTTTTCATGCTATCTTTAGAAATACCAAGGACATGCACCCCCATTGCGTCAAATGTCTCTTTCAGCTCAGAAAAGGCAATCGCTTCCTTGGTGCAGCCCGAGGTGTCATCGCGCGGGTAAAAGAACAGCACCACGGGGCTGCCGCGCAAGCTGGACAGGCTCAGCGGATCTGCGCCCGTGATGGGCAAGGTGAAATCGGGTGCGGTGTCTTGGATCTCGGTCATGGTCTATGCTGTCCTGGTCAAGGTGGATTGGTTGAATTACATTGGCAAGATAGGTCAGAGCGGTACAGCTTAAAGCAATGAGTGAAGAAAAAGCAAAGCCAAAACAGCGACGATGGCTCATTCGGGTCGCGCGCCTGCTGTTTTTCTGTACGGGCTTTTTGATTGTTGTCGCCTCTGGGGCTGTTATTTTCTTGGTTGATCGGCCTGTGACCGTGCCCCAGCCCCTGGTGGAACGTGTGCAAGAGCGCGTGGAGCAAACCTTGAATGGGCTTGGCCTTGAGGTGGGGCAGGTTCGTGTCGCGGTGCTGGAAGGCTGGCGCCCGGTGATCGAGTTGCAGGATGTGCAGCTCTTTGATCCCGGCGGGCAAGAATTGGTGGCGTTTCGCGTCGCGCGCGCTGAGCTTGCTGGCAACGCGCTGCTGAATGGCCAAGTGCAGGCATTGACGATCCAGCTTTCGGGCGCGGTGGGCAAGCTTCAGCGCGACATGCAGGGCCGGATGCGTCTGAGTGCCTCGCTGCAATCGGATGCGGTCTTGCAAGAGGCGGCGAGTTTGCCGGGATTGATCAATGCGCTGGATCGCATTCTGGTCCTGCCCGCCTTTGCGCAGCTGCAAACCGTTGATGCCGACGCGGTGACACTGCAATTTGACGATTTGCGCGCGGATCGCTCTTGGACGGTGGATGGCGCGCGGCTGCGGCTGGTGCGCGAGGAAAGTGATTTGCGTTTGTCTGCGGACCTGGCGCTGTTGTCTGGCGGGGCCGGGGTCGCGACGATGGAGGCCAATTACAGCTCGCAAATCGGTGCGGTTCAATCCGAGTTCGGCGTCTCATTCGAAGACCTTGCAGCCATTGACCTAGCGGCCAGCAGCCCCGCGCTAAGCTGGCTGGCGACCCTGCGCGCGCCCATTTCTGGTGCGATGCGCGGCGGTGTGGATGATGCGGGCGCGTTCACCCCGTTAAGCGCGACGCTGCAAATCGGACAAGGGGTGCTGCAACCCAGCGAGGAAACGCGGCCAATTCCCTTTCAATCGGCGCGCACCTATTTTGCCCTTGATCCCAAAACCAACGTGCTGCGCTTTGATGAGCTTGCACTTGAGAGTGATTGGGTAACCGGGCGCGGTTCGGGGGAGGCCGAGCTTTTTGGGCTGAGCGACGGGCAGCTCACGCATATGGTTGCGCAATTTTCGCTGACGGGGTTGGTGCTGAACCCGCCGGGGCTTTATGAGGCGCCAATCGACGTGGAAAGCGCAGATCTGGATATGCGGCTGCGCCTAGATCCTTTCGTGATTGACGTTGGTGAGTTTCGCGCCACACAAGGAGAGCGGCGCGCCTTTGCGACCGGGCAGATCTCGGCTCAGAATGAAGGCTGGCGCGTGGCGATAGATGCGCATATGCCGCAGACTGATGAGGCACAAGTGCTGGCGCTTTGGCCCAAAACTGTTGCGCCTAACACGCGCCGCTGGATTGCACAAAACCTGGTCGCTGCGCAAATCCAAGGGCTCGATTTTGCCTTGCGCACAAAACCCGGCGCTGCGCCCGATACCTATCTTGGATTTCAATTTGCAGATACCGAGATGACGGTTCTGCCCGAAGTTCCTGCCATCTTCGGTGCGCTCGGCTCGGCGGAGCTGCTCAGCAATCAATTCGCGGTCACCCTTTCGCAGGGCCATATGCGCGCGCCACAAGGACAGCTGGCAAATTTGTCGGGCAGTAGTTTTATCATTCCTGATGTGACCCAAAAAGGGCGCGTGCCTGCGCAGGTGCGGGTGAATGTCTCTGCTGATCTGCCGGACCTTTTGCGCCTGTTGAACCTGCCGCCCATCGAGCTGCTCAAGGACACGGATCTGGCTGCCGATGTCGCGCAAGGACAGGTGGTTGCGCAAGCCAAGCTGGATTTGGATCTGGGCAAGAAAGAGCTCCGGCGTCAGACGCGATTTGAGGCGGCGGCGAAAGTGGTGCAGCTCACAAGCGCAGAGCTGGTGCCGGATCGCCAATTGAGCGCCGATGCGGTTTTTGTAAAGGCGGATAATGACCGGGTGGAAATTTCTGGGGATGTTCGGTTGAACGGCGTGCCGGGTCGTGCACTCTGGTGGCAGGACCTGGGGCAGGGGGGGGATGGCTCCTCAAATATTCGTGTTGATTTTGATCTATCTGAGCAAAGCGCTAAGGCGTTAGGGCTGGTTTTGCCCATAGGTCAGATGCGCGGACAAACGCCGGTGCGTGTTGATATGAGCCTCTCGCCCGACATGGCCCCAAGCTTTTCCGCTGCCAGCTCGCTTGAGGGCCTCAGTATGTCCATCCCTGAGCTTGGCTGGCGCAAATCGGCAAGCAGATCGGGGGAGCTGCGCTTGGCCGGATCATTAAGCCCACCGGTTCGCATTGATCGCCTGTTCTTGCGCGCGCCTGGATTTCTGGTTGAGGGGCGCGTTGATCTGACCGAGAGCGGTGGGCTGCGCGAGGCACGTCTATCAACGCTGCGGGTCTATGACTGGCTTAATGCCACGCTGCGTATCAAGGGGCGCGGGGCGCGGCGGGCGCCTCAGATCGCCATCTTGGGCGGGCGGCTGGATTTGCGCAAAGCGGCGTTTGGCGGCTCAACGGGCGGTTCATCAAGCGCTGGTTCTGATGCACCTTTATCCGTGGTGCTTGAACGCCTTCAGATCACCGACACAATCGCGCTGACCAATATGACGGGGCTTTTTGATCTCTCAGGAGGGCTCAGAGGGCGCTTTTCCGGTCTGGTCAATGGCCGCGCCGAGGTCAGCGGAACGGTGCAACCCAAAGGCGGGCGCAGCTCATTTAACATCACCTCAAATGATGGTGGGGCGGTGTTCGCCGCTGCGGATTTTCTGGAAAAAGCGCGCGGCGGGCAGATGCAGTTGACGCTGGACCCTGTGGGCACGGCTGGCGGGTTTAATGGCGCGCTGCATATCAAAGGCACACGGGTGATTGACGCCCCCGCCTTTGCTGCTTTGCTCAATGCACTTTCGGTTGTGGGGCTGCTTGAGCAGATGAAAGGGGCGGGCTTGCATTTTAGCTCGGTTGATGCCGCCTTTCGCCTCACGCCGGATCGGGTGACACTGACCCATGCCAGCGCGATTGGCCCCTCTATGGGCCTGTCGGTGGAGGGCATCTACCATGTGAATGAGACAGTGCTTGATATGCAGGGCGTGTTCTCGCCGTTTTATTTGGTCAATGGCGTTGGCGCTGTGGTCACAGGTCGTGGCGAGGGCATTGTCGGCATCAATTTCCGTATCAAAGGTACCGCGGATGATCCAAAGATCAAGGTCAACCCGCTGTCTATCCTAACCCCGAGCATTTTCCGCGAGATCTTTCGCCGCCCGCCTCCAAAGCTGACGCTTGAGCCTGGCGAAGCGGCCGGGGGCAATTCCCCAGAAGTGCTGGAGCAGCCCAAAAGGCCCCGCCGTGAGCGGCGCGAGCGAGAAGAGATAGAAAGATAACCCCCCTATGAAGCTTGATGATTTCGACTTTCACCTGCCCCAAGAGCTGATCGCGACCCGGCCTGCGCGGCCCCGTAGCGCGGCGCGATTGCTGCTGGCGCAAGGGACTGGGATTGAAGACCGGGTTGTTTCTGATTTGCCCAAGATTTTTCGCCCCGGTGATCGGCTGGTGCTCAACAACACTAAGGTCATTCCAGCGCGGCTTAATGGCACGCGAACACGCCAAACCGGCCAAGGGGCGGTGCAGGCCAAGATTGAGGTCACGCTGCTGAGCCCAACAGCGCAGGGAGATTGGACGGCGCTAATCAAGCCATTGCGCAAGTTAAAAATTGGCGAAGAAATTGCCTTTTCCAAGCAACTGCGCGCGCAGCTGGTCGCGGTTGAGGATGGGCAGGGCAGGCTGCGCTTTAACCTAGAGGGCGATGCATTTGAGGCGGCGCTGAACCAAGCGGGCGCGATGCCGCTCCCTCCATATATCGCTGCGAAACGGGCGGCCGATGCGCAGGACAAAGATGATTACCAAACGGTTTTTGCGCGTGAAACTGGCGCGGTTGCGGCCCCCACGGCGTCGCTGCATTTTGACGATGCATTGCTTGAGGCGCTTAAAGCCCGCGGCGTCGAATTTTCATTTGTGACTTTACATGTGGGCGCAGGCACCTTTTTGCCGGTCAAAGTCGAAGATGTCACGCAGCACAAAATGCATAGCGAATGGGGGCAGGTGAGCGCGCAGGCTGCTTCTCAGATCACGGCGACAAAACAGGCGGGCGGGCGCATCATCCCGGTGGGCACAACAGCGCTGCGCTTGATCGAAACCGCCGCCCGCGAAAGTGGTCAGATAACCCCTTGGGAAGGCGATACGGATATCTTCATCTATCCAGGCTTTGAATTTCGCGTGGCCGATGGGCTGATGACAAATTTCCATTTGCCCAAATCCACGCTCATGATGCTGGTCTCAGCCTTGATGGGGCGCGAGCGGATCTTAGAAATCTATGCCCATGCGCTTGCGCAGCGCTACCGCTTCTTTTCATATGGCGATGCATCGCTGCTTTTGCCGTAAACCGGGATATGGCGCAAAAACGCCGCAAGAGGGGTCGCAAATTGCTAGACGTAAAGCGCCGCGATTGAGAAGATTGTACACCTATAGCGTGTACGAGGGGCGCCATGATTCAAGTTATCCAAAACGCCTGGGCGCTGCTCTTGGGCATGGGCCTGTTGATGGTCGGCAATGGCATGCAAAGCACGCTTCTTGGGGTGCGCGGCGAGATCGAAGAATTTACCGTCACGCAGATGGCGATTGTTAACTCGGCCTATTTTCTGGGGTTCTTGGGCGGCTCGCGCATGGCGCCTGGGCTTATCCAGCGCGTCGGGCATGTGCGGGTTTTTGCTGCGCTGGCCTCTATGATCTCCGCTGTCATGATCCTGTTTCCGGCGCTGCCTGATATTTGGGTGTGGATCGCGGGGCGCGTGCTGATTGGGTTCTGCTTTTCTGCCGTGTATGTGACCGCCGAAAGCTGGCTGAATAACGCCGCGAGCAATGACACACGCGGGCAGGCACTCTCGGCCTATATGATCATTCAGACGGTGGGCATCGTGGCCGCGCAGCAGCTGCTTTTGACTGCAGATCCGTCGGGCTTTATCTTGTTTGTGATCCCCTCGATTTTGGTGTCCGTTGCCATCACCCCGATTTTGCTCTCTATCAGCCCCACCCCGGCCTTTGAGCGCACGAAGTCCACAACCATAAAGGAGCTCATGCAATTCTCTCCACTTGGCTGCGTGGGCATGTTTCTTTTGGGGGGCATCTTTGCGGCGCAATTCGGTATGTCTGCGGTGTATGGCACCGAGGCGGGGTTGAGCCTAGCGGAGATTTCGACCTTTGTCTCGACCTTCTTTATCGGGGCGATTGTTACGCAGTTTCCGATTGGCTGGATTTCAGATCGCGTTGACCGGCGGCAACTGATTGTGGCAGTCTCAGCGATTGGCGGGGCGGGTGCGCTGATTGGTGCGCTTTATGGCGACAGCTTCCCGATGCTCTTGGCGGCAGCCTTTTTGATGGGGGGCGCGGCAAACCCGCTCTATTCGCTGCTCATCGCGCATACCAATGACTTTCTTGATCCTGATGATATGGCCGGAGCGTCTGGGGGCATGGTCTTCATTAACGGATTGGGCGCCATTGGAGGGCCGCTGATTGTTGGATCCACCATGTCCTTTGTCGGCCCCTCCGGGTTTTTCTGGTTCACGATTTCATTATTTGCAATTTTAGTTATTTATGGCCTCTATCGGATGACCCAGCGTGCAACCATTGATGTGGAAGATACCGGGTCATATGTCCCTGTTATGCCAGCGGCTGGTGCGATGGCTGTAGAGGTGGCACAAGATATTGCGATTGAAGAGGCGCTTGAAGAAGAGAGTTCTACCGGTTAACCAGCCAGATTTTTTTATTTTGTAAGTGCGGTTAGGTCTTGTAGAGTTTAAGTGAATTGTAACAATACTGTTAACGAATTGGGCGGTGTTAGCCTGCGGGGAAGGGTGGAGATGGGACCTGAAGAGATTCTGAAGTTTTGGCTTGATGAGCTTGGGCCGGCCGACTGGTATCGCGTGGATGCTGAGATTGATGCAAAGATAGTCCGCGATTTTGAGGACACCTGGATTGATGCCATGGCCGGGCGGTTTTCGATGTGGTTGACCCACCCGAGCGGCACGCTGGCCTATATCATCCTGACCGACCAGTTTTCCCGTAATATGTTCCGTGATTCGCCCAAAGCGTTCAGCTCCGACCGCATGGCACTCGCCGCAGCCAAACAGGCCGTTGACAAAAATTGGGATCTGAAAATCGATGAACCCGCCCGGCAGTTCTTTTACCTGCCCATGATGCATTCGGAGAATCTATGTGATCAAGAGCGTTGTGTGCGCTTGATGTTCGAACGTATGCCAGAAACAGGCGCGATGAACCTGGTGCATGCCCGCGCCCATCGCGAAGTGATCCGCCAATTCGGCCGCTTCCCGCATCGTAACGCGGCGCTTGGTCGTAGCTCTACCCAGGCCGAAAGAGAGCATTTGGCCAATGGCGGATATGGCGGAACGCTGCGGCAAATAGAGATGAAAAAAGCCGTGTAAGGCACAAGGCGCATTTGTCGCGCTCCGCGCTGATTGTCGGTTTGCGTAAATTAGTTTAATGGTAAACTAATTTCTTCGACCGGCAAAAGGGCAGTGTCTGATGGCAACGCAAGAGTTTGATGTAATCGTAGTAGGAGCAGGGCCGGGGGGCTATGTCGCAGCCATTCGCGCCGCGCAAAACGGTCTTAAGGCTTGTGTGGTCGAGCGCGAACATCTGGGCGGAATTTGCCTGAACTGGGGCTGCATTCCGACCAAGGCGATGCTGCGTTCCTCAGAAGTGTTTCATCTCATGCATCGTGCCAAGGAGTTTGGCCTGAAAGCGGATGGTATAGATTACGATCTGGAAGCTGTGGTGAAACGCTCGCGCGGCGTGGCCAAACAGCTCTCCGGTGGTGTGGGGCATTTGCTGAAAAAGAACAAGGTCACAGTGATCATGGGCGCGGCAACTGTGGCGGCGCCGGGCCAGCTCTCGGTGAAATCAGAAAAAGGCGCGCAAGAGCTGAAAGCTAAGAACATCATTCTCGCCACAGGCGCGCGTGCGCGCGAGCTGCCGGGGCTTGAGGCGGATGGCGAGCTGGTCTGGACCTATAAACACGCGCTGATGCCGCCGCGCATGCCGAAAAAGCTGTTGGTTATTGGTTCTGGGGCGATTGGTATTGAGTTTGCCAGCTTCTACAACACGCTGGGTGCTGATACGACAGTGGTCGAGGTCATGGACCGCGTGCTGCCCGTAGAGGATGCTGAAATCTCGGCTTTTGCAAAGAAGGCTTTCGAAAAGCAGGGCATGAAGATTATGCAAAAGGCGATGGTCAAGCAGCTTGATCGGGGCAAAGGCAAAGTGACTGCGCATATAGAAACGGGCGGGAAAATCGAACAGTATGAGTTTGATACGGTGATTTCCGCTGTCGGCATCGTCGGCAATGTCGAAGGGCTTGGCCTTGAGGCGCTTGGAGTGAAAATCGACCGCACCCATGTGATTGCGGATGAATTCTGCCGCACCGGCGTAGCCGGGCTCTATGCAATTGGCGATATCGCAGGTGCGCCATGGCTGGCGCATAAGGCCTCCCATGAGGGTGTGATGGTGGCCGATTTGATCGCAGGCAAGCCTGCGCATCCGGTGAAACCGGAAAGCATCGCAGGCTGCACCTATTGCCACCCCCAGGTGGCATCGGTGGGCTTTACCGAAGGTAAAGCGAAAGAACTGGGCTATGATGTAAAAGTGGGCCGCTTTCCGTTCATAGGCAATGGCAAAGCCATTGCCTTGGGCGAGCCTGACGGCTTGATCAAGACGGTTTTTGACGCAAAAACCGGCGAGCTTCTGGGCGCCCACATGGTGGGCGCCGAGGTGACCGAGTTGATCCAGGGCTACGTTGTCGGGCGGCAGCTCGAAACAACGGAAGAGGATTTGATGAACACCGTCTTCCCGCATCCAACTCTTTCAGAGATGATGCATGAAGCCACGCTGGATGCGTATGGCAAAGCCATACATTTTTGAGGGGGGCCGCGCTTCGCGCGGCGTGTGAGGGGGCGGGGGCCTTCGGCCCCCGCGTTTTGGTGCTCGTTTTGCTTTTGTTCTGAAATTGGCATTGGCTGTTCTGCGTTGTTAGCCTATGTTGACCCCCATGCAAGAGGGTGAGCGCAATGGCTGAGCAAAAGCATATCGAAGTGCGCGGAGCGCGCGAGCATAATCTGAAATCCATTGACGTGGATATTCCGCGCGATCAGCTTGTGGTGATCACGGGGCTTTCTGGGTCGGGCAAGTCTTCGCTTGCCTTTGATACGATCTACGCGGAAGGGCAGCGGCGCTATGTTGAGAGCCTCTCGGCCTATGCGCGCCAATTCCTTGATATGATGCAAAAGCCGGATGTGGACCATATTTCCGGCCTCAGCCCCGCCATTTCCATTGAGCAAAAGACCACCTCGAAAAACCCACGCTCCACTGTTGGGACAGTAACCGAGATCTACGATTATATGCGCCTGCTCTTT
Source organism: Aliishimia sp. (assembly GCA_963678085.1). Taxonomy (GTDB): domain Bacteria; phylum Pseudomonadota; class Alphaproteobacteria; order Rhodobacterales; family Rhodobacteraceae; genus Aliishimia. Next base: position 1,598,004 of record OY782680.1, read on the forward strand.
GCGCGGGTGGGCACGCCGTATTCTCCGGCCACTGGCAAGCCGATTGAGGCGCAGCAGGTGCAGGATATGGTGGACCGGCTCATGGCGCAGGAGGAGGGCACGCGCGGCTATTTGCTGGCCCCCATTATCCGCGATCGCAAGGGCGAGTATAAGAAAGAGTTCTTAGAGCTGCGCAAGCAAGGCTTTCAGCGGGTCAAGGTGGATGGGGAATTTTACGAGCTGGACACGCCGCCCACGCTGGATAAGAAATTCCGGCATGACATTGACGTCGTCGTGGACCGGATTGTGGTGCGCGCGGGCATGGAGACGCGTCTGGCCGATAGTTTGCGCACGGCGCTTGATCTGGCGGATGGCATTGCCGTGTTTGAAACCGCTCCGCGGGAGGGCGATCCCGAACGCGTGGTGTTTTCCGAAAAATTCGCCTGCCCTGAAAGCGGCTTTACCATCCCTGAGATTGAGCCGCGGCTGTTTTCCTTTAACGCGCCTTTTGGGGCTTGCCCCGATTGTGACGGTTTGGGGATGGAGCTGTTTTTTGACGAACGGTTGGTCGTCCCCGATCGGAGCCTTAAGATTTCGGACGGGGCGCTGGCACCTTGGCGCAAGGGAAAATCCCCCTATTTTCTGCAAACCATTGATGCCATCGCCAAGCATTATGAGTTCAACAAAAACACCAAATGGAAAGATCTTCCCGCCCATATCAAACAAGTATTTCTCTATGGTTCGGGCGAGGAAGAGATCGAATTTCGCTATGATGAGGGTGGTCGCGTTTATCAAGTGAGCCGGGTTTTTGAGGGTGTCATCCCCAATATGGAGCGGCGCTATCGCGAGACCGACAGCAACTGGATCCGCGAGGAGTTTGAGCGCTATCAGAACAATCGCTCCTGCGCCAGTTGCGGTGGCTATCGGCTGCGGCAAGAGGCGTTGGCGGTCAAGATCGCCGGGCTGCATATTGGTCATGTGGTCGAAATGTCGATCCGTGAGGCTTACGCTTGGTGTCAGAGCGTGCCCGAGCATCTGAGCGCACAGAATAATGAGATCGCCCGCGCGATTTTGAAAGAGATCCGAGAGCGGCTCGGGTTTTTGAACAATGTGGGGCTGGAATATCTGACCATGTCGCGCTCTAGCGGTACGCTCAGCGGCGGGGAGAGCCAGCGCATTCGGCTTGCCTCGCAGATCGGCTCGGGGCTGACCGGGGTGCTTTATGTGCTCGATGAGCCCTCTATTGGGTTGCATCAGCGCGATAATGACCGGCTCTTGGGAACGCTGAAAAACCTGCGCGATCAAGGCAATACGGTGATTGTGGTCGAGCATGACGAGGATGCGATCCGCGAGGCGGATTATGTCTTTGACATTGGTCCTGGCGCGGGCGTGCATGGGGGGCAGGTGATTGCCCATGGCACGCCGCAACAGGTGGCTGAGGCGCGTGGCAGCATCACCGGGGAATATCTGAGCGGTAAGCGCGAGATTTCCGTCCCCACGAAGCGGCGCAAGGGCAATAAGAAAAAGCTCACCATCAAAGGCGCGAGTGGCAACAATCTTAAGAACGTCACTGCCGATTTTCCTTTGGGCAAATTTGTCTGTGTGACCGGCGTTTCCGGCGGGGGAAAATCGACGCTCACCATTGAAACCTTGTTCAAAACCGCTTCGATGCGGCTCAATGGGGCGCGCCAGACCCCGGCGCCGTGTGAGACGATCAAGGGGCTCGAGCACCTGGATAAGGTGATCGACATTGATCAGCGGCCTATCGGGCGCACGCCCCGCTCAAACCCTGCGACCTATACGGGTGCATTTACTCCGATCCGCGACTGGTTTGCCGGGCTGCCAGAGGCCAAAGCGCGCGGCTATAAACCGGGGCGTTTTAGTTTTAACGTCAAGGGCGGGCGCTGTGAAGCCTGCCAGGGCGATGGTGTGATCAAGATCGAGATGCACTTTCTGCCCGATGTCTATGTGGAATGCGAAACCTGCAAAGGTGCGCGCTATAATCGCGAAACGCTTGAGATTAAGTTCAAGGGTAAAAGCATCGCCGATGTGCTTGATATGACGGTTGAAGATGCGCAAGAGTTTTTCCAAGCCGTGCCCGCGATACGCGATAAAATGGATGCTTTGATGCGTGTGGGGCTTGGCTATATCAAGGTGGGCCAGCAAGCCACAACGCTCTCGGGGGGGGAGGCGCAGCGGGTAAAGCTTTCCAAAGAACTCGCCAAACGCTCCACCGGGCGCACGCTGTATATTCTGGATGAGCCGACCACGGGGCTGCATTTCGAAGATGTGCGTAAGCTCTTGGAGGTGCTGCATGAATTGGTCGATCAGGGCAACACGGTCATCGTGATTGAGCATAACCTGGACGTGATCAAGACCGCTGATCACATCATTGATATTGGTCCCGAAGGCGGTGATGGCGGCGGAGAGATCGTTGCAGCGGGCACGCCAGAAGCCGTGGCAACCGTGGCGCGCAGCCATACGGGGCGTTATTTGCGCCCCCTGCTTGGTATGCAGGGCGAGGTGGCGGCAGAGTAAATCCGTTGCTGGCTTGTAAACTTCTTAGCTACCGTTCTAAGCTATTGTGATACATGATTCCGTGGAAAGGGGCGCAATGCCAAACCAACAAGATACAGAGCTGCCCCGCCGCTATGAGGCGCATACAACCGAGGGCGCGCCTACGGGACCACAAGAACTACCTGAAAACATTGCCCAGCACGCCATAACCAAAAGCCCAGCCCATTGGGCTTATGAGCGGGTTGTGCTCTATATCCAGGCCTTCGAAAAAGATCTTGATGCAGATCATGAGGTGGCGATGGGCTTTGCTGGCTCCGACCAGGGCGTGCTGCGGATTGAGGGGATGGGGTATTTCGATCCCGATATGATCACCTTCTACGGCAGCGATCAGAGCGGGGCCAAAACGCAACTGATGCAGCATGTCAGCCAGCTCAATGTGATGCTGCGCGCATTGCCCAAACAACGTCCAACGGCCGCGCCAAACCGCATTGGCTTCCGCCTTGGCGAAGACCTTGAAGACTAAACTGCGCCGATTTGACTAGATGACAGAGACGCGCGAATCTACTAACGCAACACGACGAGAAACGTAACCAACAGGAACATATCATGGGCGAGCATAAGCACGGCGAAATGGACATCTCGGTTCAGGAAAAAACGTATGACGGCTTTATCGCATGGACCAAATGGTCCGTGATCTTTTTACTTGCGCTGTTCATCTTTATGGCGATTTTTGCTGTTTGATAGCAGATATACCCCGTCTTGAGTGGTCGGTGCCGAAAGTGGCGGGCTGACCGCGAGATGGGGACGAAAGCCGCGTGTTATCGAGTGATCAATCTTGTGTGAAGAAATAGGAGGCGTGTGATGCGTTCCCTCACCGGTCTCTTCTTCTGTGCGGCTCTGTCCGCTTGCGCTGTTGGGGGTGGGCAGGGGCCTTTGCCTGCTGAGGTGCAGCAAGGGGCCTATGTCGCCGTTGACGGGCCGCCAACGCTGACTTTGATCACCATGGTCAATAATCGTTCGGGCTCGGGCGGGCATTCTGCGTTGATGATCTCGGGCGCGCATCGGGTGATTTTTGACCCGGCGGGCTCTTATCGTCATGATTACGTTACCGAACATGGCGATGTGCTTTATGGGATATCTGACCTGCAATTCCGCCGGTTCCGCAGCGCCCATGCGCGTATCGCTTACCATGTGATGACCCAGGAAATTGAGGTCTCCCCCGAGATTGCCGCCCAGGCGCTTGCTCTGGTGGAGGCAAATGGCGCGGTGGCCGATGCGCATTGTGCGCAGTCCATCTCGAAAATCCTTGCGCAACTCCCCGGTTTCCAGGACATCCGCCCGGTGTTTTTCCCGAATAAGCTGGCCGAGCAATTTGGCAACCGCGCCGATGTGATCACCGACCGTTATTACGAAGATGATGAGGGCGACATTATCGACGGGGTGAAAGCGGCTGAAGAGGCGGCGCGAAGAGGTTAAAGCAGGTAAAGCGTTCCAGCTCCCAGCAGCACAGCCAGGGCCACATTCTTGGTCAAAACCCCAATCGCCAGCGCCACAGCAGCCGCCGCCATGCGCGAAACGTCAGGCTCTCCCCCAGTGGCTTGCGGCCAGACCACCAAGGGCGCAACCAGCGCAGGCAGGATCGCCACAGCTGTGTATCGCAAATGCCGCAAGATCCAAGGCGGCAAATCCCGATTTCCGATCAGTCCGAGGAAGGCAAAGCGGATGGCAAAGCTGCCAATCCCGAGCCCGATGATGATCACCCAAAGTTGCAGATCACCGCTCATTTCCGCCCCTCCATCCAAAGCTCAGTGCGTGCCCCCGCGCTCATCCCGGCCAGCCCGCCTATGATGAGCCCCAGATTATAAGGCAACCCCGCGCTCAGCAGCGACACGATGATGCCCACAAGCGCTGCCATCACATGAGCAGGGGTGCGCAGGGCCGGGCCAATCATCGCCAGAAAGGCCAGCGGCATAATGAAATCAATCCCCCAGGTTTCCGGCACGGCCCTGCCAATCGCTGCGCCCACCCAGGTAAAGATGTACCAAAGCGGACAGACTGGCGCGACCGTGCCCATAAAATAGGCATATTTCTGCGCCAGGCTCATTTCGGGGCGCTCTTCGAACTTCAAATTCGACAGCGCATAGGCCTGGTCAACTAGGAAATAGGCCGCAATGATCCGCCGCCCCAGCGAGGCCGCGCCCAAATGCGGGGTCAGGGCCGCCGAATACATCGCCATACGCAAATTCACCGCCAAAGCTGAGGCCAGGATGATCACCGTCGGCGCATTCTCTTCCATCAATTGCAAGGCCGTAAACTGCGCCGCACCCGCAATGACCACCACAGAAAAGGCAAGGGTTTCAAAGACATTCAGCCCCGCCTCTGTTGCCAAAACCCCAAAGAGCAAGGCAAAGGGCGCCGCCACAGTGATGAAGGGCAGCGCGTCGCGAAACCCGGCCCAAAAGGCCGATTTGGGACTGGTGTATGTCACGAGAGCTCCTATGTTGCGAAGGGGACGTTAGAGCGCGCGCAAAGGGGATGCAATTGGCGAAACTTGAGCTGACAGATTATCTGATTGCCCCGGATCCGCAGGCCGGGCGGCTTACGCGGGCGGTGCTTGGGCAGGATCAGACCGGGGCTGAGGTGAGCTTACCGGTGATCGAGGAGCGACCGCTCACGATTTATCTCAACTCCCAAGAGATCGTGACCGCCATGACCATTGGCGATTACCCCGAATATCTCGCGCTCGGCTTTCTACGCAATCAGGGCATGTTGAAACCGGACGATCAGGTCACGGGCATTGATTATGATGAAGAGCTAGAGGTCGTGGTGGTGCGCACCGCCCATGAAACCTCCCATGAGGAGAAGCTGAAAAAGAAAACCCGCACCTCGGGCTGCGCGGTGGGTACGGTGTTTGGTGATATGATGGAGGGGCTTGAGGATGTGCGCCTGCCCAGGGTCGAGCTGCGCGCCTCTTGGCTTTATGGCTTGAGCAATACGATCAACCGCACCCCGAGCCTGTACCTAGAGGCGGGCGCGATTCACGGCACGGTGCTGTGTCATCAGGATCGCCCGCTGGTCTATATGGAGGATGTGGGCCGCCACAACGCCGTAGACAAAATCGCGGGCTGGATGTGGCAAACCGGGGCGGACCCTGGCGACAAAATCCTCTACACAACCGGGCGGCTGACCTCGGAAATGGTGATCAAATGCGCGCTGATGGGCGTCCCGGTGCTGGTCTCGCGCTCTGGCTTCACCGCCTGGGGCGTAGACATCGCCCGCCAAGTGGGCCTGACGCTGATTGGCCGCATGCGCGGGGAACGCTATACCTGCCTGTCCGGGCAAGAGCGCCTGATCCGCGACGAAGATCCAAGCGCGGAACGCGGAGAAGAACGCAAACACTGGCGAAAGGGAGCCTAAATTGACGTTCGAATATACGTTGAACCAAGAGATGGACAGTAAACTAATGGCAAGGGCCATCCGCTGCCATCGCGGTGCAAATTGGAAGGGGCTTGTTAGATTTCCGGTTTATGTAGCATTACGGGTCTTAAGCGCAATCGTGATGCTATTTGGCAGTTCTCTACTTGCGGCTCTAGCGCTACTTCAGCTGATGGATAGGCAAACCAGCATTACGGCAGCGCCCATTCTGGGAGCGGTTATTACAATTGTATTACTGCTCGGTAGTAATTCTTCTTTCGCAAAGGGGCTGGCAGTATCGACCCTAACGTCACCAATGTATCGTGTTCCCATAACATACAGTTTTGACGCAAATTATCTAACCATGCGAACAGAGACAGCGGAGTGGACGATAAAGTGGGAAGCTATTGAAAGTGTGCGTGTGGACCATAAGGTTTTCACAGCAAATACCAAATTTCATGCATGCGTTATGCCAATGAGTATTGTTCCCGAGGATGAACGCGCGAGCTTTGTTGCAAGGGTGAAAGAGTGGAGCAAACAAACGTGACCCCTCCCCTTGGAATAATTCTCGCTGGCGGGCAGGCGCGGCGGATGGGGGGGGGTGATAAGGGGATGATTTCTCTTAAGGGCCGCACCCTGCTTGACCGCGTGATAGATCGTTTGGGCCCGCAAGTGGATCGTTTGGCGCTCAATGCCAATGGGGATCCCGCGCGGTTTTTGGAATATGGGCTACCGGTGATTTCTGACACGTTGCCCGATCATCCCGGCCCTTTGGCGGGCGTTTTGGCGGGCATGCATTATGGGGCCGCGCAGGGCTATAGCCATATCGTGACCGCCGCTGCCGATACCCCGTTTTTCCCTGATGATATGGTGCAGCGTCTGCAAAGCGCCGCGCAAAAGGCCTCCACCCCCATCGCTTTAGCAGCTACGTCTGAGGGCGGGCGCGTCAATCGCCATCCCACCTTTGGGCTCTGGCCAGTCTCGTTGCGCGTCGATCTTGAGGCGGCATTGTCGGGTGGTCTGCGTAAAATCGTTCTTTGGACCGACAAGCACGGAGCGGCCAGTGCGCATTTCAAGGATGATGCGTTTTTCAATATCAACACGCCCGAGGATCTCAGGGCGGCGGAGGATATGTGTTGAAAATCTGGGGCATCACGGGCTGGAAAAACACGGGCAAGACGGGTCTGACGGAGCGACTTGTGGCAGAGTTCACAGCGCGCGGGCTCAAGGTCTCGACCATCAAGCACGCTCACCACAATGCGGATATGGATATCCCCGGCACCGACAGCTATCGTCACCGCGCAGCCGGGGCCGGGGAGGTGATCCTGGCAAGCCCGGCCCGTGTGGCCCTGATGCAAGAGCTGCGCGGCGCGCCCGAGCCCGGCCTTGACGATCTGCTCGCCCGGCTCAGCCCGTGTGATTTGGTGCTGATCGAGGGCTATAAATCCGCCCCCCACCCCAAGATCGAAACCCACCGCACTGAGGCGGGTCGCGAGCTGCGCGCTCCTGATGATCCGACAATTCACGCGGTGGCCAGCGATATGGCGCTGACCCTGGATCGGCCCGTTTTCGATCTGAACGCCACCGCGCAAATCGCTGATTTCATTTGGCAAAGCCTGGGACGGGATACGTGATGCGCCATCGGCCCGCGCTCTCGCCTCCTCCCATGCGCAATGATTGCTTTGCGCTGCCTGCCGGTGTGGATTGGATCCCGGTTGAAACGGCGCTGGCGCATCTGAAATCTGCCGTGAGCGTGCAAAGCGGCGTGGAGACACTGCCCTTGGTGCGCGCGCGTGGGCGGATCTTGGCGCAGGATGTTCAAGCGCTGACCTCCCATCCTCCCCATGCCAATACGGCTGTGGATGGGTATGGCTTTGCAGGCGGGCGCGGGGAGGGCGTGCACCATCTTCCCTTGGCTAATGCGCGCGCAGCGGCGGGGCAGGCCCCCAAAGCGCTGCCCCAAGGTCACGCAATGCGCATTCTCACGGGCGCGGTGCTCCCCCAGGGCGTTGATACCGTCGTGCTGCAAGAAGATGTCACAACGGACGGGCAGCACATCGCCTTTCAGGGGCCGATCAAACGGGGTTCGAACACGCGCCGCGCTGGCGAAGATGTGATTGCGGGTGATGTGATTTTGACCGAGGGGCGGCTCATAACTCCGGCTGACCTCGGCCTTGCGGCAACTGTGGGGCTCGGCACGCTGCCCATGCGCAAACAGCTGCGGGTCGGCGTTCTGTCAACCGGCGAAGAGCTGGTGCAGGCAGGCGGCAAAACCCGTCCCGGTCAAATCTACGATGCAAATCGCCCGATGCTCTTGTCGATGATCGAGGCTTGGGGGATGCGCGCGGTTGATCTTGGACATGTAGGCGATGATCGCAGCGACCTGCGCGCTCGGTTCAATCAGGCCGCCGCGCAATGTGATGTTATCATCACCAGCGGCGGGGCCTCTGCGGGCGACGAAGATCATGTCTCTGCCCTGCTCTGCGAAACCGGCTCCATGCAGCTTTGGCGCATCGCGGTGAAACCGGGTCGCCCCTTGGCGCTGGGGATGTGGCAGGGCGCCCCTGTGTTCGGTTTGCCAGGAAACCCCGTGGCTGCCTTTGTCTGCACGCTGATCTTTGCGCGCCCTGCGCTTATGACGATGGCTGGGGCGGGCTGGCTAGAGCCCGAGCCGCTGATGCTGCCCGCCGCATTTGCCAAAAACAAAAAGCCGGGGCGGCGCGAATATTTGCGTGCGCGTCTGGACGGGGGCCGCGTGCAGCGCTTTACCTCTGAGGGCTCGGGGCGCATCTCTGGGCTGTCTTGGGCCACGGGTCTGGTCGAGTTGCCCCATGAGGGCGCGATCATAAATGAGGGTGACTTGGTGCGCTATTTGCCCTTCGCTGGGTTCGGACTTTAGCCGATTTGGGCGCGTTTTCGCAGAGCTAAGAGCTATTTGCACGATATCCCCTTGCAATTTCCTGCATCAATGTAACATTACACGCTATGGTGTACCCAGCCCAAAGTGAGCCCGAAGGCTTGGGCAAGAGACGAGATCGAGGTTCATGGAAAAGATACCAATGACAAAGCGCGGCCATGCCGCCTTGGAGGCAGAACTCAAGCAGCTCAAAACGCAAGAGCGGCCTGCGATTATTCAAGCCATTGCGGATGCGCGCGAGCTTGGGGATTTGAAAGAGAATGCCGAGTATCATTCCGCCCGCGAAAAGCAGGGCTTCATTGAGGGGCGCATTCAAGAGATTGAGTCGGTTTTGGGGCTGGCCGAGGTTATTGATCCCAGCACGCTTTCTGGCACCGTGAAATTTGGCGCGACCGTGCAGATCGTCGATGAAGACACTGACGAGGAAAAGACTTGGCAAATCGTTGGCGAGCATGAAGCGAATGTGGAGGCGGGGCTCTTGAATGTGAAATCGCCCATTGCCCGTGCGCTAATTGGTAAAGAAGAAGGCGATAGTGTTGAGGTCCGCACACCCGGCGGGGTGCGGGGCTATGAAATTCTTTCGATCACCTACGCCTGAGGCGCTGAGATGACACAGCCTCCACCCGTGAAACCGGGGCTTGCGCTTGCCGATTGGATTGCTTTGATCCTGACCGTGATTTGGCTGGGCGGCGTGTTGGGGCTTTCGCAGATGGGCTTTGCGGCCTCCGGCGCTGATCGGGCGGCTTGGACCTTTGCCGGGCTTGCGGTTGTTGTGCCTGTGGCGCTGATCTGGATGGTTGCGCAATTGGCGAAAACCGCTGCGGTGATCCGGCGTGATAGCCAAGAGGTGCAGCGCACGCTTGAGGGGCTCAAGCAAGCCTATCTGGCCCAATCACAGGCTGCGGCGGCGCAACCAGACACGCGCATTGCCGAGAAATTGGAAGAGATCGCAGCTGCCACGCGAAAGACGGAAACTGCGCTGGCGATGTTCTCGACAACACGGCGTGAGGGCACCGCGCAACTGAGCCCCGCGCCTGACGTAGCCGAAGACCAGCCGGCGCTTGCTTTGGATCTGACGAGCACCGCAGATGGGCCCGAGCTGTCCAATGACGACTTTATCCGCGCGCTGCATTTCCCCGAAAACGAGAATGATAGTGAGGGCTTTAACGCCCTGCGCCGGGCCTTGCAGGATCATCAAACCGGCCAGCTTGTGACCGCCGCCCAGGATATTTTGACGCTGTTGAGTGAAGAGAGCGTTTACATGGATGATCTCAAACCGGATCGCGCCCGCCCAGAGGTCTGGCGTAGCTTTGCCCAAGGGGCGCGGGGGAAAGAGGTTGCGGCTTTGGGCGGGATCAGAGAGCGCGAGTCCCTCGCCATTACCTCTGCCCGCATGAAACAAGACCCGATTTTCCGCGACACCGCGCATCACTTTCTGCGCCGTTTTGATAAGGCGTTCTCGGCCTTTGAGCCCAATGCCACCGATAGCGAGATCAATGCCGCCGCCGACACCCGCTCTGCCCGCGCCTTTATGCTCTTGGGCCGTGTGGCCGGTACGTTTGATTAACTTATGCCAAGCACATGATTTTATCCAAGCAGGACGTGCCCCAGCCTCGGTGGCTGTTTCGCAACCCGGCCCGCCCCTTTCATTTGGCCAATAAATACCTTGCGGGGGTGTGGGGGTGCAAAACCCCCACTAAGCAGTAGTCGTCACGTGGCTAAAGCCCGCCAACCGATATCGTCGCGGTAAAACCCTTCGGGCCAGTCCACTCCTTCGATAAGCGCATAGGCGCGCGCTTGGGCCTCTTTCAGGGTGGCTCCGCGCGCCGTGGCATTCAGAACGCGGCCCCCTTGTGCGGTGATCTGCCCCTCTGCCCCGGACGTGCCGGCATGGAACATCTGGTGAAAGCTATCCTCTGGCAGCGCCTCTAGCCCCTTGATCACACTGCCTTTCTCATATTCTCCTGGATAGCCCTTGGCGGCCATAACCACCGTAAGCGCATGATCATCGCTCCAGTTGACACGCGCCTCAGATAGTCGCCCCTCAGCGGTGGCCTGCATCAGATCCAGCGCCTGCGCGCCAAGTCGCATCATCAGAACCTGGCATTCTGGATCGCCAAAGCGCACATTATATTCCACCAGCCGCGCGCGCCCGTTTTCGATCATGAGCCCCGCATAAAGCACGCCTTGATAGGGCATACCGCGCCGGACCATCTCGGCCATGGTCGGCTTGATGATCTCTTCCAGCGCCTGGGTGGCAATGGCATCGCTCAGCACCGGCGCGGGGGAATAAGCCCCCATCCCGCCCGTGTTCGGCCCCGTATCGCCCACCCCGACGCGCTTGTGGTCTTGCGCCGTGCCAATGGGCAGCACATCGGTGCCATCAACGAGGACAAAAAATGAGGCCTCTTCGCCCGCCATAAACTCTTCGATCACCACCTCAGCGCCCGCCCCGCCAAAGGCTCCGCCAAACATATCGTCAACAGCCGCCAGCGCGCTTGCCTCATCCATGGCCACGATCACGCCCTTGCCCGCAGCCAGCCCATCGGCTTTGACCACAATCGGCGCGCCCTGCGCTTTGATATAGTCCTTAGCCGCGCGCGCATCGGTAAAATGACCATAGGCGGCGGTGGGGGCGTGTGCTGCCGCGCAGATTTCTTTGGTAAAGGATTTAGACGCCTCAAGCTGCGCGGCGGCCGCCGATGGCCCAAACACCAAGATCCCCGCTGCGCGCAGCACATCCGACACACCTGCGGCCAAAGGAGCCTCTGGCCCGATAATCACAAAATCAATGCTTTGCGCTTGCACAAAATCCAGCACCGCCGCCCCGTTCTCAATGGCAAGGCTGGCACATTCTGCGATCTGCGCGATGCCCGCATTGCCTGGGGCCACGATCAAGCGGTCACATTTGGGGTTTTGTGAAACCGCCCAGGCCAAGGCATGCTCGCGCCCGCCGCCGCCCAGTATCAAAATATTCATCACGCTGCCCCCTTGGTCTTACCTGGGGCACGTTCTATGCTGGGGCTCAGAGCAGCACAAGATGGCAGATTAGGCGCGTTTCATGGATCTCATTGATGACCCCAAACCCGGCTCCAACACGCCGGAATTTACCGTTGGCGAAATTGCCGGTGCGGTGAAAAAGCTGATCGAGGGGGAACTTGGCTTTGTGCGCATTCGCGGCGAGGTGGGGCGCGTGGTGCTGGCGCGCTCGGGCCATCTTTACTTTGATCTCAAAGATGATCGCAATGTGCTGTCCTGCATGAGTTGGAAAGGCCAAGTGCCCGGTCTTGGCGTGATGCCCGAAGAGGGGATGGAGGTCGTGGCCGAAGGTCGTATGACCGCCTCTGGCTTTCAGTCGAAATTTTCCCTGAACGCGCAGAGTGTCACGATAGCCGGGCAGGGGGCGCTCATGGCGCTGCTGGAAAAGCGCAAAAAGGCGCTGGCGGCCGAGGGGCTGTTTGAAAGCGCGCGCAAGAAAAAGCTGCCGTTCCTGCCCGAAGTGATTGGCGTTGTCACCTCACCCCAAGGCGCTGTGATCCGCGATATCCTGCACCGGCTGCGCGACCGCTTTCCACGCAAAGTGCTGATCTGGCCGGTCGCCGTGCAGGGACAGGCCTGTGCGCCAGAGGTCGCGCGCGCCATTGAGGGCTTTAACCGGCTAACGCCCGGCGGCGCGCTGCCCCGGCCTGATTTGCTGATTGTGGCGCGCGGCGGCGGCTCGATTGAGGATCTTTGGGGCTTTAACGAAGAGGTGGTGGCGCGCGCCGCAGCTGGCTCGGATATTCCGCTGATTTCTGCTGTGGGGCATGAAACGGACACCACGTTGATTGATTATGTGTCAGATCACCGCGCGCCCACGCCCACCGCCGCCGCCGAGCGCGCCGTACCCGTGCGCCTAGAGCTGGCCGCTTGGCTGCGCGATGCTGAGGGACGCTTGGGCCGGGTTTTGCTCTCGGTTTTGCAGCAACGCCAGCAGCGGCTCAGGGATCTCTCGCGCGCCATGCCAACGCCGGATCGGCTGTTTGAAAGCGCGCGCCAGCGGCTCGACCGGGCCGACCGGCTTGGCACGAACCTGCAAATATTGGTGGATCGGCGTCGCGCAGGGCTGGCGCAGCGGGCCGCTCGCCTGTCGCCGCAAGTGCTGCGCGGCGCGCTCATGGCGCGGCAAAATGCAGTGAACACTCTGGCTCTGCGCCTGCCGGTTGCGCTCGAACGCGCCTCAAGGCGGGCCTCAGATCGGCTCCAGCGCGCAAGCCAGCGTCTCAAACCGCAAGACTTGCGGCGGGACATTGAAGCAGGTCAGAAAACCGTAACGCAGCTCAGCGCGCAAATAGGGGCGCAGACCAAGCGGCGCTTAGCCTTCGAAGCGGACCGGCTGGCCGCGCTTGAGAGGTTGCGCCGCAGCTTAGGTTACGAGGCGACCTTGCAGCGCGGCTATGCGGTGGTGCGCGCCGAAGGATCTGTGATCACAAATAGCAAGGCCGCGAAAAAGGCCAGCTCTTTAGAAATTCAATTCGCAGATGGGCGCGTGAAGGTTGCAGCGTCTGATGCGCGCCCCATGAGACCCCGCAAAACAAACCCGCCGCCCGAGCAAGGAAGTCTTTTCTAAACTGTGGCATGGTGCATAATACTTCGCCCCCCTTCATTTGGCCAATAAATACCTTGCGGGGGCGCTCGGGTGCAAAACCCCCACGGTGCAATGGTTCAAGTCAGGGGCGATGGGGTATAGCTAAGTTCCAATCAACGGGCCGGGACAGTCCAGCGGGTCAGACAAGCCAGGAATTTCCTTAAGCTCCAGCGAGGAGCCCTGCCCAGAAAATGTGACGGTCAGCCCGTGCTCCCCCAAGATCACATCCCAACATTGTGGCTCGTTTTCGCTGTCATAGTGAAAGCAAATCTGCTCATTTTGGGAAAACCACGATCCATCATTACATGTGCCATCCAGAAAGGACCAGAGCACACGCCGACCCGGCAAATATTGCTCGGCCCCGAAAACCCGCCCGCCATTGCTGAAATACATGGTTTTGCCGTTCGTATAGGCCTCAAAGGCATCACCAAAGAGCCGCTCTTGGGCGAGGGCAAGCTGCGGGACGCTCAATGCAAGAAAACAAAATACTCTGATCATGGGGGCAGTTTGACGCAAAGATTGGGCGCTGCCAAGGGTTTTGATTTTTGCCAGATTGTCACACGCGGGTCCATGATGCGCCGCCAGAGCGCGGGAAACAGGGCAATCACGGCCATCACCGGCAAGGATTGGGGCAGCTGGGGCATGGTTTTGCGATCAAGGCGCAACTCGGAAAATTCGCGGCTGGGATGGGAATGGTGATCTGAGTGGCGCGGGGCGTTCAGCATCATGGCGCTTGAATACCAATGCGGGGCGTTCCAGCTATGGGCCGGGCCCATGGGCTCATAGCGACCATCGGGCAGGCGCGCGCGGCTTAGCCCGTAATGTTGCACATAATCAGAGAGATAGAGCTGGAACTGTGCATAGCCTGCAAGGGTGATGAGCATGAGGATCCCAAGCCAGCCGCCCAGCAGAAATGCCAGCGCAAGCGCCCCCAGAGCCAGCGCCCAATAGCTCACATAGGCGCGGCGGCGGGGCTCGACCGCCTTACCTGCGCGATATTCACCGATCCAGGCGCGGGGCAGATAGGCCCAAAACCCCTCTCCCATTCGGGCAGTGTTGGGGTCTTTGTCGGTTGCGCCATAAACATGGTGTACGCGCAAATGCGCCGAGACATGATGCGCAAAGAGCAGCGAGCCATAGACTGCGGTCCCAAGCATTTTGCGGCCCCGCTTGGTGCTGTGAATCAGCTCATGCGCGTTTGAATTGCTGATTTGACCAAAATAAAGACCCAGCGCGCTCCAGATCAGCGCCATATCCAAAACGGAGAGATATGCGCCATGGGACAAGGCATAAATTCCCGCGCCCCAAAGCAGAAAATGAGTGCCAGCAAGGGCGCGCGTTATCCAGTCTGTATGCTCGGCAGGTTTTGGCGCGGGCACATAGCGATCAAGACAAAAGACCAGCACCGTGATGCTGAGCACCGAAAGCGCCGGAAACACCCCGCCCAAGAGGCAGGCAGCCAGCACCAATGCCGCTGGCAGGCTGCTGGCAACAAAAAACACAACCGCACCAAATCACTAACTCGTACCGCTGCCACCTTGGCACAGAAGTCTCAAGAACTCGTTACAGCGCGCTATTTCTTACAAGAGGCATTTTGCACGGCCCTTACGCATCTTTTCAATTCATCCCGCCATGTTTAGGTAGGATAAAACTTATGAGGCGTGCCCATGTCCTTTTTCTCTAAGCTTAAAAACCGGCTGACCAGATCTGCTTCCAAAATTGATGCAGGGCTTGATGCTATTGTTGAGGCCGAGCCCACGCCGCCCCCTGCGGAAAAACCGGGGTTTGTGGGGCGTATGCTGGGGCGGGATGACGTGCCGCGCCGGGTGCTGGATGATGAGATGCTCGAAGAGCTGGAAGAGCTGTTGATCGCCTCGGATATGGGGGTGGATACGGCGCTGCGGGTGAGCGGCAATATCGCCGAGGGGCGTTTTGGGCAAAAGCTTTCTGTGCCCGAGATCAAAGCGCTGCTGTCTGGCGAGATTGCCCGGATTATGGAGCAGGTCGCCCGCCCCTTGCCGCTCTATCCCAAACGGCCGCAGGTGGTTCTGGTGGTGGGGGTGAATGGCTCGGGCAAAACCACAACGATTGGTAAACTGGCCTCGCAATTTCGCGCGGCGGGCAAAAAGGTGGTGATCGCGGCGGGTGATACCTTCCGCGCCGCCGCCGTTGAGCAACTCCAAGTGTGGGGCGAGCGGGCAGGGGTTCCGGTCTTGACCGCGCCAGAGGGCTCTGACCCGGCGAGCCTTGCCTTTGATGCGATGACCAAAGCGCAAGCGGAAGGGGCGGATTTGCTGATGATCGACACGGCGGGGCGTTTGCAGAACCGCGCTGATCTGATGGAAGAATTGGCGAAAATCGTGCGGGTGATCCGCAAGCAAGATGAGAGCGCCCCCCATAACACGCTTTTGGTGCTGGATGCGACCACGGGCCAAAATGCGCTGAGCCAAGTGAAAACCTTTCAAGAGGTCTCGGACGTGAGCGGTCTGGTGATGACCAAGCTTGATGGCACCGCAAAAGGCGGGGTGCTGGTGTCGCTGGCAGATAAGTTCGGCCTGCCGATCCATGCCATAGGCGTGGGCGAGC
Organism: Aliishimia sp.; assembly: GCA_963678085.1. Lineage (GTDB taxonomy): Bacteria > Pseudomonadota > Alphaproteobacteria > Rhodobacterales > Rhodobacteraceae > Aliishimia. The sequence continues at coordinate 1,614,044 of OY782680.1, forward strand.
AAATCGACGATCTGGCCCCCTTCGATCCCGAAGAATTCGCCGCCGCACTAACAGGAGTAGAGACCCCATGAAACACCTATGCAGCGCCGCGATTATTGCGGCCTGGGGCATCGCGCCCGCAGCATATGCGCTGGAAACGGATGAGGATTGCACCGCTTTTGCCCAAGGCGCATTGGCACTGCAAACAATGTACACCGCCGACCCATTCGAGGCACGTTACGATCCGAGTGATGAGACCTGTGTGATTAAGGATCTGACCTTGATCTCCACGAGGGTCTGGGAGATGGATTTTTACATCGAAGAAGTGCTCTATGAGAGTGACAAAACTGGGGTGGAGAGGTTGCAAAACCGTCTTCCGCCTCAGGAGTTGGATATCACTTTATTCGGGACGCGCGCTCTTTTGAGCGCGCGGTTCTTAAACGACCCGGCCATGCAATATGTCACGCGCGTGCAAGCTCTGTCGCATCCGGGCAGTACTTTTCAGCTGCGCTATAGCTGGTCACCAGAAGAGAAGCGTTTTCTCCGTTTTCAGGCCTATTATGGCATGGTATCCTACTATGGCGGTAATGAGCTGGAACTATATGCCGATATTCGGGGCGTCGATCTGAGTGATTGGACAACGATTGAGCAAAGCTTGGGGACTGCGAGACTGCACAATCTAGATGTCGAGCTCCTGTTCGAGGGGATGTTCGAGAATGCTGTGCCCTATATCTACATGTTGCTACGGGATGAGAACCTACTGGATAGTAATAGCGCGCCCGAGACCCAGGTTGAAGCGCTTAAGCGCAGTGCGGTGGAATATGTCACGGCCCTGCCGCCAAGGATCTTTGGGACAGAGAGCCGGGTGATGCTGGCTGAGTTCGTTGAGACCACCCCGCACCCGCGCGGTGAATTGAGAGTTGCGCTGGACAGCGAAGAGGGGCTTGGGGCCACGTCCTTCGCCACGCTTGATATCCTCGAAATGGAGGACTGGCTTGAGGAGATTTTATCTATTTTGCAAGGCTCCGGCAGCGAAGTCACCATCGACTGGGAGGAGCAAAATGACGAGTGGTGAGCCGCGGGTAAGGCCTGCCCTCATGTGATTGCTTTGGGCGCGCAGATCGGTGATTTGGTTTCGATGTGAAAAGGGATGGACAGCACATGAAACACCTATGGAGTGCCGCGCTGTTTGCGGCTTGGGGCATTGCGCCTACGGCCTATGCCGAAGACACGGATGCGGATTGCACCGCCTTTGCTGAGGCAGCTCTGGTGCTGCTGGAAGACTTTGGATATTCTGCCGAACCCTTTGAGGCCCGTTTTGATCCCGATCAGGGCTACAACGGGTTTTGTGTGATCAAGGATTTGACCCTCGTATCTGGTCGCGGCTGGGACATGACGGATTTCTATATCGAGCGTATCCATTGGGGCAGCGATGAATGGGAGCGGCTGCAGAATGGTCTTCCGCCTCGCTCACTGGGTATTGGGTTGTTTGGCGTGCGTCCTTATCTGGGCAGTGCTCTGGAAACGCCAATTGTAAGCTATACCTCACGCGTTCAGGCGATGGCACGTTCTGGAAGTTACTTGTATCTGGATTATGATTGGTCGGCTGAGGAAAAGCGGTTCCAGAATTTTGAAATCTCCTATGGTATTGTGGGCGAAACTGACAGAGATGTGCTGAACATTTCTGCGGATATTCGCGGGGTTGATCTGACCGATTGGAGAGCCATTCAGCTTAGCTTGGGATCTGCGCGATTGCATGCGCTGGAGATCGACTTGGTGATGGATGGGCTGTTTGAGACCCTGGTCCTGCCTTATGTCGGGCCGGTCTTACTCGAGAATTCCAGCCCGCCCGAGGCGCAGGTAGAGGCTCTCAAACGAACTGGGGTGGAATTTGCCACCGCTTTGCCGACAACGATCTTTGGGGCACAGGGTGGGGCGGAATTGGCCGAGCTGATCGAGTCGATCCCCCATCCGCGTGGTGACTTAGCGCTTCAATTCACCTCAAAGGCTGGGCTGGGCACGGCACCCTTTGTCTCTTTTGTGTTCTTGGGGGAAATGCAGTTTTGGTCTATCCTAGAAAGCAGCGGCAGTGAGGTGATGATCGACTGGGAGCCCTTTGACGAGTGAGCCTTAGATAAACGTTCAGCCGATCTAAGCGTGTGGTTTGGTCGCAATGTGAAAAATGGAGTGAACTGGAAATGACGAGTACACGGAGCGCTGCGCTGGCCCTAGCATTAGCCTGGGGCATCGCGCCCGCAGCATATGCGCTGGAAACGGATGCGGATTGCAACGCTTTTGCCCAAGGCGCATTGGCACTGCAAACAATGTACACCGCCGATCCTTTCGAAGCTCACTACGATCCGAGTGAGGAGACCTGTGTGATCGAGGATCTGACCTTGGTCTCCACGAGGGGCTGGGAGATGGACCTTTACATCGAAGAGGTGCTCTATGAGAGTGACAAAACTGGGCTGGAGAGGGTGCAAAACGGCCTTCCGCCACAGGAATTGGGCATCACCCTTTGGGGGGCACGTCCCTTTTTGAGCGCGCGGTTGCTGGAGTCTCCGGCTCTGAATTATACCATGCGGGTTCAAGCGATGTCGCATCCGGGCAGTGCTTTTTACCTGGGCTATAACTGGTCGCCTGAAGAAAAGCGTTTTCGGGATTTTGAAATCTACTATGGCATGGCCACCGGCTACAGCGGTAATGAGCTGCAAATAACAGCAGATATTCGCGACGTCGATCTAACTGATTGGGCGACTATCGAGCAGAGCTTGGGGTCTGCGAGAGCGTATAATCTGGATATTCAGCTCTGGTTTAACGGCATGTTCGAGGGCTTGGTTGCGCCCTATTTGGGCCGTTGGCTATTGCATGATAACAGCCCACCCGAAGCTCAGGTTGAGGCGCTTAAGCGCATTGGGGTGGCATTTGCCAATGATTTGCCAAAGGATATTTTTGAAACTGATAGCAGGGCCGGACTTGCTGAGCTGATCCAAACTTTACCGCATCCTCGTGGCCGGTTGAGTACTGAGTTGATTTCGCAAGAGGGGATTGGAATGGGCCCCTTCATCGCCGGTTTTATGGCTGGGAAACCTCCTTCGCTTGAGGGGCTTTGGGAGATTTTAGAAACCAGCGGCAGCAAGGCGGTGATTTATTGGGAGCCGCTTGACGAGTGAGTGACTGGCTCATCTCTTTAGAGGGCACGGCGGCGGGCACGCATGTGGCGATGGGGCTCGCGCTGGCGGCGGCTTTTCTGCATGCGGCTTTTGGGGCGCTGCAAAAGGGGCGGCATGATCCTTGGCTCACGCGCGGCGCGGTGGATCTGGCCTATGGGCTGATTGCGATGCCTTTTGCGCTTTTTGTGGTGCCCTGGCCCGAGCCGCATATGTGGCCGATCTTTGCAGGGGTTTGGGCGATCCATATCGTCTACAAAGTGCTGATGGCGATGACCTATACCCGCGGCGCTTATACGGTGGTCTATCCGGTGGTGCGCGGCACGGGGCCGTTTTTCACGGTGATTGGGGCCTATATCCTATTTTCCGAAACCTTTACCCTTGGGCAATGGTTTGGGGTTTTGGTTTTGCTCTGTGGCATCTTTGGGCTGGCGGCTTATAATCTGCGCAATGTCACTGTGGCGCGCGATACCATGCCTGCCGCGCTCACCTTGGCGGTGATTACGGGGCTGTTTGTGGCGCTTTATACGACGGTTGATGCCTATGGGATTCGCGCCTCTAGCGATCCGTTCACCTTTCTGGCTTGGTTCTTCATGATCGACGGGGCGGTGCTGCCGTTCTATTCGGCCTATCGCTGGCACCGTATGAAGGCGCGCCCCGCGCTTGGCCCCCTTGCGCTACGTGGATTTGCGGGCGGGGTGATTGCGCTCATGTCTTTTGGATCGGTCATGCTCGCCACACGGCTTGATAAGGTCGGAGAGGCGGCGATTTTGCGTGAAACCTCCACGGTCTTTGCCGCCCTGATCGGATGGGTCTTTCTTAAAGAAACAATTGGATGGCGACGATTTGCATTGATGGCATTGATTGCAGCGGGCGCTGTGATAGTGGAGGCCGCAGGTTAAAGGAAGTTTGGTATGGCTGAGAAAAAAGAGATAAACCCGATTCTGAAGCAGGTGTTAGAGCTGGGCCCTACGGTCGTGTTTTTCCTGATCTATCTGAAAATTCGCGACAATAGCTATGTGATGGCGGGCACGGAATATTCCGGCTTTATTGTCGCCACGCTGATCTTTGTGCCTATATTGCTCATTGCCATGGCCTTTCTTTGGGCGCTGACAGGTGAACTTTCCCGGCTGCAAATCTTTACCGCTTTTATGGTGATTTTCTTCGGCGGGCTGACGGCTTGGTTCAATGATGAGCGGTTCTTTAAGATGAAAACCACCATCGTTTATGGGCTCTTTGCGGGGCTCTTGGCGATTGGGCTTTTGCGCGGAAAATCCTGGCTGGCTTATATCCTAAACGGGCTGATCCCAATGAAGGAAGAGGGCTGGATGATCCTGACCCGCAGGCTCTGTTTGGCCTTTGCAGCCCTTGCCATTGCCAATGAGATCATCTGGCGGACCATGTCAACGGATGCTTGGGTCAAGATCGAAACCTTTGGATTTCCCGCCGCATTGATGGTATTTTTATTCCTGCAAATGAACGCGTTGCAGCAATATCTTGAAGTGGAAGATGAGGAAGATAAAGCCGATTAAAGCGAGACATGCCGCGCCCGTGCCCCGCGTTCAATCGCGGCGGCGTGCAACCGGTCGATATTGAGTTCATGGCGCATTTCTTCCAAAAGGCGCAGCTCAGTTTCGCGCAACCGCCCATCAGCCGCTGCCACATCACAGGCCAGCGCATAGGCGGTTTCAAACAGCTTTTCGGGCAGGTTTTCACGCACCAAGCCAAAGAGCGCATCCAGCCCGTCCTCTTGGTCAAACAGATCAAACACCGTTTGCGCCACAACCTTGAGCCGATCCTTGTCATAGCTTGCAAAGACAGGCAGCACATCCACCGCGCTTTCGATCTTGATCAGCTCAGCGGTGCGAATATCCTCATCTGAGGCTGAAATCGCGATCATCAGCGCGACCAAGCAATCCTGCGGGCTCAGCGCATGAACGGTCTCTTGTGTCATCTTTTTGATCCTTTGCGTCGCATTTGCCTACAAGTTATTGACGCAAGGCCGCCCCCGCAATAGGGAGCGGTGTCCTTTTGATAAGAAACCCGGAGACAGATCCATGAGCACCCTGCGCGACGCTGGCATGACAAGCAAGGCTTGGCCCTTTGAAGTGGCCCGCGGCGTGCTCAAACGTTATGAGAAAAAAGCACCCGAAAAGGGCTATGTGTTGTTTGAAACCGGCTATGGTCCCTCAGGCCTGCCCCATATCGGCACCTTTGGCGAGGTGGCGCGCACGACCATGGTGCGCCGCGCCTTTGAGATTATTTCCGACATTCCCACCAAGCTGATTTGCTTTTCCGATGATTTGGATGGGATGCGCAAAGTGCCGGGCAATGTGCCCAATTCCGAAAGCCTGACGCCCTATCTGCAGCAGCCCTTGACCCGTGTGCCCGACCCCTTTGGCACTCATGAGAGCTTTGGCCATCACAACAACGCCATGCTGCGCCGCTTTCTGGACACGTTCGGCTTTGACTATGAGTTCATTAGCTCCACCGAGTTTTACGGCTCGGGCCAATTTGACGACGTGCTGCTGCGCTGCGCCGAGAAATATGACGATCTGATGAAGATCATGCTGAAATCCTTGCGCGAAGAGCGCCAGCAAAGCTATTCGATTTTCCTCCCCCTGCACCCTGAGACGGGTCAGGTGCTCTATGTGCCGATGAAGCATGTGGATGCGAGCAGCGGTGAGATCACTTTTGACGATGAGCAGGGCCGCGAATGGACCGTGCCGGTCACCGGCGGGCGGGTAAAGCTGCAATGGAAGCCGGACTTTGGCGCGCGTTGGGCGGCGCTTGGCGTTGATTTTGAGATGTATGGCAAAGATCATTCAACCAATGAAAAGCTCTATGATTCAATCTGCCGCACGCTGGGGCATCCCGCGCCGGTGCATTACACCTATGAGCTGTTCTTGGATGAGAACGGACAGAAGATCTCAAAAACTTCCGGCAATGGGGTGAGCATTGATGAATGGCTGACCTATGCCAGCTCGGAGAGCTTGAGCTATTTCATGTATCAAAAGCCAAAGACGGCCAAGCGCATGTTCTTTGATGTGATCCCCAAGGCGGTGGATGACTATCACCAGCAATTGCGTGCCTATCCCGGCCAGGACGAGAAGCAAAAAGCCAATAACCCGGTGTTTCACATTCATAGCGGCGATGTGCCGGAAAGCAGCTTGATCGTGCCCTTTGGGATGCTGCTTAATCTGGCATCTGTGTCCAGCGCTGAGGATAAAGACACGCTTTGGGGGTTCATCCGCCGCTATGCACCTGAGGCCAGCGCAGAGACCCATCCCGATCTTGATAAGGCGGCGGGCTTTGCCGTGCGCTATTACAATGATTTCGTGAAGCCCGCGAAAACCTACCGCGCTGCCTCAGAGGAAGAGCGCGAGGCGCTCTGCGCCCTGCGTGATGCCTTAGCCGCCCATGAGGGCGCGCGCGATGATGAAACTTTGCAATCCATGGTCTATGCGGTGGGCCGCGATCGCTTCGACCCCCTGCGTGCATGGTTCACCGCCCTCTACGAAGTGCTTCTGGGTGCCAGCCAAGGCCCCCGCTTCGGCGGCTTCATCGCGCTTTACGGGGTAGAGGAAACCATCGCGCTGATTGATCAGGCGCTTGCGGGTGAGCTGTTGGGCTAGGTCGCGTAGGCGAAACGGAACGAACACCCCTGTAAATGTTCTCGAATAGCTGGTATTCTGCGCGAATGAATACCAGCAATTTTCATGCGTATATTGACGAAGCGGGCGATGAGGGTTTTGGGAAACTAAAAACCGGGCGCTGCGGTGGGCAGTCTCGCTGGCTCGCTTTGGGCGCTATACTCGTTTCCAAGGAAAATGATCGCCTGCTACCTCAATGGAGAGACGCGGCGCTGGGGTTGCTGGCGCATAAGAAAAGAGATTTGCATTTCAATAAACTCAAACACGAGCAGAAAGTCGCTGTGGTGCGGTTACTTGCTCAAAAAACGTTTGGGATCTCTGTAATCTGCTCCGATAAGATTACAATTCCCGCATTGCGCCCAGAGTTGTATGAAAGGTTCAAGGAAAAGGGGCATTTATACAATTATCTGACCCGTTATCTGCTTGAACGGTTGACTGCGGCCTGTGCGATCAAAGCGCAGAGACTGGGAACGAAAGCCCATCTCGAAGTCACGTTCTCCAGGCGGGCAGGAACAGATTATGAAACGATGAGAGACTATCTTTATTTGATGCGCGATGGGAAAGAAAAAATACCGCCTGCGCGTTCAATTGATTGGTCGGTTCTCAATCCTGAGGATATCAAAGTTGAAAATCACAGCAAACGTGCGGGACTGCAACTTGCGGATGTTGTGACGAGCGCCACAAACGCAGGGCTCGAACCGAATCTCTATGGCGATGTGGAGACGCGTTATGCAAGAGAGCTTGCGCGCAGATATCTTAAAGAAAACCAGTCTATATCAAATTGCGGAATAACGATTATACCTCAACAATCAGCGCAGAAGGATGTTCCGAAAAATCTAATTATGGAGTTGGAACAAACTGCGGGCCCCCGGAGTCCTGATCCACGTCGCTAAAGGACGCCGCTGCCAGAGAGGCCACTCGAACTTTACCCGGCGCTTGCCCGCAACAAAATCCTATATGAATTCTGTTAACAAGTCCATAATTTTTCGACGCGACCCGAACGCCTGGGTGCAAGGCCTCGGGGCGAGAGAGGCGTAGGAACATCGGGCAGGCAATTTAGTGTAGATGCCCGGCTCAGCAAACGCGCGAGACGGGTCCAGTCAGCATGGACCCAGTCAGCTTGTTCTGGGCGTGGCCAATAGGCTCCGGGCTAGGCTTTTTACGGTGGCCGAAACACGTTTTTTGAGCAGCTGGAGTTCGGAAATTTCCAGATCAAAACCCCGCTCGCGCAGCAAAGAGATCAATTCACGTTCCATTGGCTTGCCTTCTTGGGCGCGGTATAAAACGGTCATGACTACATCTCTTTTATTGCGGCGATAATACTCAATATCGAAAACCTCAGAAAACTCATCTAAGCGCCCTAACACGTCCAAATTGAGCATCGTCCGGCTGCATTTCCAGCACTTGGAGCAATTGATCTTCTTGCTGCTGAGCCTTAAAGCGGGCGGGGCAACGCAGACATCTAACATTTGCTTTGCGGGCCAGTAGGTGCTCACCAGCTCCGTTTTTTCATGGCGTACGAGACCTGCGCCAGCGGATTCGCACCGCATTGTTTCCGTGGCAAGAAGCGGTAGGAGAATCGGCTCAATAAAGGACATATCATCGTTTCTTGAGTTGATCGCCCGGTAGGGATAGGTCGATGAGTAGAGATAGCAGCTAAACATATCGTCAAAGACAAACGCCGATGCGACGTTTCGGATCACATGGGTCAGTTGGAAATTATACCCTAAGCTGGTGTAGAACGGGTCCAGATTTGACCGTGCCACTTGCCAATTCAATGCGTTCGTTTCGGCATATTCCTTTACCCTGCGGCGATAGTTCTCAAAGATTTCAGAGGGCAGGTCGGGCGAGCTTATTGCCCCATCATCAAATGTGGTCAGGCTGGTAATGCGGCGGCTTTCGGGGACGTGCTGGCCCGAATACAAGGCGAGCGTGGTGAATGAATCAACGCCCGCGGAAAACCCGGTTGCAACCTCTGTCGGGGTGGCCGTCGCGGCTGGGTCTATGGAGGTTGCAGAGACCTTGATGCGCTTTAACTCGGGGCGGTAATCGCGCAGCAAAGACTGAACATCGTGCTGTATGGTATAAAGCAATGTTGGTGAAACTGGCGCGTCGATCTCGAGATCTTCGCCCAGTACCATGGCGGGGAATAAGAGCCCAACCAACGCGAAATTCCCCGATGGCGTGCTTACCTTTGGCAAGGCCCCGGCTTCGCAATTAAAATACAGCTGTTCTGGGAGCGCGTCGCTTTCGATCTTACAGGAATATTCGCGCCTATTCCCGGTTTGCGAGAATCTAAAATCAATAGCCCTGATCACCACAGATACCTTTTACCAAAACACACTCTTCAAATTCGGTCATATAAAAAACGCAGCGCTCGCGCCCGTCGTTTCCACGCAAGGAAACCTCAAGCACACGCGCCCCTATGACCCAAACACACCCACCGGGAAACAAAGACCCATGATGGGAACTTTAGCGAGTCGCGCAAGCCACTTCAAGAAAAAAGGTGGGAGGTTTCAAGATTAATTCAAATAGGTCAACGGGATGTGAGGAAAAGTTAATTTTTTGTGATACCCTTTACGCGGGTGATGCTTATACCCCATCGCCCCGAAAACTGGGTACCGGTTTTCGGATAAGGTGATGGGTAAAAGGGAAAATCGCTCACACAAAATTCTGGTTTTCGGGCGCGTTTGGTATAGAGTAGAAAACGACTCTGTTGACTCAACTTTATCTGATTTCACTTTAGATGGTGGAAAGCTGTCCCAGCACATGTGCAAAAGATGCGCCATGCATATCGCGGTCAAAGCTTGTGCCTTGGATTTCGGGGCGTGGCAGGCTGAATTTCAGCACATTTAGGTCGGGGAGTTCGTAGCGCTTTATCTCGTCGGGCTGCACGCCCAACGCCTGCGCAACGCGTGTGTTATCGGCGATTTTGCAGGCTTGTTCGTAATCGCTTTGCGCGCTGCAAAAGATGTCGATCGTGAGCCAAAACGGACCGGCGTTTTTGGAGCGGATTTTGACGGCAAGTTCGGCCAGCGTGGTCATTGGCCCATCTCCAACAGCTCAAGCCGAAAGGCATCCATGGGGTTTTCCAGCTCCAAAACATGGTTCAAACAAAACTCATAGATCTCGCCCCGGTGCATTTCGTTGGGCGAAAATGGGAAGGCGAAAGTTGGCATTTCCTCTTGCTCGGTGAGCGGGTGATGCAGCAGGTAGGGGTTCAAAATCTTAGCCACCTCGGCCGAGATCTCCGCCGTTTGCGCGGTTACAATTCCCAGAACCCCGATCTCTGCGCCGCTCTGGGTTTGGGGCTCAAGCGGGCCGAGCGTTGCGTTGACGCCGATCAGCCGCAATTCCAAGGTGAAATCCCCCGAGACACGCGCGCGCGCTTTTGCGGTGCATTTTTGCTCAATGTCCTGCGCCCATTCGCGGATATTTGCGACATAGCGCGGATCACGCACCAGTGCTAAAGAAACCGTCTGAAAGCCCGCGCAGCGTGCCCCTTCGAGTTTGACCGTGTAGTTTTGCCCAGTGACCCATTCGCTGCCCGTGACCCGCACCCGCCGCGCATCCAGCGCCTCATAACGCGCGTGCGTGACATCCAAGTACCCGCCAGGTTCATAAAGCTGAAAAGGGTTGGCATTTTCATAAAGCATATGGGCCGAAACCGTGTAGGGCGTGGCGCGGGCCTCTTTGCCCATGGGCTCAACGGTAAAGCCGGTTTCATCAAAGTAGAGCATAATCGTGCCCGAATTGGGATTGGTGGTTGCCAGCGCCCCACATTCGCCGATTTTCGCCCCATGCCAAGCAGCTCCGGCGTGAGCGCCGCGCGCTAGGGGCAGGGCTGCGATGATGGCCGTATCGGTGGTGCGCCCAGCGATCACGATATCTGCGCCCATATCCAACGCGGCTTGGATCTGTTCAGCCCCCGCAAGGGCGACGATATTGGTGCAGCTTTCCAAAAGATCAGGGCCAATTTCCAGAATAGGCTCAAGTGGTTTGATCTGCCCACGCGCATGCGCTTGAGCCAGCGCGCGTGGGTCTTGCCCAGATTTCAAAACCGCCACTTTGAGCGGTGTGCCCATTTCATCCGCGATTTCTCGTGTGATCTGGACCAGCCAATCAACCGCGCTATCAGCCCCGCATGTGCCTGCGGTTCCGATCACAAGGGGCACGTTTGCCTCAGCGCGGGCCTGCATCAGCTCGCGCCATTCCGCCTTTGTAGAGCTGCGTGAATATTTCGAGGTGCCTGTGCCAAGGTAATGCGGTCCGCTATCGGTCGAGCCCCCATCAATGGCAATCAAGTCCGGCTGCATAGCAATGCCGCGCGCCAAAGCCTGCCGCTCATATCCCAGGCCAAGCGCACCCGAGGGGATCAGAATTTTGGTTGCAACGGACATGCTGGGCCCTCCCCCGTAAAAGCTAGCCAGACTATCTGACATGGGGCTGACGCGGGCCGTTAATCTTGTAAGATGGCATTTTCCCACTCCGCGATGAAATTGCGTTTCTTAAGCTGGTCGAGAAACACCAACAGGCCCGGCCCAAGTTGAATGCGATGCAGCGCATGCTCATCAACCTGCCCAAGCGCGCTGGATTGCAACAGCGGCGAGGTGCCTTTGGGAAATGTTTGCTCTAGCACGAAATCCAGGAAATCCCCCGCAAGCTCTGGGTTTTGCGACGCGGCCGGGATGAGCATCGTGCGCAGCATCACAATCGAGAAATCTGACGGCAGGATGATGGTGAATTTATCGCGATGCGGGCTTTGCTCGGCATAGCTGGTGAGCACATTATAGGCGATGGCCAGCTCGCCACTGGCGACATCCTCAATCATCTGAGAGGTGCAGCAATAAAGCTGGGTATCCATCGCCCCCATCACCTCGGTCAAGCGCCAATAGGTGTCTGAGGCGCGTGCATCTTGGGTGGCAAACAGATAGCCCGCCCCAGAGAGGCGCACATCATAGGTGCCGATCTTGCCTTGGAATATTTCGGGAGATTGGCGAATTGTGCGGATAAGCTCTTGGCGCGTTTGAGGTACGGGCAGGCCCGCAATGGCGGCGTTAGAGATCACAAAGCCCGCTGGCTCTTGGGTGAAGGCAAAGACCAGATCATTCCAGACCGCCCAATCTGGCAGATTTTGCGTGCGGTTCGAGCGATGGCGGCGCGCATTTCCATCATTGGCCAGCTTGATTTGCAAATCCATCGCGCTGGAGATCGCAAGGTCAAAGGGCAGTTTCTCGTCATATAAGGCGCGCATCAGCTCGCTCGAACTGGCGACGGTGTAATCGACGGCTACATCTGGATTGCCTGCAAGGTAGGAGTGAATTATCGGCTCGAAAAAGCTGATATCAGCCGTTGAAATAACCCGCAAAACACGCACCGCGTCTGCGGCGCCAAAGCGCTTGTGATCTTCGACTTCAAAGCCCTGGCAGGGCGCGCCAAGAATAATTAGGCTAAGGGAAAGGATAAGTGCACGCATCCGCCGCCGCTTTCTGTGTTTGTAAGTTCCACCGATCCACCATGGGCGCGAACGACCTCATCCACAATGGTGAGACCCAGGCCCGATCCGACAATGCCCTGCGCATTCGTGCCGCGCGCAAAACGCTCGATCATTGCGCCGGTTTGGCCCGCGGGAAAGCCGGGGCCGGTGTCGGAAATGGTGACATTGGCCGTTGTCTGATTGCCGCTGAGTGTGACCTCAATGGTGCTCTCACGCCCTGCATATTTGATCGCGTTGTCCAAGACATTGTGCAAAGCGCTTTGAACCAAGATCGCATCCCCGCGAATGCAGGCCTGACTGCTTATGGACAGCCTCACCTCCACATCGTTGAGCTCGCATAAGGGGCGCAGGCGCTCAACGGTTTCTGTGACCGTAGCGGCCAAGCTCATAAGATCGTCCGACAGGCTATCAGTGCGAAAACTCACCATCGCATGATCCAGCAATTGCCCGGCTGCGCGCGAGCTTTCATCTATGGCGCGGATCATTTCACGGATTGCAGCCCGGTTCTCCGCCTTTTCCACGCGGCGCAGCGTCGTTTCGGCTTGGGTTCGCACAATTGCCAAGGGTGTGCGCACGCGGTGGGCGGCCTCTGCGATGAAATCCTCCGATTGCGCAAGTGAGTTTTGCAGCCGCGCCATCAATCTATTGAGCGAGCTCACCAGAGGCACCATTTCGCTGGGAACCGGGGCAGTCACCGGGCGCAAATCACTTGGCCCCCGGCGCGAGACCGACAGGGTTAAGCGATCCAGCGGCCTGATCGTAGTTCGCGCCACAAGCAAAGCAAGCAGTGCCGAGAGTGCAAAGAAGCCGATACCGACCCACACAGAGATGCGAGAAATGCGCGCTTGCGATTGCTTCATGCCCGTCAATGTCTGCGCTACGGAAATCTCCAAAAAGGCCGATCCCTCATCGGTTGAGAAACTGCGCCGGGCAGAGGCAAGCCGGATATCCTGCCCCAAATACTGTGCCGACATAAAGGCCGTATTGTTGCCAGCAAAATTCGCAGGGCGCGGCAGATCTTCGTAGCCAGAGAGGAATTCATTGTTTAGGCGCACCGCATAGAAAGCGCGCTCATCACTCACGCTATCTAACATGGACAGCGCGGAATAGGGCAGATCGACAAACACCTCGCCGCGTCGAACTCGTGCGTTATCGAGGATGGATATGGCCGAGGCTGCGAGGATATTATCTTGGCTTTCCTGCGTCATTTGCCGTGCAACGGATTGGAAGACAACAAACAAAAGAACCCCGATCACAGAGGCGCTGAGCAGCAAGAGCAGCAATAAGCGCTGGCGAATGGAGCCACGGGAGCTGGGCGTGCTCATCTCTGCTCTAGCTTATAGCCAAGCCCGCGCACCGTTGTGATTGAAACTTGCGAGCCCTTGAGGTGTCTGCGAAGCCGCCCGACATAGACTTCAATCGCATTTTCCGAGGCATCGGCATCATAAGAAAACAGGCGATCCACCAGCTTGGGTTTGGAGAAAATCTGATTGGGCGCATTGGCAAAGACTTCGAATAGGCGCAGCTCGCGGGTGCGCAGGGCGATTTCACGCTCCTTTACTGTCAAAGTCCCGGCCAGAGAATCAAACACCAAATCCCCGAAGGAAATCACATTGCGCGCCGCGCCCCCGCGCCGACGCAGAACTGCGCGCACGCGGGCTTCGAGCTCGGAAAAGTCGATCGGTTTGACCATGTAATCATCCGCGCCAAGATCCAGCAAACCAACCCGGTCAGAGACTTCGGAGCGCGCGGTCAGCACTATAACCGGCGTTTTGGATTGCGCCGCGCGATGGGTGGAGAGAAAGCTGCGCCCATCCCCGTCGGGCAACATAATATCCAGCAAAATCAAATCATACTCGGTCGTGGCGGCAAAATCCTGCGCTGTGCGTAAATCTTGCGCGTGATCCACCACATGGCCATCCAGCCCCAGCCGGTCGATCACCGCGCGCGCTAAGGCTGCACTATCCTCAATCAGCAAAAACCGCATCGCTCCCCCAATTATCTGCGCGCATGTCAGGCTTGTGTCAGTTTGACGCGCCACCCTTTGCAACCATCAGCGGCATTGACCGCAAATGTCAAATGGGAGGAAATTTGCAATGACATTTAAGATGGGCCGCCGTGCCCTCATCGCCGCAGTGGCAGCAGTTGGTCTGGCTGGGCCTGCTCTGGCGGGCGGGCACAAAGTTCTGGATAGCGTTCACTTTCTGATCCCCGGCGGCGCTGGCGGTGGCTGGGATGGAACCGCGCGCGGAACCGGAGAGGCCTTGACCAAAGCGGGCCTGGTTGGCAGCGCCTCTTATGAGAACATGTCGGGCGGCGGTGGCGGTAAGGCCATTGGCTTTTTGATTGAGAATGCCGATAGCCAGCATGGCACGTTGATGGTCAACTCGACCCCGATTGTGATCCGCTCGCTCACGGGTGTGTTCCCGCATAACTTCCGCGATCTGACCTTGGTTGCTGGAACCATCGGGGATTACGCAGCGATGGTTGTTGCGGCCGATAGCGATATTTCCAACATGGCGGATTTGATCGCAGCCTATGACGCTGACCCATCGGGCACGGCGATTGGCGGTGGCTCAGTTCCGGGCGGCATGGACCATCTGGTTGCTGCCATGGTGATGGAAGCGGCGGGCAAAGACGCGCTGAATGTGAAATACATCCCCTATGATGCGGGCGGCAAAGCGATGGCGGCGCTGCTCTCTGGTGAGATCAAAGCGCTGTCCACCGGCTTTTCCGAAGCGGTGGCCTTGGCCCAGGCAGGTGAGGTCAAGATCATTGGTGTGACCTCTGATGAGCGCGTTCCGGCCATGGAAAGCGCCATGACCATGAAAGAGCAGGGCATTGATACAAGCTTTGTGAACTGGCGGGGCTTCTTCGCAGCGCCGGGCCTGCCTGCGGACAAGCTGGCCATGTATCAGGACGCGATTGCCAAGATGTATGAAACCGACGAGTGGGAAGCGGTTCGCGCGCGCAATGGCTGGGTGAATATCCACAATTCGGGCGAGGATTTTAAGTCCTTCCTTGAGGACCAAGAAAAGGTCATCGGCGATTTGATGAAGAAGCTGGGCTTCCTCTAAATCGCGGGCGGCTCAGGCTTTTCGACAAGACATAGGCCGGGCGCGTTGCTCGGCCTATTTACCAATTTGGGGGAAAATATGGCACTTGATCGCTGGATCGCGCTGGTTTTGCTCGGCATTTGCCTGGCATATGGCTACACGGCTTGGTTCACTATGGATGCGCAATTGCCTCCCATCTTGCGGCGGGCTGAGGTCTGGCCGTCTTCTTTCCCCAAAGTCCTGTCGATCCTTGGCATCATCCTCTGTTTGATCGTGTTGAGCGGGGTTGAGAAGGGCGAAGAGAAAATCGGCGATATCGATTACCGCCGTTTGCACGACTATCATTTGGGCCAAGCCCTGCTGCTTTTGGGTCTGATGGTCGCCTATGCGCTGCTTTTGCGCCCGGCTGGGTTTCTGCTTGCAACAAGTGGATTTTTGATCGGCGGCTCGGTGATCTTGGGCGAGCGGCGCTGGGTCATCATGATCATTGTCGCGGGCATCGCTACTTTGGGCATTTGGTATCTGGTACAAGAGGTGCTGGGCATTTTCCTGCGCCCGTTGCCGTTCTTCATGGGAGTGTGAGACATGCTTGACGGTATCCTACTTGGCCTTTCCACCGCGCTATCTGTTCAAAACCTGCTGATGGTGATTGGCGGCTGTTTGATCGGCACCTTCATTGGCATGTTGCCGGGGCTGGGGCCGATGTCGATCATTGCCATTATGATCCCGGTTGCGATTACGATTGGCGACCCCTCCACCGCCTTGATCCTATTGGCGGGTGTATATTACGGCGCGATCTTTGGCGGCTCGACCTCGTCGATCTTGCTGAATGCGCCAGGGGTTGCGGGCACGGTTGCCACCAGTTTTGACGGCTATCCCATGGCGCGCCAAGGCAAGGCGGGCAAGGCTCTGACGATTGCGGCCATTGCCTCCTTTTGCGGTGGGACCATTGGTGCGATCCTCTTGATGGTTTTTGCGCCTATGCTTTCAAGCGTGGCCCTGCTGTTTCACTCCGCCGAGTATTTCGCGCTGATGGTGGTGGGGCTTTCGGCCATCGCCGCCTTTGCGGGCACCGGCCAAGTTTCAAAAGCGCTGTTGATGACAGTGCTGGGCCTGATCATGGCAACGGTGGGCGAAACCGCGCAATTTAACGCGCCCCGCTTTACGATGGGCATGATGGATCTGCAATCGGGCTTTGGCTTTATCACCCTTGCCATGGCGATGTTTGCCTTGCCCGAAGCGCTGTATCTGGTCTTAAAGCCCTCTCGCTCAGCCCAGGGCAGTGGCGGGGAAATCAAGGATCTGAGCATCAGTCGCGAGGAGGCCAAGCAAATCGCCCCGGTGATTGGACGGCAATCCTTGCAGGGTTTCTTTATCGGTGTGCTGCCCGGTGCAGGCGCGACGATTGCCTCTTTCCTGGGCTATGCGGTAGAGCGCAATATCGCCAAAGCCGAGGAGCAAAAAGAGTTTGGTCACGGCTCGGTCAAAGGGCTCGCCGCGCCAGAGACCGCCAATAACGCCGCCTGCACCGGCTCTTTTGTGCCGCTCTTGACCTTGGGCATTCCGGGCTCGGGCACTACGGCGATTTTGCTGGGGGCTTTGATTGCGCTGAACGTAACCCCTGGGCCGCGCTTGATGCTCGATGATCCGCAGATTTTCTGGTCGGTGATCATCTCGATGTATATCGGCAATGTGGTTCTGCTGATCCTGAACCTGCCGCTCATCCCCTATATTGCCAAAGTGCTGGCGGTGCCGCGCAATTTCCTGATCCCGTTCATTTTGTTCTTTACCTTGATGGGGGCCTATATCGGGCAGAACAATGCGACCGAGCTGTTGATCCTTGTCGCCTTTGGCATCTGCGCCACGATCCTGAAATTCGCCGATTACCCGCTGGCACCGCTGCTGATCGGCTTTATTTTGGGCACGATGCTGGAGGATAATTTCACGCGCTCAATGAACCTTTTCGAAGGGCCGAGCTTTGTTTGGGAGCGGCCCATGACCCTTGGTTTGTTGGTGGTTTCGGTGCTCTTGGTCTTGCTGCCAAGCTACCGTGCGCGCCGTGCAAAAATGCGCGCTGCGGGGATTTCTGATGGGGATTAAGCCGCTGCAAGGCATTCGGGTGCTGGATCTGACCAATGTGCTGGCCGGGCCTTATTGCTGCTATCAGTTGGCTCTTTTGGGCGCAGAGGTGATCAAGGTCGAACGCCCCGGCTCTGGTGATTTGGCCCGTGAGCTAGGCGCAGATCCTGCGCGCAATAGGGCCGGTATGGGCATCAGCTTTCTGGCGCAGAATGCGGGTAAGAAGTCGATTACCCTGGATCTGAAATCTGCGCGCGGCAAGGAGCTACTGAAAGCGCTGGTGCACACATCAGATGTGCTTGTTGAAAATTTCCGCCCCGGTGTGATGCAGCGATTGGGGCTGGGCTATGAGGTTCTCAAGGCGCAAAACCCCAACTTGATCTACTGCGCTATCAGCGGTTTCGGTCAAGATGGCCCGCGCAAGGATGATCCGGCCTATGATCAAATCGTGCAAGGCATATCCGGCGTTATGTCCATCACCGGCGATCCTGACACAGCGCCCTATCGCGTGGGATATCCTTTGGCCGACACGCTTGGCGGGATGACAGCTGCCTTTGCGATTAGTGCGGCGCTGAATGCAGATCCTCGCGGAGCGTTTCTGGATATCTCTATGACCGACGCGGTGATCTCTGCCATGGGCTGGGTTGTGTCGAACCATTTGATCGGTGGGGTTTCGCCCGGCCCGCATGGCAATGAAAACACCACCTCTGCGCCATCGAGCACCTTTCGCACCCAAGACCGACCCATCAACATCGCGGCCAATCGGGATGTGCAATGGGAACAGCTGGCGCGCCATCTTGGCCGGCAAGATTTGCTGAAACATCCAAACTACCTGACCCGCGAAACCCGCAAACGTAATCGCCACAGCTTGCGCGCCGAGTTGGAGCAGACCCTGGTGACCAAACCGGCAAACCAGTGGGTGAGCGAACTCAACGCTCTTGGTGTGCCAGCCGGACCCGTTCTCACCGTGCCCCAAGCGCTTGGCGATGCGCAGATCGTGGATCGCGGCTTGATTTCCGCGCTTGAGATGGGGGGTGAACAGATTGAGCTCGTCGCCAGCCCCGCGCGTGTGAATGGCCAACGTCCAGGTCCGACAACGCCGCCCCCCAGCTTGGGCCAGCACAATCACTTGGTTTGGGCGGAACTCGGCTTGTCACCGCAGGACATTCAAGCCTTGGCAAAAGAGGGCATCATATGAGCGATGTTGCAGATTGGTGGCGCACGGCGATTATCGACATGGAGCCCGGTCGGATTGAGCTGCGCGGCGCGCCCATTCAGGACTTGATTGGCGCGTTAAGCTTTGCAGAAATGATCTGGTTCATGCTGCGCGGGGATAAACCATCTCCCGAGCAGCTCGCCCTGTTTGAGGCCGCGCTGGTGGCTGCCGTGGATCATGGCCCGCAAGCCCCTTCGATCGCGGCGGCGCGCATGGCTGTGACCTGTGGCTTGCCTTTGAACAATGCCATGGCAAGCGCGGTGAATATGCTGGGTGATGTGCATGGCGGGGCCGGGGAGCAGGCGGTTGAACTCTTTCAGCACATCCAGGGCTTTGACGGCCCATTGCGGGGCGCGCTGGATGCCTGGATCACTGAGCGCGGAAAGATCATCCCCGGTTTTGGTCATAGGTTTCACACGCCAGTCGATCCGCGCGCGCCCTGTCTAATGGAAAAGGTGAGCGAAGCGGTCAAGGCCAACGCCTGCACCGGGGCCTTTGCAAAGATCGCCCTTGAGGTGGAACAGGAGCTTTCGCGTAGAAAAGGCAAGCCCATCCCGATGAATATCGATGGCGCCACGGCAGTGATCTATAGCGAGCTTGGATTTGAAGCGCCGCTGGCACGGGGGCTGTTTTGCCTGTCGCGCTCGGTTGGGATTCTCGCCCATGCCTGGGAGCAAACCCAGCAAGGCGGGCGCAACAAAGGCCCCACCCCGCCGCATTATCGCTGGAAATATGACGGCGCGCCCGGAGCCTAGCGCGCCCCTCTTCATTTGGCCAGAAAATACCTTGCGGGGGTGTGGGGGTGCAAAACCCCCACCTATCCCGAAATTTGGTATTTCTCAAATTGCTGACGTCTCTCGCGCTCTCTCTCGAATTTTACCTGACTAAAATAATAAGTTTTATCTTGATCTCCCCGGCCCGGCGTGCGAATTGGTCCCGGCAAACCAGGAGATCACAGATGAAACACACCCTGACACTTGGATTGGCCGCGCTGCTCTTGGCCGGGCCAGCGCTTGCGGGCGGGGAGGTCAACCTCTATTCGTCACGCCATTATGAGACCGATGAGCGTCTTTACTCCGATTTCGAAGACTTGACCGGAATCCGCGTCAACCGCATTGAGGGCAAGGGCGACGAGCTGATCACGCGGCTCAAGGCAGAGGGGCGCAACTCTCCGGCAGATATCTTGTTGACCGTTGACACCTCTCGGCTGGAGCGCGCCAAAACTGCCGGCGTTCTGCAATCCATCGACAGTGAGGTGCTTGAGGCGCGCGTGCCCAGCAATTTGCAGGATTCAGACAATCAATGGTTCGGCTTCTCTCAGCGGGCCCGGATTATTTTCTATGACAAAGCGGATGTGACAAACCCGCCGCTCGATTACCTAAGCCTTGCGGATCCCGCCTATGAAGGCATGGTCTGCCATCGCTCCTCCACGAATGTTTATACACAAACGCTGCTCTCAGCGATGATCGAGAACCACGGGGCTGAGGCGGCAAAAGCCTGGGCAAGCGGCATGGTCGCCAATTTCGCGCGTGCCCCTCAGGGCGGAGATACAGATCAATTGCGCGGGCTTGTCTCTGGCGAATGTGAGATTTCCATCTCCAACACCTACTACTTTGCGCGCGCGCTCAGACGTCCGGTTTCAGGGCTGCCCGAAGAGGCTTTGGCCAATATCGGCTGGATCTTTCCCGCGCAAAACGCAGAAGGGGCGCATATGAACCTTTCCGGGGGCGGGGTGACGAAACATGCGCCGAACCGTGAAAATGCCATTAAGTTCCTAGAATATTTGGCCAGCGAAAGCGCACAGGAATATTTCAGCGCGGGCAATGATGAATATCCGGCCGTACCCGGCGTTGGGCTCAGCCCCTCGGTTGCTGCGCTTGGCCTGTTCCGACCCGATGCGGTGGATCTGAGCAATGTGTCCAAGAACCTGCCGACAGCGCTGCAAATCTTCAACCAGGTGGGCTGGAAGTAAGCCGCTACGCTGCCTTTGTGGCATAGACACCAAAACGTCTTAACCTCGCGCTAACCATGTTTGCCTTAATTTGGGGTCAGCATTTTCAATGAGGTCTCTATGGTTGCGCGCGCCTATACGGTCGCTTTTCAAGGGGTTGAGGCGCGCATGGTTGAGGTGCAATGCGCCATCTCTCCGGGCATGCCCGCCTTTTCCATCGTGGGCCTGCCCAATAAAGCCGTCTCTGAGGCGCGTGATAGAGTGCGCAGCGCTTTGGCCTCGCTCGCCATTGCTCTGCCTTCCCGGCGCATTACCATCAATCTGTCCCCGGCCGATCTGCCCAAAGAGGGCTCGCATTTCGATCTGCCCATTGCTCTGGCGCTGCTCGCCGCGCTAGAGGTGGTGCCGCCCGATCTGGTGGAAAGCTTTGTGTCGCTTGGCGAGCTTTCCCTTGATGGGGCGCTGATCAAAGTGCAGGGCGCGCTGCCTGCGGCGATGGCGGCGGCAGAGGCAGAGCGGGGTCTCATTTGCCCTACTAGCTCGGGGGCCGAGGCTGCTTGGGTGGGCGCGACGCAAGTGATCGCGGGGGCAGGGCTGCAAGACATTATTAACCATCTAACCGGGCAGCGTCCCCTTTCACCAGCTGAACCGGGGGAGGTTGCGCTGGATCATGGGCTCAAAGATCTTTGCGATGTTAAGGGGCAAGAGCGGGCCAAGCGCGCGCTGGAGATCGCCGCAGCGGGGCGTCATCATGTGATGTTTGTGGGCGCGCCCGGCTCGGGCAAATCCATGCTGGCGGCGCGCCTGCCTTCGATCCTGCCCCCGCTTTCCCCGCAAGAGGCGCTGGAAACCTCGATGATCCACTCGCTCTCGGGGCTGCTGGACGAGGGCGGCATTTCGCGCGCGCGCCCCTTTCGTGAACCGCATCACACCGCCTCTATGGCCGCGATCATCGGCGGCGGGCGCGGGGCCAAACCGGGCGAGGTCTCGCTGGCCCATAACGGTGTGTTGTTTCTTGATGAGCTGCCAGAATTCCCGCGCATGGTGCTGGAAACCCTACGCCAGCCCATTGAAACCGGCGAGGTGATGGTGGCGCGCGCCAATGCCCATGTGAAATATCCCTGCCAGTTCATGCTGGTGGCGGCTGCCAATCCCTGTCGCTGCGGCTATCTGAGCGATCCTGAACGTGCCTGTGCCCGTGTTCCCATATGCGGTGAGGATTATCTGGGGCGCATTTCTGGCCCTTTAATGGACCGCTTTGATCTGCGTGTTGAGGTGCCCCCGGTAGCCTATTCCGATCTGGATTTGCCCAGCACAGGCGAGAAAAGCGAAACCGTCGCCGCCCGTGTTAAGGGCGCGCGCGATGTGCAAGCGGCGCGGTTTGCCGAGCTGGACGGGGTGCGCTGCAATGCCGATGCCTCTGGCGATCTGCTCAGTGACATCGCAACGCCCGATAGCGAGGGGCGCGAGTTGCTCACGACGATTGCGGAGCGTTTCGGCCTCTCAGCGCGCGGCTATCATAGGGTGCTGCGGGTGGCGCGCACCATTGCGGATCTTGAAGCTGCCCCAAACCTGCGCCGCCCGCATATTGCAGAAGCGGTAAGCTTTCGCCTTTCCGGGCAGGCGGCGATGTAAACCTGTAAAAGATCCCGCCCAAATCGCGCATATCTCCAACCGCGCGCGCCCCCTTTATTTGGCTAAAAATACCTTGCGGGGGTGTGGGGGTGCAAAACCCCCACTCCGGGCGAAATTCAGGGTGCCCTGCCGCCCTCCTGAGGCACCACAGCCAAAGAGAGGGCGTGTCTGTCACCGCTTGCGTCGCTTAACCCCGCCTCTTTGCCCTGGGCGACCGGCGGTTGAGCGGCCCTTGGATTTCTCGGCGGCTTCGGAGGCGGCGGCGATGGCGGATTGGCGGGCCATGGGATCATCTGAGACGGCCAGATCCACCGCTTCGAGCCGCTTGACCTCATCGCGCAGACGTGCGGCCTCTTCAAATTCCAGGTTCTCAGCAGCCTTGCGCATATCGGCGCGCAGCCCATCAAGCACCGCCGCGAGGTTCTGCCCGATCTGAACCTTGTCAACCTTGGCGGTGACGCGGTTCATATCCGTATCGCCCTGATAGAGCCCGGCCAGCACATCCTCTACATTCTTTTTCACGGTTTCAGGCGTGATGCCGTGCTGTTCATTATAAGCGATTTGCTTGGTGCGGCGGCGCTCGGTCTCATTCAAAGCGCGCTGCATCGAGCCGGTGATCTTGTCGGCATACATGATCACGCGCCCATCTGCATTTCGCGCCGCGCGGCCAATGGTTTGCACCAGCGAGGTTTCCGAGCGCAAAAACCCCTCTTTATCCGCATCCAAAATCGCCACGAGCCCGCATTCGGGGATATCGAGCCCCTCGCGCAGCAGGTTAATGCCGATCAGCACATCAAAGGCCCCAAGGCGTAAATCGCGCAGGATTTCAATGCGTTCCAGCGTGTCGATATCCGAGTGCATATAGCGCACTTTGATGCCTTGTTCGTGCAGATATTCCGTCAGATCCTCGGCCATGCGTTTGGTCAGCGTAGTAACCAGGGTGCGATATCCGTCTGCCGAAACACGCCTAATCTCATCAAGCAGATCATCCACCTGGGTTTCAACGGGGCGGATCTCGACCTCTGGGTCCAAAAGGCCGGTGGGCCGGATCACTTGTTCGGTGAACACCCCGCCGGATTGATCCAGCTCCCAGCCCGCAGGGGTGGCCGAAACAAAGACCGATTGCGGGCGCATGGCATCCCATTCCTCGAATTTCAGCGGGCGGTTATCCATGCAAGAGGGCAGGCGGAACCCATGTTCCGAAAGGGTGAATTTGCGCCGATAATCGCCCTTATACATCGCCCCGATTTGCGGCACGCTCACATGGCTTTCATCGGCAAAAACAATGGCATTGTCCGGGATAAACTCAAACAGGGTCGGGGGCGGCTCGCCGGGGGCGCGCCCCGTCAGATAGCGCGAGTAATTCTCGATCCCATTGCACACGCCGGTCGCCTCTAGCATCTCAAGATCGAAATTGGTGCGTTGTTCCAGCCGCTGGGCCTCTAGCAATTTGCCCTCGCCGACAAGTTGATCAAGGCGGATGCGCAGCTCCTTTTTGATCTCTAGGATCGCTTGCTGCATGGTTGGTTTTGGCGTCACGTAGTGCGAATTCGCATAGACCCGGATATGCTCCATCGTGTCGGTTTTTTGGCCCGTGAGCGGATCAAACTCGGTGAGGGTCTCTAGCTCTTCGCCAAAGAAACTCAGCTTCCAGGCACGGTCTTCCAGGTGGGCGGGCCAGATTTCCAGACTATCGCCGCGCACGCGGAAAGAGCCGCGCTGAAAGGCCTGATCATTGCGCTTATATTGCTGGGCCACCAAATCGGCCATGATCTGGCGTTGATCATAGTCATTGCCTACCATCAGATCCTGGGTCATCGCGCCATAGGTTTCAACCGAGCCGATGCCGTAAATACAGGACACAGAGGCCACGATCACCACATCATCACGTTCAAGCAGCGCGCGCGTGGCCGAGTGGCGCATCCGGTCGATCTGCTCGTTAATCTGGCTCTCTTTCTCGATATAGGTATCAGAGCGGGGCACATAGGCTTCGGGCTGGTAATAGTCATAAAAGCTGACGAAATACTCCACCGCATTGTCGGGAAAGAAGCCCTTGAACTCGCCATAAAGCTGGGCGGCAAGGGTTTTATTGGGGGCCAGGATAATGGCGGGACGCTGGGTCGCCTCAATCACCTTGGCCATGGTAAAGGTCTTGCCCGTGCCCGTTGCGCCCAAAAGCACCTGATTCTGCTCGCCTTCCATCACCGCCTCAGAAAGCTCTTTAATGGCGGTGGGCTGATCCCCGGCGGGCTGGAAATCGGTATGCATCACCAACCGCTTGCCCCCCTCCAACTTGGGCCGCGCGCGCACATCGCCTTTGGGGGCATGGGCTAGGGGCAGGGCAGAATGGTCAATTACGTCGGTCATGGCAGCACTCCTTGGATACAAATGTGTCATTCACAAGAGAGGATGCAAGGGGTTTGATTACTGCAAAACGGTACCCGCAAATTTCTTGTCCGGTGCGCAGCGCTGGACGCGCAGGGCCCTCCCCCGGGAGGGCGCATTGCGATATTGGGTTAAAGTAATTATGTTTCAAAGGCTTGGGGTATCTCAAGCCGCGGCGATTAAGGAGCGCCCACCCAGGCTCGGGCGCGCCCAGCTTGGGCGGCTTTGGCGCGACGAGATGGCAAGGCAGCAGGGTTTGCGCCGCCTTGCTGAGATGTTGAGATTAGCTGTAGCTGCCCTGGGCGGTGCTCAATGTGCCACCGGCTTGGCTCAGAATTTGCTGGAGAAGCTCGATAAGCTGCTCCATTGGCGTTCCGTCAAGACCCTCTGTGCTTGCGCTCTCCTTGGAGCACGTCGAGGCTGGCTCTTGCGCCCCAGATCCGCCGCCGCATCTGGTATCGTGATCCGCGCCGCGCTGGGATTGGTTGTGCTCGAATGCGTCTGCAAGCTGCTCGAGAAGCTCTTGAATATTTGGCGCATCAAGGTCCGCATCGTCGTCTTCGCTGCAGTTGCTGTCAGAGCAATGCGACGCTTGGGGTACCATATTTGCGGCGTCAAATGCCGCTTGAAACTGCTCTATCAATTGGGCCTGCAACTGAGCCTGAATATCTAAACCAGCGCCACTTGTGTTGAGAAAATGCGAAACCGTCATGTTACTCGTCTCCAAACTTCGGTGCGTACTACTTTTAAAGGTGTCTTCAAAAAACCGCAATTTTGCCTTAGTTTTGTTTCGCATTTAGAAACCAGTCGGCGAAATACTGTGGGGGTGCAAATGATTGGACGTGCTGGCGCAACAATCTACTACGATGGCGTGATTCGCACGAAGGCTGTGGCACCTCGCCGCTTGCCCCGCCGCTTGCCTTGCCGCGCCTCAGCGATCATAGTGCGGCCAGCTTAGTAAGGGAGACCCAAATGCGCGCACGAATTTACCGCCCGGCGAAAACGGCAATGCAGTCAGGTGTAGCAAAAACCAATATATGGCTGCTCGAATTTGCCCCCGCCTCGGCGCGTGCGCTGGATCCGCTGATGGGCTGGACCTCGTCAGACGATACCCAATCCCAGGTGCGCCTGCGCTTTGACAGCAAAAAGGCGGCGCTGGCCTATGCCAAAGACAATGGCATTGATGCGCAGGTGCAAGAGCCAAAGCCGCGCAAACAGAATATCCGCCCCAGCGGCTATGCCGAGAATTTCGCCACCAACCGGCGCACGGTTTGGACGCATTAGAAATTGTTTAGGCGATCAATCCAAATATAGGATGCCGGTTTCTGGGCAAGATGACCATATAGAAAGGAACAATTTAACGAAAATTTCAGGGTTCTGAGTGAGTTTTGCATTCTGAAGCACCAAGTTTGAGACGGCAACGATTAGGCCGGCTAAACCGGTGGGGCGCATTACACTTCACAAAGGAACCATATTATGAAGAAAGTGATTAAGGATCCTATTCACAGGATGATTGAGTTTGAGGGTGAGTTTGAGCTCAGCCTCAAAAACATGCTAAATGATCCGTTCTTTCAAAGGCTGCGCCGCGTTAAGCAGCTGGGGTTCTCGGATTTTGTTTTCCCGTCGGCAACCCATTCTCGCTTTGCACATTCTTTGGGGGTATACGCAGTTGCAAAACGTATGTTGAAAATTGTTGAGCCCGAATCAAATCCCGGAGAGTGGTCAGAGAAAGGGCAAGCGTGCTTGGCAGCGGCCTTGTTGCACGATGTCGGTCACGGAATGTTTAGCCATGCATTTGAAAAGGCTGCTAAGAAATATTGTAGCAACAGCGATAATGGAAACACACCGGCTAGCGCTCTCTTAGACGCTTGCAAGCATGAAGATGTTACCAAGAAAATTATACGTTTTTCATCTGTTCGGGAAGAGCTTGCAAAAGTTGGTGGAAAGAACTTTCCAGAACTCGTTGCGGATATGATCGACAACAAGAAGAACCCTAGATGCATATATACGTCGATCGTAGCCAGCCAGCTTGATGCGGACAGGTTGGATTATGCGGCCCGAGACTCATATTTCGCGGGGGTATCTTCTGGAAAAATCGGTCTTAATTGGTTGATGAGGAACCTCCAAACAAAAACAGGAGAAAACGGTGAGTTCCTTTTCGTAGATAGTAAAGCTTATGTCGCAATGGAGCAGTTTATCGTTACATTGTTCCAGTTGTATCCAACAATATACCTCCACAAGAAGACCAGAGGATTGGAGTACATGTTCTCGAATCTGTTGTGCCGGATCTTCGAGCTGGTTGAAGAAGGGAGGGAGCAAGATGCGGGCATAGACAAAGACCATCCGCTTGCGCGCTTTGTGAAGGACCCAGAAGACCTCAATAACGCTCTTTTGCTGGATGATGCACTGTTTTGGGGTTCTCTCTACCGCTTTTGCCAGGCCCGAGATGCTGAAGTTTGTAATCTTGCTAAGAATTTTCTCCAGCGGAAGATCCCCCCGGTTATCGACGTTTGGGAGCTTGCGGATAGCGTGGCCGCGAAGTCCGGGTGTTTGAAAGACCTGGATGCAGCAAAACGTGTTAAGAATATTGACAAAGCATGTCGCCAAGCGTGCTCGATGCTGCAAGACGATGGCCTGCTTGATAACAAGGATTGCTACTATGACCATCAGGCTCGGAAGATTTACAAGCCAATGTCTAAAAATGGCGATCCGCAACAGATCAACGTGAAGGTTGGCGACGAATTTTTGGATATCGAATCAATTTCCCCGCTGGTCGCGAGTGCAGCTTCGTTCAGCATTCATCGAGTATACTATGCCGAGTGCGTCGGCAGTCTCGGTGCACAATTGGAAAAGAAGTTACGCGAGGCCTTGAAACAAACGTTGTGCGGATGAAGGCCTATCGCCTAGTGTTGCAGGGCCTCTATGTTTCCGGGGAAGCGTGCCAAAATTGACAATGTATGCCGCCATCTGCGGCGATTTGACAGCTCGTTGGGCCTCACATTCTGCGCGTTGTGGTCTATGTAACGCGATGAGTTGGCCTTTTCGGATGCCGCATTCCGCAGTTACGTGATACATAGGACCTAAGACCATGCAAAGCCGCACCCAGACTGTTACCCCTATGCCTACCGAGTGGGTCGGCCCCATCAAGATCACCGGCAATGTGATGAATGATGAGGTGGCGGTGCCGATGGCGACCTATGAAACGCCGCTTTGGCCCTCTACGGGACGGGGTGCGCGGGTGTCACGGCTTGCGGGCGGGGTGCGCTGCACGCTGGTGGATGAGCGCATGACCCGCTCGGTTGCGGTGCGCGCGGCCAATGGCGAAGAGGCTTATAAGGCCTGGGCCTCGATCAATGCCCGGCGCGAAGAGATCCAGGTGGTCATCGCCACTACCAGCCGCTTTGCCCGTCTTGTGGATATGAACCGCCAGATCGTGGGCAATCTCTTGTTCATCCGCTTTGAATGTGAAACCGGCGATGCGTCGGGTCATAACATGGTCACGGGCGCGGCGGATGCGCTGCTGGGCTGGATCTTGCAAGAATATCCCGCACTCGAATATTCCACCATTTCGGGCAATATGTGCACCGATAAAAAGACCAGCGCGGTGAATGGCATTTTGGGGCGCGGCAAATATGTTGTGGCCGAAATGGAAATCTCCCGCGAGCTGTGCACCGACCAGCTGCGCACAACGCCCGAGAAAATGGCGCAGCTCAATGTGGAAAAGAACCTGATCGGTGGCGTGGTTGCGGGCTCTTTGCGCAGCGCCAATGCGCATTTCGCCAATATGCTGCTCGCTTTCTATCTCGCCACCGGACAGGATGCGGCCAATATCATCGAGGGCAGCCAGGGTATGGTGCATGCAGAGGCGCGCCCAGAGGGGCTCTATTTCTCTTGCACCTTGCCCAACCTGATCGTCGGCTCTGTGGGCAGTGGCAAGGGCAATGAGGTGGTCGAGCAAAACCTGACCCGCTTGGGATGCAAAGAGGACCGCGCCCCAGGAGAAAATGCACAACGTCTCGCGGCTCTCTGCGCAGCCACGGTGCTATGTGGTGAAATATCACTCATGGCCGCGCAAACCAATCCGGGCGAGCTGATGCGCACCCATTTCCAGATGGAGCGCGGATAAGCCCAAAGCCTGCCGGCCCAAATAAGGAAAGCAAACCGATGGGACAGCCGGGGATTGACGCGCTGAGTTTCTATGTGCCGCAGCACTATTTGCCGCTCAGCGTTTTGGCCGCAGAGCAGGGGATTGAACCAGCCAAGTTTTCGCATGGCATCGGCCAAGATAAACTGGCCATGCCGGGACCGGATGAGGATATCGTCACGCTGGGGGCTGAGGCGGCGCGCAAAGTGCTTAAGGGCGAGGATCTCAGCGCCATCGACACGCTGCTTTTTGCAACGGAAAGCGGGATTGATCAGTCCAAAGCGGCGGGCGTTTTTGTGCACCGGCTTTTGGGCCTGCCCAGCACCTGCCGCGTGGTTGAGCTGAAACAAGCCTGTTATTCGGGCACGGCTGCGCTGCAACTGGCCTGTGGTCATGTGATGCGCCGGTCTGGGCGCAAGGTGCTGGTGATTGCCGCAGATATTGCGCGCTATGATCTTGATAGCCCGGCTGAGGCCACACAAGGGGCCGGAGCGGTGGCGATGCTGGTCTCAGATACGCCGCGCCTGATGCAGATCGAGCCGATCTCGGGCCTACATAGCGAAGATATCATGGATTTCTGGCGACCCAATTACCGCTCAACCCCGCTGGTGGATGGGAAATATTCTACAGAGAAATACCTGGAAACCCTGACCGGCGCTTGGCGTGATTACCAAGCCCAAGGCGGGCATTCATTCCAAGAGTTCGCGCATTTTTGCTATCACCTGCCATTTACGCGCATGGGGGCCAAGGCGCATGCGCATCTGTCAGAGCTTGCAGGGGCGGACTATGATCCTGCGCGCATCAATGCCGGGCTGATCTATAATCGCGCGGTGGGCAATTGCTATGCTGCTGCGCTGTATCTCAGCTTGGCCTCCATGCTTGACAACACGGCGGAAGATCTGAGCGGCCAAACCTTGGGGCTGTTCAGCTATGGCTCTGGCGCGGTGGCCGAGTTTTTTGCGGCCAAGGTGCAACCGGGTTATGAGGCGTATTTGCATCGCGCGCATCACGCGGGGCTCTTGGCAAATCGAACAGCGCTGAGCTTTGATGCGTACCGCACCATGTGGCACCGGATGTGGCAGGGGACCGATCCCCAAGATGGCGGGCATTATCAGATGCCCCAGATAGCAAAGGGCCAATTCCGATTAACCGCAATTGACGGACATAAGCGCTGCTATGCGGCCGGCTGACGCAAAAAGCGCGCGCGCGCCAGGCAAGCTGATCCTTTCGGGGGAGCATTCCGTTGTCTATGGTGCCCCAGCTTTGGTGGTGGCAATCCAGCGCCATATCGAGCTAAGCTTTACCCCGCTGCACAAAACCGGCGGGCTGCAAACCGTGTTTGAAAGCCTTGCGCCGCGCTCGTTTTATCCCTTTGATGTGCTCAGAGATTTCAAGGACAGTCTCGACCGTCGCTTTGATGAGTTTATGCGCGGCGAGCTGCCCGTGCAAAAGATCCTCTCGCGCCCCGATGATTTGGCGGTTTATACCCTGACCTCCTTGTTGCCGATGATCCCTGCGCCCGGTGCGTCCAGCTCTTTGCCGCTGCCAGTTCCGGGTCAGCTGAGTAGTCAAAGCACGATGCCGCTGGGGGCGGGTATGGGCTCCTCTGCGGCGGTGGTTGCGGCCACAATCGTGCTCTATGAGCATCTCTTGGGTCTGCCGCAATCGGCTGAGGAGCGGTTCCAGAAAGTGCGGTTTTGTGAGCGGCTGCAACATGGCAAGGGCAGCTCTATTGATGCTTGCGCGGTGGTGTTCGGTGGTATGAACCATGTGCAGGACGGGCAATATCGCGCGATTTCCTTGCCGAGCGATCACTCGCTGGCCCGCTCGGATGGCTGGTATTGGGTTTTGCATGGTACGCCCGTCTCAAAGACCGGGGAATGTGTGGCTCAAGTGCGCGCCCAGCACGGGGCGGATCACGCGCTCTGGCAGGATTTTGCGCGCTGCACTGAGGCCTTTGAAGAGGTGCTTACCGCTGATAGCGACCCGCGTGCGGTGATCCGGGAAAATCAGCGCCTGCTTGAACATATCGGCGTGGTGCCCGCCCCGGCGGCGCGTTTTGCCACGGCTGTGAGTGCGGCTGGCGGCGCGGCCAAAATCTCTGGCGCGGGCTCGGTTGCGGGCGAGAATGGCGGCGCGATGCTGGTCTATATGCCCGACCCCGAGGCCATGAGCGCGCTTATGCAGAGCTATCCTGAGCGGCAATGGGACAAGCTGCAAATCTCTCAAACCGGGGCCGCGCTGATAGATCGGGGGGCGAAATGACCATTATCGCCTCGGCTCCGGGCTCCACCATGATCACTGGTGAGCATGCGGTGGTTTATGGGCATCCTGCCATTGTCGCGGCCATTGAGCAGCGCGCAACGGTTACAGCCACGCCCCTAGAAGCGCCCGAGCTGCGCATCACGTCTGAAATTGCGCCGCCCCAGAGCCTGCCTTTAGATGCGCTGATCCCCGAGGGCCCCTATCGCTTTGTTATCGCAGCGGCGCTGTTTTACGCAAACGGGCAGGGGGTGGCGCTGGATATCCGCTCTGAAATTGATCCCACATTGGGGCTGGGCTCTTCGGCGGCGGTCACAATTGCCACACTGGCCGCGCTTGCTGGTCATGGTGAGCGAAAGCTGCACGCCAGGGCCTTGCATATCATTCGTCAAATCCAAGGGCGGGGCAGTGGGGCAGATTTGGCCGCAAGCCTTATGGGCGGGGCGCTGCGCTATCAACTAGGTGTCAAGAGCTCGGCCCGCTTTGAGCGCCTGCCGGACCCGCCCGCGCTCTCGCTGTTTAATGTAGGATACAAAACCCCAACGGCTGAGGTGCTGGCCCGCGTGGCTGAGGCGCGTGCAAAAGATCCTGCCAGGATTGATGCGATTTATGCGCGGATGGGCACCTGCGCCGCTGAAACGATAGAGCTGATCACAACCCAAGGATGGGAGGCCACAGGGCCCGCATTGACGCGCTATCAAAGCCTTATGGAAAGCTTAGGCGTGTCGGATGAAAACTTGGATGCGGCTATCGGGCGGGCGCTGGGCGGCGATGTGATCGGCGCGAAAATCTCTGGCTCGGGGCTGGGGGATTGTGTGCTGGCGCTTGGGGGATGCCCGGATGGTTTTTCCCCCGCTCCGCTCGCTACTAAGGGAGTGATATTCCATGATCCAAGCTGAGGATATCTTTCGCCGCTTTATCCCAACCACCGCTGAGGCGCGCGCTGCCAAGGTTTTTGCCCCCTCCAACATCGCCCTGTCCAAATATTGGGGTAAGCGGGATGCGGCGCTGAACCTGCCGCTGAACCCGTCCTTGTCGATCTCTTTGGGGCGCTGGGGCACGCAAACGGCTATTCAACCCGCCGCGCAAGATCACCTTTTGTTTAACGGGGAGGAGCTGGCCGCAAGTGATCCGGCGGCCAAAAAGCTGTGGCGTTTTGTGGATCTTTTTGCGGGGGCGCACCGGGCCAAGCTGGCGATTGAGACGGAAAACTCTATTCCGACCGCCGCCGGGCTTGCCTCTTCGGCAAGTGGCTTTGCGGCGCTGACCCTTGCGCTTGATCAGGCCTTTGGCACGGGGCTCGATAAATCGACGCTGAGCATGCTGGCGCGCTTTGGCTCGGGCAGTGCGACCCGCTCGCTCTGGCATGGTTTTGTGCGCTGGGATGAGGGGCGGGCCGTTGATGGCAGCGATAGTTTTGCCCAGCCGCTGGATGTGCCCCATCAAACCTTGCGCATCGCGATTGTTGCGGTGGATACGGGCCCTAAGGCGCAAAGCTCTCGCGACGGAATGACCCATACGGTGCAGACAAGCCCGCTCTTTCCTCCCTGGCCTGAGCGGGCGCGGGCAGATTGCATGGCGATTGAGGCCGCAATTCGCGCTGATGATTTTGCCGCGCTCGGCCCGCTGGTAGAGGCCAATGCGCTGGCGATGCATGCCACCATGATGGCGGCGCGTCCGGCCTTGAGCTATCTAAAGCCGGGCTCTTGGGATGTGCTGGAAACCCTTTGGGCCGCGCGCACTGAGGGGCTTTCAGCCTATGCTACGATGGATGCGGGGGCGAATGTGAAGCTGATTTTTCCTAAAGACGCGAGCCAGGATGTGCAGGCCGTTTTCCCAGAGGCGCAGGTTATCAATCCCTTTGCGGAACTGGGCTAGGCGATCGCGCAAAGCGAAACACCCCAAAGGCTGCAAGCTAAGCGCAGTGGGGGTTTTGCACCCCCACACCCCCGCAAGGTATTTTTAGCCAAATAAAGGGGGCGCGGGTTGGAGATATTCGTGATCGCTGCGAAAACAGAACATCGCTTTGCTTAGGCGATCTGCACCACACGTGCCTTTTCGCATAAAGGGTAGCTGGCGCGGAAGTCCTCAGTAGCCTCTGTCATGGCTGCAAAGCTGGTTCCATAGAAATACAGTCCTGTTTCGCGCTCGCCAGCCCAATGACCGCGAAATTCTCCGATGCCCTCAAGCGCCTTGTCACATTGCGTGACGACCTCATTCACATCGCTTGTTTCATAAACATGGGGGGGCAGGTCGGTTCCATTTAAGAAAATCGCCATGCCTTCGAGGACGCCGAACGCGCGGTCCTCATGCCCTTCGGGCAGTTTCAATACCGAGCCTTTCGGGGCGCCAAGCTTTTCAAGGGTTGTGATGATGTCCTCAAGAATATCGTCTGACAGCGTTTTCACCTCAATCTCGATATCGCAATAGGCGATGCCATCTGGATCACCGGCAAGCCGCGTGCCGCCCCCGACCACTTCGCCGTTCCCGGATTTTTCCAGCACCTCATCAAGCGGATCTTCAAAATAGTCGCCGCGATCCATTGGCTGCACGCGCGCATTTAGTTGAGCGATGACCATAGCTGGTGCCGGGGGCTCTTGTTCTTTCGATTTTCGGCCGAAAAGTTTCAAAACGCGTCTCCTTTTGTCTGCTCGCCCGAGCATAGCGGCTAGGGGGGCGGGGGCAATTGAATCTCCGTGTTTTCCTTAATTTTAAGGGGTTATCGCGCTTTGGTTGAATATTGGGATGTGCTGGGCGGCGGGGCTCATTTAATTCCCCTTGACCCTTCCCTGTTAACAGTTTTTTACCATGGGTTAAGAAAAATGAGGGATCTCGAAAGGCTGCGCTATGGGTTTGAACAACTGCCATAATTTTCATGATTTTCGCAAGCTGGCCAAGCGGCGGCTGCCGGGGCCGATCTTTCATTATATTGACGGCGCGGCTGATGATGAGCGGACCTATAATCGCAACACCGCCGCCTTTGATGACTGTGATCTGGTGCCCAATGTTCTGAACGGTGTGGATGCGGTCGATATGTCGGTTGAGGTCATGGGCCAAAAGCTCGACATGCCGATTTATTGCGCGCCAACCGCGCTGCAACGGCTGTTTCATCATGAGGGCGAGCGGGCCGTGGCGCGGGCGGCAAGCAAATATGGCACCATGTTTGGCGTCTCGTCCTTGGCGACGGTCACGGTGGAAGAGATCGAAAAGCTCGCCCCTGGCCCGAAGATGTTTCAGTTCTATTTTCACAAGGATCGCGGGCTAAATGATGCGCTGCTAGAACGGGCGCGGGCGGCGAATTTCAATGTCATGGCGTTAACAGTGGATACGATTACCGGGGGCAATCGCGAACGAGATCTGCGCACCGGCTTTACCTCGCCGCCAAAGCTGACCGTCGCCAGCGCGCTCAGCTTTGCTACGCATCCGGCTTGGGCCTGGAATTTCTTTACCAAGGAAAAATTCGACATGCCGCACCTGTCGGGCCATGTGAAGGCGGGCACCAATCTGGCGGTGTCTGTGGGGGAGTATTTCTCGACCATGTTGGATCAGTCGATGAATTGGAAAGATGCGGAGAAGCTTTGTGCGCAGTGGAATGGTCAATTCGCGCTAAAGGGGATCATGAGCGTTGAAGATGCCAAACGCGCGGTGGATATTGGCTGCACCGGGATTATGGTGTCAAATCATGGCGGGCGACAGCTGGATGGCTCGCGCGCGCCCTTTGATCAGCTGGCCGAGATTTGTGATGCGGTGGGGGATAAGATCGACGTGATTTGCGAGGGTGGCATTCAGCGCGGCACCCATGTGCTCAAAGCGCTCTCGGTGGGGGCCAAGGCCTGTTCGGGCGGGCGGCTCTATCTTTACGCGCTGGCCGCAGCGGGCCAGGCCGGGGTCGAGCGGGTGCTGGGCAATATGCGCACCGAGATTGAGCGGGATATGAAACTGATGGGCGTGACCAAGCTGGATCAGCTCAGCCGCGAGAACCTGCGCTGGCGGTAAGGCGCGGCCACGCCAAAATCCCCGGCCACAGCTCATTGCTGCCCAGGGTCACGCATTAAGGTAGTCAGACGTCACGGGCCCGTATTATCGACGGTCTGAGCGGTGCCAAACGCTCAGTCAGAAGCCTCAATCCATCTCGTCCGACACACGGCCCTCGTCCCGACTTATGGTCGCAGGAGGTCTCTGGGCCGCGTGAGTTTTTGCAATTGCGAGGGGGAATTTGGCAGGCTTTGGTTAAGATCGCGTGAGGGGAGCGAATGCCGGGTTAACGAGCGGTTTCCGAGTGGGGGTTTTGCACCCCCACACCCCCGCAAGGTATTTATTGGCCAAATGAAGGGGGGGCGGGGGATAGGTTAAGGAAGTGTGTCTTTGGGACAGGGCGCGTTGTGCTGGGGGCTAGCTCCCGCGATAGGTGGAATAGCCATAGGGCGAGAGCAGCAGGGGAACGTGGTAATGCGCCTCTTCATCCGTAATGCCAAAGCGAATGGGGATTTGGTCGAGAAATAGCACCTCATCCTCGCTGAGCCCGTTTGCGCGCAGATACTCCCCGGCAAAGAAGATCAGCTCATAGCTGCCGGATGTGAGCTTGCCCTGGGGCAGAATCGGCTTATCGGTGCGCCCATCGGAATTGGTTTCAGCCTCAGCGATCTTGCGATGAGAATTGCCTGACACGCGGTAAAGCGCGATTTTCATGCCAGCGGCGGGCATTCCGCGGGCTGTATCCAAAACATGCGTTGTCAAATATCCTGCGCTCATGGCATTCTCCCTCAGGTTTTCCTACCATGAGCCCAAAATGACGCGGAGGTCCAGATGAGCACGGCAGAAATCCCCCCCAGATATCCGCGAAATATGCGCGGCTATGGCGCTGCGCGCCCCGATGCGGCTTGGCCGGGCGGCGCGAAGGTCGCGGTGCAATTTGTGCTCAATTATGAGGAGGGCGGCGAGAATTGTTTGCTACATGGGGATCAGGCCTCTGAGGCGTTTTTATCCGAGATTGTCGGAGCCGCGCCTTGGCCCGGCCAGCGCCATTGGAACATGGAGTCCATTTACGAATATGGCGCGCGGGCGGGGTTTTGGCGGCTGCATGATCTTTTTACCAAGGCAGGCATACCGCTAACGATCTACGGGGTGGCCTCGGCCCTGGCGCGATCTCCTGAAGCCGTGGAGGCGATGATTGCGGCCGATTGGGAGATTGCCTCGCATGGGCTGAAATGGATTGACTATAAGGACCATTCAAAGGCGGATGAGCGCGCCGATATGGTTGAGGCGGTCCGCCTGCACACGGAGGTTGTCGGCGCCCCCCCGCGCGGCTGGTATACCGGGCGCTGCTCGGTTAACACAGTTGAACTGGCTGCCGAGATGGGGTTTGATTATATATCAGATACTTATGATGACGATCTGCCCTATTGGTTGAACATTTCGGGGCGCGATCAGCTGATTATTCCCTATACGCTGGATTGCAATGATATGCGCTTTGCTACGCCGCAGGGGTTTAATTCGGGCGATCAATTCTTTGCCTATCTCAAGGACACGTTCGATGCGCTTTATGCCGAGGATAAAGCGGCGATGATGAGTGTGGGCTTGCATTGCCGCTTGATTGGACGGCCTGGGCGGGTGCAGGCATTGCGCCGGTTTATCGACTATATCAGCGGTTTTGAGGGCGTTTGGACACCGCGCCGGATTGATATTGCGGAGCATTGGCGCGCTGCGCATCCTCCGCGCTGGCCTGAGTTGCAACCGCATTTGATGGAGCGCGCCGCTTTCATGCAGCATTTTGGCGGGATCTATGAGCACTCCCCTTGGATTGCTGAGCGTGCCTTTCAGCTTGAGCTGGGGCCAGCCCATGACAGCGCGGCCGGGCTTGCCAATGCTTTGGCGCGCATGTTCCGCTCGGCCTCGCGCGAGGAACGGCTTGGGGTTTTGTGCGCGCACCCGGATTTGGCGGGCAAGCTGGCGGCGGCAAAGCGGCTGACGGCAGAAAGCACGCAGGAGCAGGCCAGCGCCGGGCTTGATGCGCTGACAGATGAGGAACATGCGACCTTTACCCGCTTTAACGCGGCCTATACCGAAAAGCATGGCTTTCCCTTTATCATTGCGGTCAAGGATCATGACAAACCCGGTATCCTGCGCGCTTTTGAGCGGCGGGTGGACAATGACACACAAACCGAATTTGACGAGGCTTGCCGCCAGGTGGAGCGCATCGCGCGGCTGAGATTGGAGGCGCTGTTATGAGCTATGCATTTCCCAAGGGTGGTCTGCCCCCGCAAAGCCAAAGCCCAGAGGGCACCGCCGTGTTCACTGAGGCTTACGCGGTGCTGCCTGCCGTGACCCATACAGATATCGTGACCTCGCTTTTGCCCGGCTGGCAGGGGGCGCGGGCCTGGATTCTGGCGCGGCCTCTAAGCGGGTTTGCTGAGACATTTTCCCAATATGCGCTGGAACTTGCACAGGGGGGCGGAAGTGATACATCAGAACCAGATTGCACTGCCCAGGCGGGGCTCTTTGTGGCGACGGGCCAGCCCACGCTGGTGCTTGAGGGGCAAGAGCACGCCCTAGAGCCCGGCTCGTTTGCTTATATCCCCGCTGGGAGCGCGTGGAGTCTGTGGAACCACACCGACGCGACTGTCGGCATTCACTGGATCCGCAAGCGCTTTGAGCCGGTCCCTCACCTATCCGCGCCCAAGGGCTTTGTACGTCATGAGCGCGATCTGCCCGCAAACGCTATGCCAGACACAGACGGGAAATGGTCCACTAAACGCTTTATGGATCCTGCGGACCTCAGCTATGATTTTCATATCAATATCGTCACATTCGAGCCCGGCGCGCGCATTCCTTTCGCGGAAACCCATGTGATGGAGCATGGGCTTTATGTGTTGCAGGGCAGCGGCGATTATCTGCTGAACAAAGATTGGGTGCCGGTGGGGCCGGGTGATTTCATGTGGCTGCGTGCTTTTTGTCCGCAGGCCTGTATTGCTACGGGGGATGAGCCGTTTCGGTACTTGCTTTATAAGGATGTGAACCGGCATGCCCCTTTGTGAAATTCGCTGCCAGCCTTTGACCGCCGCAGCCTTTGCCCCCTTTGGCGAGGTGCTTGAGGCCACAGGCGCGCCTGATAAGATCATCAATGCAGGAAAATGCGGGCGGTTTCATGATCGTGCACAGCTTGATTTTGATGCTGAGAGCCGCGCCGGAATTAGTATTTTCAATGCCGAGCCGCGCGCGCTGCCCTATGAGCTGGACCTGCTAGAGCGGCACCCCAAAGGTTCGCAAGCCTTTATTCCCATGAGTGAACATGGGTTTCTTGTGACCGTCGCGCCAGATGTGGGGGGGCGACCTGGTCAGCCCCTGGCCTTTCTCACCGAGCCAGGGCAGGGGGTGAATATTGCCCGAAATGTCTGGCATGGTGTTCTTACCCCGCTCAAATCCCCTGGTTTATTCGCTGTTGTTGACAGAATAGGCACAGGTGCAAATCTTGAAGAATTCCCTCTTGATCCCCCATTCCTTGTGGTCCCATAGTTTTCGGCAAGCCGCGTTAAGACGGCAAAACCATTAATGATATCGACATGGG
Organism: Aliishimia sp.; assembly: GCA_963678085.1. Taxonomy (GTDB): domain Bacteria; phylum Pseudomonadota; class Alphaproteobacteria; order Rhodobacterales; family Rhodobacteraceae; genus Aliishimia. Next base: position 1,652,635 of record OY782680.1, read on the forward strand.
GGGATGGAAATGGACTCAACTTACGGAAAATACACGGACCCGGATATAACGCCGCCACTGGGCGAAGCGGTGCCGCTGGGGCTGCAACATGTGCTGGCGATGTTCGCCTCAAACGTGACGCCGTCAATTATTGTCGCGGGGGCTGCGGGGCTGGCCTTCGGAAGCGCCGAGCAGGTTTATCTGATCCAGATGGCGATGCTGTTTGCGGGAATTGCGACGCTATTTCAAACGGTCGGCTTTGGCCCGGTTGGCGCGCGCCTGCCGATTATGCAGGGCACGTCCTTTGCTTTTGTCGGCGTTTTGGCAGGCATTGCCGCAACGCAAGGTCTGGGTGTTGCGCTCACGGCCTGTTTGATTGCGGGGATCTTCCACTTTTTCCTGGGGCCGGTCATTCAGCACCTGCGCTGGTTGTTTCCGCCGCTCATCACAGGGCTGGTGATTCTGGCCATTGGTTTGTACCTCATCCCGGTTGCGATTAAATATGCGGCGGGCGGCGCGGCTGATTTCCAGATGAAGGCCGAGAGCTTTGGCTCGCTCAAGCATTGGTCGGTGGCTCTGACCGTTGTAATTGTGGCGCTGGGGTTGAAATTCTTTGCGCGCGGGCTTGTCTCTGCGGCGGGGATCCTGATTGGGCTCATCGCAGGATACGCCCTGGCCTATGTGCTTGGCATGGTGACGTTCGATGCGGTGGCCAATGCCGACTGGAGGATCGTGCCGCAAGCCTTTCCTTATGGGTTTGAGTTCTCGCTGGGCGCGGTGATCGCGGTCTCTTTGGTCTCTATCGTTTCGGCGGTTGAAACTGTGGGTGATGCCTCTGCCACCACCAAAGCCGGTGCAGGGCGCGAGGCGCGTGATGATGAGATTGCGGGTGCGACCTATGCGGATGGTTTGGGCACGGCGGCGGCGGCGGTCTTTGGCGGTTTGCCAAATACCTCATTCAGCCAGAATGTGGGCATTGTTGGCATGACCGGCATTATGTCGCGCCATGTGGTCACAATCGGTGCGATCTTTTTGATCATTTGCGGGCTGGTGCCCAAGGTCGGCGCGGTGATTGCGTCTATGCCTTTGCCGGTGCTGGGCGGCGGTGTGATCGTGATGTTTGGCATGGTGGTCGCGGCGGGGCTGAACGTGCTGAGCGAAACCACAATGAACCGGCGCAATATGATGATCATCGCGGTGTCTTTGTCGGCTGGGCTGGGGCTGAACCTGGTGCCAAGCGCGGTGCAATATGTGCAGCCTGAGGTGCTGAAGGTTCTTATGACCTCGGCGGTTGCGCCCACGGCTGTGGTTGCCATTCTGTTGAACCTGATCTTGCCCGAAGAGGTTTAAAACGAACAGCAAGAGGCGGGGTCCGCTCCGCCTCTTACGTAATGCACCAGTTTTCGAGTGAAAGCCCCGCGATCCGCTGAAATTCACCAGTATTGGCCGTGACCAAACATGCCCCGAGCGTTTTGGCGTGGGCTGCAATCCAGAGATCATTTTGTCCAATCGGAAGCCCTTTTCGCTCTAGCGCAGCGCGGATTTGCCCATATTCCTTGGCAACCTCAGGAGTGAGCGGCAGCACCTCGATCTCTGAGAGCAACGCACGGACGCGGGCAGTTAGCTTGCTTGATCCCTTTTTCTCACAGCCATAAAGCAGCTCCCCGGCGACGACTACATTGGTCGCAACGCGGTCCTCGCCCACCTGAGCAAGGCGCTGCGCGGCACTGCCTTGCGGGGTTTTGATGAGTGCGCTGAGGATATTCGTATCTAGCAGATATTTCATTCAAAGATATCTTCGGGCACGGCGGGGGTATCTTCTATCTCGGGCAGGGTTTCCTGCATGGGCTCCCAAGAGGCCAAGAGCCCCAGAAGCCCAGCCTTGCGCACCGGCTCGACAATCAGGCGTTCCCCGTCTTTTCGGATCATCGCGCGATCTCCGGGCAATTCAAAATCGACCGGGATGCGCAGGGCTTGGCTGCGGTTGTTTCGAAACAGACGGACTTGGCGTGCGGACATGGGTTCCCCTTGTATATGCTGAATGTATATCCCAAGTGCTGAATTATGTCAAGGATGCCGCTACATTCTAAGGAAAGACGCATAGGGGGATTGATCCGCCTCATATTTCATGCCCAAGTGTCGGCAACAGATTTAGGAGCGATGCGATGAAAGATGACAACTTCCTGCGTGAGAATAATGCCCGTCATTTGTGGCACCCGATGGCACATCCAAAGGCGATGCAGGACAACCCGCCCCATATTATCACCAGCGCTGAGGGCTCTTCGATCACCGATCTGGACGGGCACCGCACGATTGACGCGGTAGGCGGGCTTTGGTGCGTGAACCTTGGCTACTCCAATGACAAGATCAAAGAGGCCATCGCCAAGCAGCTTTATGATCTGCCCTATTATTCGGGCTTTGGCGGCACCACGAACCCGGCGGCGATTGAGGCCTCTTATATGGTGCGCGAGTTCTTTGCGCCTGATGGGATGGAGCGGGTGTTCTTTACCTCGGGCGGCTCGGATAGTGTGGAGACCTGCTTGCGCCTGGCCCGGCAATATCACCGCCTTCGGGGCGAGCCGAACCGCACCAAGTTCCTGAGCCTCAAGAAAGGCTATCACGGCACGCATTTCGGCGGGGCCTCGGTCAATGGCAATAACCGTTTCCGCATCAATTATGAGCCGCTCCTTCCTGGCTGTTTCCATCTGCCCAGCCCCTATCCCTATCGCAACCCGTTTAATGAAACCGACCCCGCAGCGCTCGCCCAAATGATCGCGCAGGCGGCAGAGGATGAGATCGCCTTCCAAGGGGCGGGCTCCATCGCCGCCTTTATCATGGAGCCGATCTTGGGCGCGGGCGGCGTGATTGTGCCTGATGCGAGCTTTATGAAAATGATGCGCGAGATTTGTGATCGCCATGGGATTTTGATGATTTCCGATGAGGTGATCACCGGCTTTGGGCGCACGGGCGATTGGTCCGGGGCGCGTCATTGGGGCGTGCAGCCTGATATGATGAGCACCGCCAAGGGCATCACCTCGGGCTATATCCCTGTGGGCGCGGCACTGATGAGTGGCAAGGTGGCTGAAGTGTTTGAAAACTCAGACGCGGATGGCGCGATTTCCCATGGCTATACCTATTCGGCGCATCCCGTGGGGGCGGCAGCTGTGGTGGCTTGCCTTGAGGAAACTTTGCGCGTTGATACCGCCTCGAATGCGGGTCCGCGCGGCACGCAGCTTTTTGAAGGCTGTCAAAAGCTGGCTGAAAAGCATGACATTATTGGCAATGTGCGCGGCGGGCATGGGTTGATGACCGCAGTGGAGCTGGTCTCGGACCGCGCTGCCAAGACGCCGCTGGATGGCGCAACAGTGGGTCGCATCCATAATGCGATCTATGAGGCGGGCTGTATGGTGCGCGTGAGTGGGCATAATATCCTGATGTCGCCGCCGCTTGTGATCACAGAAGACGAGATCAATAGCGTGCTCTCAGCGCTGGATGCAGGGTTGAGCGCGGCCTGATATGTTTGAAATCGCTATCCTTTGGGCCTGGGCCGAATTTGCTGTGCGCTGGCTGCATGTGATCACAGCCATCGCTTGGATCGGGTCCAGCTTTTACTTTATCGCGCTTGATCTGGGCTTGCACCGCGACCGCAACCTTGCCTCTGGTGCAGATGGTGAGGAATGGCAGGTGCATGGGGGGGGCTTTTACCATATCCAGAAATATCTGATCGCCCCCGCCAATATGCCCGATGGGCTGGTCTGGTTTAAATGGGAAAGCTACTGGACCTGGCTTTCCGGCTTTATGCTCATGGTGCTGTTGTATTACTTTGGCGCCGAATTCTATCTGATTGATCCAAATGTTGCGGATCTGAGCACTTGGCAGGCGGTGGGGCTCTCGATTGCCTCGCTGCTCTTTGGCTGGGTGATCTATGATCAGATGTGCAAATCGCCCATCGGCAAGAACACGACCGGGCTGATGGTGGCGCTGTTTGCGTTGATCGTGCTGATGGCGCTGATTTATACTTCGGTCTTTTCCGGGCGCGCGGCGCTGCTGCATCTGGGGGCTTTCACCGCCACGATCATGACCGGCAATGTTGCGATGATCATTATTCCCAATCAGCGTGTCGTGGTGGCGGATTTGATCGCTGGGCGCAAACCGGACCCGAAATATGGGGTGATCGCCAAGCAGCGCTCGACCCATAACAATTACCTCACGCTGCCGGTGATTTTCCTAATGCTCTCCAACCATTACCCGCTGGCCTTTGCCACCGAGTATAATTGGCTGATTGCGAGTTTGGTGTTCTTGATGGGTGTGACGATCCGGCATTTCTTTAACTCCATGCATGCGCGCAAAGGAGCGCCGCATTGGACTTGGGCGGTGACGGTGATCCTGTTCTTGATCATTGCCTGGCTGAGCACAGCGCCCATGGGCGCGGCCTCTGAGCAGATGAGCAAAACCGCCACCCGCTATGCCGAGGCGCACGGGTTTGAGCAGGTGGTGGAAATCGTGCAAGGGCGCTGCTCTATGTGCCATGCGGCTGAGCCTGTTTGGGAGGGCCTACATTGGCCCCCTAAAGCGGTGCTGCTGGAGACAGAAGCCCAAATCGCCCATAATGCCCGCGTGATCTACCTGCAGGCCGGAAAATCCCACGCCATGGCCCCCGGCAATATCACATATCTTGAGGACGAGGACCGCGCGGTTCTGGTCGCCTGGTTTGAGGGGGCAAGCGGCTGACGGCTCGCCCCCCATAGTTTTTGACGATTTCTGCCCGCTTTTTCCGCAAAACGATACCTGCAATTATCCTGTCCGAGCGCAGCGCAGGACGCGCCCGACCCTCCCCCCGCGGGAGGGCGCATTGCGGTGCCTGCTAAGAGCGGTCAAGCATGTGTGTTTTGCTGTATCTCAGCTTGCGGCAAGTGCGGAGCGCCCACCCAGGGTCGGGCGCGTCCTGCTTAAGCAAAATCTGCTCACTTCACTGTTGAGCCCGCCTTAATCCCGCAATAGCTCGTTGATGCCGGTTTTGGAGCGGGTTCGCTCATCTACGCGTTTCACTATCACCGCGCAGTAGAGGTTCACCCCGTTCTTTGAGGGCATGGAGCCCGCCACGACCACGGAATAGGGCGGCACTTCGCCATACATGACTTCGCCGGTTTCACGGTCCACGATCTTGGTGGATTGGCCGATAAAGACACCCATGCCCAGCACTGAGCCTTCCCGCACGATGCAGCCCTCGACCACCTCGGAGCGTGCACCGATAAAGCAATTATCCTCAATGATGGTGGGCCCGGCCTGCATGGGCTCTAGCACGCCGCCAATGCCGACACCGCCCGAGAGATGCACATTCTTGCCGATCTGTGCGCAAGAGCCAACCGTCGCCCAAGTATCCACCATGGTGCCGCTATCCACATAAGCGCCAAGGTTCACAAAAGAGGGCATGAGCACCACACCGGGAGCAATATAGGCGGATTTGCGCACAACGCAGTTTGGAACGGCGCGAAAGCCTGCCGCGCCCCACTCATTTTCGCCCCAGCTGGCCCATTTGCTATCGACCTTATCCCACCAAGAGCCGCCCTGAGCAGAGCCGGGTTGCATCTCCATATCCTTGAGACGAAAGCCCAAAAGCACGGCCTTTTTCGCCCATTGGTTCACATGCCAGCTACCGTCTTCCTGACGCTCGGCCACGCGCAATGTGCCGCTATCCAGTGCATTCAGCGTGGCTTCAATTGCCTCGCGGGTTTCACCGGTTGTGGCGGGGGTGATGGTGTCGCGCGCCTCCCAGGCGGCTTCGATGGCGGTCTCAAGCTGAGCGTTTGACATGGCTCTCTCCCAGAAATTTTGTCTCAGCAGCACATAGCTTGGGGAGGTCGCTAGGAAAAGCCCCTTAAAAGACTGCTGTAATAACTATTCGCACAGGTTTTGTTCAAGCCGGACGCGCCCGAGCCTGGGTGGGCGCTCCAAGGGTCCTCCGGGTTGAAGCGCCTCAAGCCGTTGATGCGCTGCCACTCCTTGCTATATTGCAATGCGCCCTCCCGGGGGGCTATCAGATTCACACATTTTGATTGCCTCTCGGGATCATGCTTTTTTCAAGGGCAGCGCCGTGTTTGAGGGTTTGGAACTCTGTCCATCCGCGCAGGATGACAATGGGGCCAGGCTTGCCGTAGTAGCCCGTCCAGCCGCCCAGTTCCAGCCGCCCAGCCTTGCGCAGACCCATGTGGCGAAGGCGAGGCTTCCTGGCGGATGCGGGTTCTTCTGCCGCTCTGTTGCGCCTTCGAGATCGCGGCTGGTGGCTTCGAGCAATGGCAGGTCCTGCGGATCGAAGGCGTCCGTCATTGGGCGCAGGGCCGGTCCGCCGCGTTCGCCGGTCATTTGCATGACGACGCAAGCGGCGATGAAGCACGCCAGCACGAGGCGGTTGCGGGGCTCTTCATCTCGGATCCGCAGGCTTTCGATATCGAAGCCCTTGCGCTTCATGGTGCGGAAGACGTCTTCGATTTTCCAACGTTTGGCGTAGCGGGCGGCGATATCGAGCGCGTCTGCCACGGTGTCGACTGGCAATGTGGTCAACAACCTCCAGTGCAGCGGTTTTTCCCCCTCCGGCGGGGTTTCCTCGCACAGATCGACATAGGTCATGTGTACCGGATTGGGGCAGGTTTTGCGGTTTTCGCGCGGTGGCCGCAGCTCGAGCCGAGCGAAGCGCACCGAAAGCTGGGCTTGGCGCGCCGCGCGACCGGGCCGAGCGGGCAAGTCGAGCGCCGCATAGCCCAGACGCGGGCCAGAGGCGATCTGCTCCGCCAGCTTGCCGCCGCCCACGAGCACGCGGTCATGCATGGCGCGCACCAGCAGATCTATATGGGCCGGACGGTGAGCGAAGAGTTCGAACATGTCGGCCTCTCGGTCGGCAACCACCGTGACCCGTGCCGCGCCCGCCATCTGCCCGGCCTTTTGCGTCGCGTGCAGCCAGCGCACGCTCTGGCGGTCCGCGAATTCCCGACTGTGGCGGCTCGCCTTGCCGCCCGTCGTCCGTTCCAAGAACTGCGCATCCAGCGCGCCCAGAACCGCCCCACTGCCCGCATCCACCGCGATCATCGCGTGCAAATAACTGCCACCTCCCCCACAGGATTGCGTCACCGTGGTGTCCCAAGCAGGTATTCGAGGCTCCCCCCACAAATACCTGCTTAGTGTTCTTTGATTTTGCAGGATTTTTACCCCAAAACCGGTGTCCACTTTTGGGAAATCCTGCTTAGATCGCCAGAATGTCGCGGCCTTTACAGGCGCCTTGAGCGCGTTCGAAAGCCGTAGCGCTCATCTCATCCAGCGTCACGGCCGGGTTTCGCAGGAACCGCGTGAAGCGGATCTCACCAGCGCGATCCCCGCCCAGACGCCGCACCCGAACCCCGCGCCCACCATGCGACACAAGCCGCGCCAACAAATCGGCCCCCCTTTTTCCAGCCGCCGATCCCCGAAACCGCCTAAGCTCAAACCCATGACACCCTCCATTTTCCGAAAGGGAATCAGAGCCATTCACCAATTGCAACATAGATGTGTGAACTTCATAGCCCGGGGGGAGGGTCGGGCGCGTCCAGCGCTGCGCACCGGACAGGACATTTGCGGGTATCGTCTTGCAAAGGGCGTTTTACGAGAAAGGATCTGGCGCTGGGTTTGCGCCGCAAATCAGCACCGCAACGCGCTCGCCCGGTTCTGGTGTGTAAGCGCCCGAGGTCAAAGCGGCCAGGGCCGTGGCGCCGGCGGGTTCCACCCATTGACGCAGCTCTTGCCAGAGGAGCTTTTGCGCCTGCAAGATCGCGTCATCGGGCAGGGTCAGACAAAGGGTATCCTGGGCCTGCGCCAATTCAAAACAGATCTCACCAATGCGCCGGGCTCCAAGCGCATTGGCTGCGACTCCGCTCACCTCAACATCAACCGGCGCACCAGCCTCGCGCGCCCTTGCAAGCGCGGCGCACGTGTCGGGCTCCACCGCGACCACTTTACGCCGCCCTGCCAGCCAAGCCAGCGATCCCGCAATCAGCCCGCCGCCGCCAACGGCGATGAGCACTGTGTCCGCTTCCAGCCCCTGATCTTCCCATTCGGCCATGAGCGTGCCTTGTCCTGCCACCGTGCCGGGCGCGTCATAGGCGTGGATTTGCATCGCGCCTGTTTTTACCTCATGCGCTTTGGCCGCGTCCAGCGCATTGGCATAGGCTCCTGGCACCACATGGCACGCGGCCCCGGTGCGCTCGATCAGGCCAATCTTTGCAGGACCGGCAATTTCGGGTACGAAGATAGCCGCCTTATGTCCCAGCTGCGCCGCTGCATAACCCACCGCCGCGCCATGATTTCCGCCACTTGCTGCTACGACGCCGCCCGCAGGCACGTCGCTTGAAAGCAAGGTATTAAACGCCCCGCGCGCTTTGAACGAGCCGGTATGCTGGATCTGTTCCAGTTTCATCTCAAGCGGAAAATCTAGGCCAAAGCTGTTCTCAAGCCTCAGCACTGGCGTGCGCCGTATATGATCCTTGATCTGCGCGGCTGCGGTTGTGATTTCTGCGTTCCAATCCATGATCGCCCCCTGGTGCATTTTCGCCCTAGCCTATAAGCTTGAGCCAGGCATGCAAACGCAAAGGGCTGGGCCATGACGAAAAATGACGATCATGTAAACCATTTGCGCGATGCAGCGGAGGATCGAGAGGCGGCGCAAGGCGTGGCAAAAACGCCGCAGACGCTCTCGCCCACATATCGGCTGGCTTTTAGCGATGAAGAGTTCCTATGCCGCGAAGATCTGCGCCCGGTGCGCTTGCAACTTGAGCTGCTAAAGCCGGAATTGGCGCTGGATGAGGCCGGGGTTGAAAGCACTGTGGTGCTGTTTGGCGGCGCGCGTATTCCGGCCCCCGAGCAAAAGCATTTGGCCCGCACGGATACCTTGGCAGATCTGTCACGCTTTTATGAGGAAGCGCGCAGCTTTGCCCGGATGATCACTGAGCGGGCGATGAAAGATGGGGGCCAGCGCGATATGATCGTCACCGGCGGTGGCCCCGGTGTGATGGAGGCAGGCAATCGCGGCGCGGCAGATGCGGGCGGGCGCTCCATTGGGCTGGGGATTGTGCTGCCAAATGAGCCCACCCCCAACCCCTATATCACGCCGGAGCTGTGCTTTAACTTTCACTATTTCGCTATTCGCAAGATGCATTTTTTGATGCGTGCGCGGGCGGTTTGTGTGTTTCCGGGCGGGTTTGGCACGTTGGATGAGCTGTTTGAGACCATGACCTTGATCCAGACGGGACGTATGGACCGGGTGCCGTTTCTGCTCTTTGGACGCGCGTTTTGGACCAGCATCGTCAATTGGGATGCGCTGACCGAGGCGGGCACGATTGGCGCGGATGATCTAAAAATGCTGCGCTTTGTGGAAACCGCCGAAGAGGCTATGGCGGCGATGGATAGCTGGCCGGAGTGTTAGCCGGATGCTAAGCAGGTATTCACGGCTCCTCCCACGAATACCTGCTTAGCACTCTTTGATTTTGCAGGATTTTAATCCCAAAACCGGTGCCCACTTTTGGGAAATCCTGCTTAGCGCAGCACATAGCCTTCGGGCCAGGTCAGGGTGACTTGCGTGCTAAAGAAGCGGGTGGCACCGGGGTCAAGTTCTAGGTTCCATTGCAAAATCCCGCGCTTGTCTTCCGCGTCAACCACATTGGGCCTTGGATCCGCCTTATAGCTGACCTCAAGATCCTCTTGCTCGGAATAGGGCACACGGGCGCGTAGCTCTAGTTTCCAGGCGCGCGTGTCGAGATTTTCAACGGTGATCTGCACATTTTCGCTGGAGGTGTTGGAGCTTGTGAGAATGCCCTGCTCTCCGGTTTGGCGATCCAGCACTTTGCGCGTGAGCCGCAGCCCTGGGATTTGTCCAAAGCCGAGCTCCGCCTCGGCCCCGGCTGGAATTTCGGGGAAATCGCCAGAGCCGACATAGCTGCCATTGAAATAGCGCTGCACCTCATACCCGGCGAGCAGCGGCTCGATCCCCGCATTGCGGAACCGGGCGACCAAAAAGGCGGTCTCTTCATACAAAGGGATTGCGCGGGCAAAGACCTCTGCCTTGTGGTTCAGCGTATCAAGCGGAAGCCGTTGATCCGAACCACTGGCCAGATCAACAGGTTTTGGGATGCTATAGGAGACAGAGAGCCCTTCGCTGGCCGCACGCGGGGCGATATACGGCTGCGCCATAATCGCGGGCTCGGCCATCTCATCATCACCCCCGCTTTCTCTGAATTCGATTGTGACGGGTGGGGGCGCTTTTTCCTGTATCCTCCGCCACATCGGTAACAGATGCGTGGGATCAAGCTTAAGGTTCGGGCGCTGAGTAGACAGGGTGAGCTGTACGCCCGCCCAATCCTCGCCGGTGCCTTGGGCCACCCAAGCGCTGCGCTCGATACGCAAATCCGCAGCGCCAGTGATTTCATCCTCAAACAGGCGCAAAGTATAGCTCGGCTTCCAGCCCATCTCGTCACTCATGAAGGTGACCTTTAGCGGCAGGTTTTCAGCAGGTTCAGAAAGCTCAACCGAAAGCGTCAAATGCGGCCCCTGCAAGGTGAGCGGCATCATCTGTGCCAGTGCGGTTTCTAGGCGTTTGATTTCCTCGTCCAGGCGCGCTTCTTCTTTATGTGCGGCCTCAATTGTCGCTTTTGCCTCTTGGACTGCCAGTTTTGCCGCTTCGGTCTCTTGCCCGATCATCTGGGCGATGGCGCGTAAATTCTCTGCCCCGCTCGTCAGATCTTTGGGCTCCGACAAGGTCGCCAAAAATTCAAGCGTCGCCTTCGCCGCCTCTTGAGCGACCTTGGCGCGGGCGACCCTATCGTGCAGGCCCTTAATCTGCGATTTGGTGAGCGCAATCTTGCCGCGCGCCTCCTGCACGGCGGGGGTTTCTTCGCTGGGAACGTCTAAGTCCGCGGTGCTTAAAAACCGCATGGTTCCCAAATACATGCCCGGCGCTGCGACCCGTAGCAGGTCCAGATCCAAATCTTTGGGCAGGTTTGGCAGCACAATCTGATGCGCGCCTGCGGGGGCATTAAGGATGGCAATATGAGAGACGCTGCCGCCCTCGGGATAAATCACCGCCGCTGCCGCGCGACTATCTAGAACATAGGTCTCGGCCAGGGCGGGCAGGGGGAGGAGGGCGGTCAGAAGTGCAAAATAGCGCATGAGGGCTCCGTGGGGCTGGTGCTGCTTGCACTATGGCGCATCGCGCGCGCGAAAAAAAGAGTGCGCTGGAGCGAAATAGCGTCAAATACCGCGTGCCAGACTGTGAGGGCGGCTATCCAAGCATCAAAAATGCGGACAAGAGGCGCGATTTTCAGGATGCCAAATCAGATCAAGGCGCGCGTGTTCTTTCGTGTTCTCCCCATCGATCAGCGAGACCTCCCAGGAATGTGAGGAGAGTTCCCCATCGCGCAGCATATAGGCAATGAACGATCCTTGGCCCGCCCCGCCTCTTGCATAGGTGAGCAAAGCATGCCCGCCGACCTCCTCAACAAATCCCACCCCGCAGAGATTGGGTCGAAGAATAATTTGCTGAGGCGCGTTTGCATCTTTCACCTGCCGCCAATAGTCATCCCGCCGCTCAAAAATATCCCACAAATACCCATCCGAATAGAGCCGACTGTCTGAATATGTGATGAAAAGCTCCTCGTCTCCATCGCCGTCAATATCCGCCCGGAGCTCCAAAATCACATCACCTGCCAAGGCGCTATTCTCTGTGAAAAAATAAAGCCTGGGATCCTGGGTGCGCGACGCGTTTCCTCGAAGAAGGGGGGCCGCAGAGGCTGCATTTCCCAAGGCTGCAAAGACTACGCAGAGCTGGAGTATCGCCGTGAGAGTGCGCATTGGTCTCAATGTCGTTTATCCTCAGCTCACCTGAAAACCGGGAACTTTATGGCTCCCTTCATTTGGCTAAAAATACCTTGCGGGGGTGTGGGGGTGCAAAACCCCCACTTTGCTGAAAGTCGGGTTCTTGGGTGAGTTTGGCATAGGGCTAGTTCTTTGGTTACATTAAAGAGCCCGCATTTGGGCGGGCTCTAAGGGTGTTAGTTTTTTAGCCCTTTTTCAGGACTTCGCGGCCCATTAGCTCCGCAATTTGCACGGCGTTTAGGGCCGCGCCTTTGCGTAGGTTGTCGGAGACGCACCACAGGTTCAGGCCGTTTTCGATTGTGCCATCCTGGCGGATGCGGCTGATGAAAGTGGCGAAATCGCCGACGCATTCTATGGGGGTCACATAGCCGCCGGGCTCACGCTTATCGATCACCATCACGCCAGGGGCTTCGCGCAGGATGTCGCGGGCTTCGTCCTCATCCAGGAACTCTTCGAATTCGATATTTACCGCTTCGCAATGGCCCACAAAGACCGGCACGCGCACGCAGGTTGCTGTGACTTTGATGCTGGGATCGACGATCTTTTTCGTTTCAACCATCATCTTCCACTCTTCCTTGGTCGAGCCGTCCTCCATGAACACATCAATCTGCGGGATCACGTTAAAGGCGATCTCTTTGGGGAACTTGCTCGGCGGCACTTCGGCCACAGGGTTGTAGATTGATTTGGTTTGATCCCATAGCTCATCCGCCCCCTCTTTGCCCGAGCCGGACACGGATTGATAGGTGCTCACCACCACACGTTTGATCTTGGCGCGATCATGCAAAGGCTTCAGCGCCACCACCATCTGCGCGGTTGAGCAATTCGGATTGGCGATGATGTTCCTGTTGGAATATTTATGCACCGCCTCTGGGTTACATTCCGGCACAATCAGCGGAATGTCAGGATCGTAGCGATAAAGCGAGGAGTTATCGATCACCACACAGCCCGCAGCGGCCGCCTTGGGCGCATAGGTCTTGGTCGGCTCAGAGCCAATGGCAAAAAGCGCAATGTCCCAGCCGGTGAAATCGAACGTGTCCAGGTCCTTGGTCTTGAGTGTGGTGTCGCCAAACGTGACCTCCGTGCCCAGGCTGCGGCGCGATGCGAGCGCAACAATCTCATCCACAGGAAACTGGCGCTCTGCCAGAATGTTCAGCATTTCGCGGCCCACATTGCCTGTAGCGCCGGCGATCACAACTTTATAACCCATAGGTCCTTTCCTTTTCCAAAACCTGGGCGGCTCTACGACATTTAGCGGGGCGCGGCTAGAGCAAAGCGCGTTTCACGTTAAAATGTCGGGAAAATCGCTGTTACACGAATTTCATATGGGAAAAGCGGGTCAAGGGCGTTTGCAAAAAGGTCCGCGAGGTTTGGAAGCCAAAGGCTGCTTGGCGTGCGGCCAGGGTTTCCTCTGCGCTCCATGCGCGGCTCAGCTGGACCGGGCGCATATTGGTATTTGAGGCCTGAGGCACTGATCCGCGTTTTCCTTGTTGCGCCTTGGCCGCTTGCTCACGCTTTTTCTGTGCGGCTTTCTTGGCCTTTTCTTCGGCGGCGGCGCGGGCCTGGGCAGCTTCGCGGCGCAGGGCCTGTTCACGGGCGCGTTTGCGCAAGCGTTCATAGGTTTCGGCCTTGGCGTCGCGTTTTTCTGCTGCGCGCACCGCATCAAAGGCGGCGTTGATCTCTGCTAGGCGCTTATTGGCCTCATCCAGGTCGGTTTTCACCTGATCTGGGTGATAGTTGCGCACCAGACGCCGCCAAGCCGCCTTGACCGTTGCGGCATCATCTTGCGGGGAAACGCCCAGCAAAGCGTAGGATTTTTTCAATTCTGGCGACATGACCACTCCCACCCATTACGCGAACCAGTAATGACACATTATCGCCAAAATGTTATTTGTGGGAGCCCAATTCTTAACGAAGGGTTAATGCCTCGCCGGGAGATTCAACATTGGCGTGTTGTGGGGCTGCTCGTAAAAAGTGTAATTCCCGCATAGGTTTAAGTGTCGGCAAGGATCCGCCAAGGCCGCAGTCGAATCATCCTTTCCACTTGGCCGCAAGGCTGCGCGCCGCGCCCGCGAGCATCAGCACATCAAGCCCGACAGCGATGAATTGCGCCCCTGCATCTTTGGCTTTTGTGATCATCTCGTCATTGCCGCTTAGGATGCCTGCCGCCTTGTCAGAGGCCGCGATTTTGCGCAGCGCGCCCAGGATCACCTCAACAACTTCGGGATGCATCAAATCGCCCATATGGCCCAAATCCGCGCCCAGATCCGCGGGGCCGATAAAGACACCATCCACGCCCTCAACCTCAAGTATCTCATCCAGCGCGGCCAGCCCGGCGCGGTTTTCAACCTGTACCAGCAGGCAGACTTGCTCATCTGCGGTTTTGCCATAATCCGCGATCTGGCTGAACTTGCTGGAGCGGGTCATGGAATAGCCCACGCCGCGCACCCCATTGGGCGGATAGCGCATGGCACGCACCAGCTCGCGCGCTTGCTCGGCGCTTTCGACCATGGGCACCAGGATGGTTTGGGCCCCCACGTCCAGCATTTGTTTGATCATCCAAGTCTCGCCCACAGGCACGCGCACAACCGCATGGCTATCCGAGGCCTCAAGCGCCATCAAACTATCGCGCGTGGATTGCAGATCATTGGGAGAATGTTCATTGTCGATCACCAGCCAGTCAAAGCCAGCGGTGCCCATCATCTCGGTCGCGCTATGGGCCGCGAGCCCCAGCCAGCAGCCCCATTGAATTTCGCCGCGTTTCAGGGCGGCTTTGAACGGATTTACGGGTGCTGGCATGTGATCTCTCCCTATGAATTTGCGCCAGAATGTCGCGAAGCTGCGGGGATTTCCAGGGTCAAAGAACCTTGATCACATTTTTTTCCACCGAGAGCATATAGCCGCGCCGGGCGATGTTTTTCACCAACAGCTCCGCAACGATTTGATTGCCAAGCCCATCACGCAGCCGCTTGATCCGTGTGGCGCCTGCCGCTTCTTCGCAATCTGTGGCGTTGCGGCCCGACACTAGCCCCTCAAGCTCTGCGCCCGAGAGCACATCATCATCCATGCGCGCCTCTGCCAGAACCGAGATTGTCTCCATTGCCGCATCGGTCAGCTTAAAGCCCATATTGTTCAGATAGACCGTGTTCTCATCGCGGCTGATCAAAAGGGAGGAGACCTGGATCCCCGCGCGCTCAATCTGCGCCATGCGACGGTTCAGCGCCACCAGCATGACCAAGAACACCAAAGCGGCGATTAACATGGCGCTGGCGAAAATCAGCAGCACGAAGATCACCAAACGGTAACTGGTCAATGTGTCGGAAAAGGCGGTGCCAGATTGGGCCAGGATTTCAAGCAGCTTAATCTCGGCCCCGCTGGTGAGATCATCGTTTTCTATAAAGATCCGCTCGACCTGGGCGTTAAATGCATTCGCATCGGGCAGGGTGAAAAACAGCAGCACAGCAGCGCCCACAAGGATCACCACAATCGCAGCGATCCCATAGGTTACAATCATACTGCCCGAACGCCGAGCTTCAGAAGCGGAGGTAGTAGGTTCCGGCACTATCTTTCCTCGACGCAAGCCCCTCGGGACCAAACACATTAAGTACATTCAAAAGAGTCCAGCCCGCGCGCCCCAGGCGCTGTTGCAACTCTGCCTTAGCCGCGGCCGCCGAGCACTCTCCTTGGATTTGTGCCACACCATAATGCAGCCGCAAGGGATTGTCTTGCTTGGCTTTGTAATCAGCATAGCATTCAGCCGCCGCGGGCCCTGCAAGCAGCAGGGAAACCGCACATATCGAGATCAAATGTTTCATGCCTCGATCATGGCCGCAAACGGCGGGTTATTCAATAACAACCCAGGTTTAGCGGCGCTGATATCCAATAACATGGGCCTGATATTGCTTGGCCTTGCGGGGCGTGGCGAGGGTTGGGTCAAGGTTCATCGTATGGACCGACCCATCATCTAGGTAAAAAGGAACATACCCATGAGACGCAAAATTCATCACAAAGTCATAATGACGGTCGCGGGTCTGGCAGTTATTGTTGCAGGGCTCGGGATGGCTGGGCGCGCTGAGGCCAGTGAAAACAGAGATGTTGAGCGCGTGATCGCCACGATACTTGGCATTGCCGTTCTTGGGGCGATCTTGAATGATGACGATCCCCAGCCCCAAGCGTCGCATGACCATCGCCCCCCACGCGTGCAACCGCGCCCGCTGCCGCGCCGTGTCTCCAGAGCCATTCTGCCCGGCGAATGCTTGCGCCGGTTCAACACTGATCGCGGTCCTTGGAAAATCTATACCCAACGCTGCATGAAGCGGAATTTCGACCAAGTGCAAAATCTGCCCCGCGCCTGTGAACGTGTGATCCGCACTGACCGGGGCCGCCGCGTGGGATGGGGGGCCAAATGCCTGCATGAACGGGGCTACCGCGTCTCGCGTCGCTGAAGGAAACATGTAGCCAAAGCTTGCGAGGCCGCATGTGAGAGGGGCAGGGTTCGGGACCTGCCTCTCTCTTTTTTTGTTGATGCCCTGCTTGGTTTTGTCGATAGAATGTCCAAAATCTCGGAGAGCGCTATGCCGAATTTTGACATTGAAAAACGTATCGGCGGCGTAATCGCGGGTGTTGATGAGGTGGGGCGCGGCCCGCTTGCTGGTCCTGTGATGGCGGCTGCGGTGATTTTGGACCCCGAAAATATCCCAGATGGGATTGATGACAGCAAAAAGCTCTCAATCAAGAAACGCCGCAAGATCTACACCGAAATCCTTGAAACCAGTGACGTTTCTGTGGGTGTGGCCAGTGTGCAGGAGATTGACGCGTTGAATATCCTGCGCGCCTCCCATGTGGCAATGGTGCGCGCGGTGCAGGGGCTGCGGCGCAAACCGGGCCATGTGCTGATTGATGGCAATATGATTCCAAACGGCCTTGCCACCCCCGCCACCCCCCTGGTGAAAGGGGACACCAAATCACTGTCAATCGCCGCCGCCTCCATCGTTGCCAAGGTGCGCCGAGATCTCGTTATGGTGGATTTATCGCAACAGCATCCAGGTTATAGTTGGGAGACCAACATGGGATATGGCTCAAAAGCGCATATGCTCGCCCTGCAAGATCTCGGGGCGACCCCTCACCATAGACGTTCCTTTAAGCCGGTCCACAATATCTTGTATCAAGAGAAAAACTTAAACTCTTGAATCAAAAAGGTTTTGACTGTGATTCGCCTTTGACTCACAATGAGCCCGACCAGAGAGCGGAACAATCCGCCAGGTATGAGGCAGACTATGACCAAACACATGAAGGCAGCCGAGGCGCTGCCGCTAAACCAGATTATTGCGGGTGACTGCATTGACGTGATGAATTCACTGCCCAAAGGGTCGGTGGATTTGATCTTTGCGGATCCTCCCTACAACTTGCAACTCAAGGGTGATCTGCACCGGCCCGACAATTCCAAGGTCGATGCGGTGGATGATCATTGGGATCAGTTCAACTCCTTCCGCGCCTATGATGAGTTCACCACCGCTTGGCTGAAGGCGGCGCGGCGATTGCTCAAACCCAATGGCGCGATTTGGGTGATTGGCTCCTATCACAATATCTTTCGTGTGGGCGCGGCATTGCAGAATGAGGGCTTTTGGATCCTCAATGATGTCGTGTGGCGCAAATCCAATCCGATGCCGAATTTTCGCGGCAAGCGGCTGACCAATGCCCATGAGACAATGATCTGGGCGGGGCGGGATGAATCATCCAAGTATACCTTTAATTATGAGGCGCTTAAGGCGCTGAACGAAGGTATTCAGATGCGCTCAGATTGGGTGCTGCCGATTTGCACGGGCCATGAGCGGCTCAAGGATGAAAAGGGTGACAAGGCGCATCCCACGCAAAAACCCGAAAGCTTGCTGCATCGTGTGCTTGTGGGCTCGACGAACCCTGGCGATGTGGTGCTGGATCCGTTCTTTGGCACCGGCACAACGGGCGCTGTGGCCAAGATGCTGGGGCGGGAATTTATCGGGATTGAGCGCGAAGAGGCTTATCGCAAAGTGGCTCAGGCGCGCATTGATAAGGTACGCAAGTTTGATCGGGAAGCTTTGCAGGTCAGCGCCTCCAAACGCGCCGAGCCCCGTGTGGCCTTTGGCGTATTGGTCGAGCGCGGTATGCTGCGCCCAGGTGAAGAGCTGTTTTCCATGAACAAACGTCACAAGGCGAAAGTGCGCGCTGATGGGACTCTCATCGGGGATGACGTGAAAGGTTCGATCCATCAGGTGGGCGCGGCGCTGGAAGGGGCGCCAAGCTGCAATGGCTGGACTTATTGGTGCTTTAAGCGCGACGGGCAGACGGTGCCGATTGACGTGCTGCGCCAGCAAATCCGCGCAGAGATGCGCGCGAATTAAAAAACATCGCCGGTGCCTGTGGCCATTGCGCCGATTTACCCAAGCCAGGCACCACACCTTGCCCCGCCTCATTTGGCGGGGTTTTTTTGATCCAAAGGCCGTATTTAGCGACCAACCGCGTGCGAGGCCTCTTGGCGCAGAAATGCAACATTTGTGCGCCGCGCAGGATCAGAGGAGTCGGCGCTGGATTGCGGCGCCGCCCTTGAGTTCACTTTTCCATGGCGCAGCAGCTCTTTCAGATGGGTCGGGTGCAGGTCCTTTTTTTTGACCATGAAATTCACCCGCGCTGAATTCGCTTTTTCCTGCATAAACGCGAGATCCAATCGTCAAACACCACAACAGGCGTGCGTTTATAGGCCGGATGGCGGCGCAATCGCTGCACGAAATTGATTCCCCGCCCATCAGGCAGGCTATTATCAATCAGGACCAAATCAAATTGATAGCGCGACACATAATCTGTTGCGGCTGCCAGCGTTTCCACCACCTTTGGCACCATATTGCAGCCAGAGGTAACCATGCGCGTCAGCCGGTGTTGATCCTCTTCTAAGCTGTCAACGATAAGACAAAACCCACGATGAGATGGACGACCGTCGCGAATTGCTTGTGACATCATGAACCCCCAAGTTACATCACCCTTCATACGTCTGACATTAGCCCGTAAGTCTTAATTTTGACCTACGCGCGTGCAGATTTTGCCGTATTTTCGCTGCGCCAGCGCCCTCTGATACCTCAAAGTCTAATTAACTTTTACCAAGCTAGGGCGCCCCGCTCACCAACGGGTAATTTCGGGGTAATAGCGTGCGCGCCAGCCTTTGACGCGGGGGTGCATGATGCGACGCCAGAGCGTCGGAAACAGGGCCGTAAGGGTCATAATTGGGTAGCTATAGGGCAGTTGCGGCGCTTTGGCGCTGGAATAGGTTTGCAGCACGGGGAATTTGCGGTCCGGCTTATAGTGATGATCGGAATGGCGCTGAAGATTGATCAGCAGCCAATTGGACACACGATGCGCCGCGTTCCAGCTATGATGCGGCTGCACATGTTCATATTTCCCGTTCTCAAGCTTTTTGCGCTTAATCCCGTAATGCTCCACGTAGTTTACCAGCTCTAGCTGCATGATCGCGGTGCCTGCTTGAAAGACAAACAGGGCCAAGCCGCTCCACCCGCCCAAGATCAGCGCCAGGGCGAGCATAATCGCTTGCAAGGTCCAATAGCGGAAAAACGGGTTGGAAAGATCGCTCCAAGGTTTGTTTTGCTTTGCAAGCCGTTCCTTTTCGATTCGAAAGGCGGAAGCTAGGCATTGCACCAAAACACGGGGGTAAAAGCGGTAAAAGCTCTCGTTATAACGCGCGGTGACCGGATCTCGGGGCGTGCCCACATGCACATGATGCACCAGCAAATGCTCTGAGCGAAAATGCGAATAGAGCACCATAGCCAGCAAAATATCTGCCCCCCAGCGCTCCAACTTTGAGCGTTGATGCATCAGCTCATGGGAATAGTTGATGCCAATCGTTCCCGTTGTCACGCCAACACCGAAAAAGACACCGATGCGCTCAAGGGAGCTGAGATGCTCGGCTTGGGGCACATACCATAACAGCGAAAACAGCGTGATGAATTGCACCGGCACCCAAGCGATTGTGAGCCAAGTGTAAAGGGTTAAATCCTCGCGCGGCGTGTCAGGATCGGCGTTTTCGGTGTCCTGCCCAAAGGCAAGATCAAGCACAGAGAACAGACCCCAGGCCGCGACGGGTACAAGCAGCACCGACCAGCCCCCATTCCAAGCGGAGTACCAGCCCAAAGCGGGCAGCAGGAAAGAGATGTAAAAGGGCAGGGCCTGGACCCAGCCAATGGTTTTTTGGGGGGATGTAAGCTCGGTCATTTCGTGCCTTCAAACCATTTATTCTACTTGAGAAATGGGCTTCGTGCTGAGTCAAGGGCAGCTTAGTGATTAAAGTTGTGTCGAGCAAGATCCCAGACTTTGCGCATGACGGTAGGCAGCTCATTTGGGGTGAGCTGCGTGAACATACCACGATCCGGTGTGCTATCGGCGTGAACCGCGGCGGTCTGAACCGTCAAGATCAAGTGGAAATGGGTGAATGTATGGCGCACCTCAGCGTTTAGTGTGATCCAATCGGCCTCAAGCGGCGGGGCCGGGGTGGGGGCTTCGCTCCAGTCCGTGCCGGGCCAGCCAAGCATGCCGCCAAGCAGCCCTTTTGCGGGGCGCGTTTCTAGCAGACAGGTCCCATCTGCGCGCCGCGCCACATAGGCAATGCCGCGCCTTGTGGGTTTGGGTTTCTTGGGCTCTTTGCGCGGCAGCTCTCCTTCGGTTCCAGCGATGCGCGCCCGGCATGGTTCCCGCCAAGGACAAATTCCACAAGCGGGCTTGCGCGGCGTGCAGATCGTGGCCCCTAGATCCATCACCGCTTGGGCATAATCGCCGGGTCGTTTTTGCGGGGTGAGCTTTTTTGCATAGGCGGTGAAGATCGGCTTGGCTTTGGGCAAGGGTGTTGCATCATTATGCAGCCGGGCCATCACCCGCTCCACATTGCCATCCACCACCGCCGCAGGCTCATCAAAGGCGATGGCGGCAATGGCGGCAGAGGTGTAGGGACCAATTCCGGGCAGTTTGATCAGCTCAGCTTGGGTGCTGGGGAATGCACCGCCATACGCATCCGTGACGATCCGGGCGCATTTGAGCAAATTTCGTGCCCGCGCATAGTACCCAAGCCCGGCCCAGGCGGCCATGACATCGGCATCCTTTGCGCCCGCCAGATCCTCAACCCTTGGCCAAGCGGTTGTGAATTTCAGGAAGTAATCTTTGACCGCCGCCACGGTCGTTTGTTGCAGCATCACTTCGCTAAGCCAGACCGCATAAGGATCAGCGCGCAGGCCCGCGCGACGCTCACTTGGGCCTATACGCCAGGGCATTGTGCGGGCATATCTATCATACCAGGCCAAGAGCAGCTGCGAGAGCTTTTGATCATCACGCAAGATTTATATCCCCCGATTTGCGGTTTTGCTGGCCCCTTGCCGCATTTACGATATGTTAGCCATGATTTAACAAGGAACTCCACCGTGGCCCCGCGATCCCGCGCCGACTATCAGCATAAGCGTAAATTCAAACTTTCCCAGGCCGGAACTCTGGTGCGGGGTCAAATTCGCGATGCGGCCTCTTCGCGCGGCTTTGCTCAGAGCAAGGTGCTCACCCATTGGGCTGAGATTGCCGGGCCAGAGTTTGCGCAGATTGCCCGCCCCATTGAGGTCAGCTATGGGCGCGGCGGTTTTGGGGCGACCTTGCTGGTGCTCACGACCGGGGCCTATGCGCCTGTGCTTGAGATGCAAAAAGAACAGCTGCGCGCGCGGGTCAATAGCAGCTATGGCTATAACGCCATTAGCCGTATCCGTATCACGCAAACCGCGCCGCAGGGTTTTGCCGAAGGGCGCGTTGAGTTCACCCCAAAATCACAAAGCTGGGAACCAAAGCCCCCGTCTGCCGAAGCTTGCGCGCGCGCGGCTCAAGATACAAAAGATGTTGCAGATGACGGGCTAAGGGCTGCATTAGAGCGTCTCGGGGCCCATATACTGTCTAAACCAAACTCTTCAAAAGGGTAACTTCATGTCACGACTTTCACTGATCGCCGTTTTCGCTTTGGGCGCTGCCGCCAGCACTTGGTATCTTACACGCGATTCTGGGGCTCCGGGCGGGCCGAATATCTCTGCTGAAAGCTTGCTGGGCGCGGCCCATGCGCAAACGCTTGAGGAAATCGACACCTCGACCGTGCAAGAGATGCGCCTGGGCAACCCAGAATCACCGGTCACAATCATCGAATATGCCAGCTATACCTGCCCTCATTGCGCCAGTTTTCACCTCGGCACGCTCAAGCAGCTCAAGGCCAATTACATAGACACGGATAAAATCAACTTCATCTACCGCGAAGTCTATTTTGACCGTTACGGCCTCTGGGCCTCTGCCATAGCGCGCTGCGCAGGCACGCAGCAGAGCTTTTTTGGCATTTCAGACATGATCTATTCCGAGCTCGATACCTGGGCACGCGCCGGAGAGCCTGCCTTGATCGTGGAAGAACTGCGCAAGATTGGCCGCTTGGCTGGGCTTGACGATGAAAAGCTCGACGCCTGTTTGCAAGATGGGGAAAAACTGCAAACCCTGGTAGCGTGGTTTCAAGAGAATGCGGAACAAGACGGTATTCGCTCCACGCCGTCGCTCGTGATCAATGGCCAGCTCTATGGGAATATGCCCTATTCTGAGTTGTCAGGGCTGATTGATGAGGCGTTGCAGCAGAATTAAGGTTTGGGCAGCAGCTTTTGCAGCGCCGCTTGATCTTCGAATTCCAGCCGGACCGGCAGGGTGATGACCTTGCCGCGAAAGGCGGGGGGCAGACGGGCGGCGTCCTTTTCTGTGGTCACAAGCTGCGCGCCGTTGAGCAGAGCCTCGTTTTCTAACCGCGACAGCAGGGCGGCAGAGAGCGGTTCGTGATCCCCCAGTGCCTCAGCACGGATCAGCTTGGCCCCCAATGCGCGCAGGCTGGTAAAAAACGCCTGCGGGTGGGCGATGCCCGCAAAGGCAATATAGCTCTGCCCGCGCCAATTCATGCCGGTGTACAGCGGCTTTAGCTCGGCATTTATGCGCGTGAGCCCTGCGGGTAAGTCGGGTGTGAAGTGCTCTTGCGCGGGGGGTGAACCAATTGAGATCAAAGCATCCGCCCGCGCCAACCCAGCCGTCACCGGCTCGCGTAAAGGGCCAGCGGGAATGCAGCGCCCATTGCCAAACCCGGTCTCGGCTTTCACACAAACCAGGCTTAGATCTTTGGTAAGGCCTGGATTTTGATGCGCGTCATCCAGCACAATCACGCTGGCCCCAGCCTCAGCAGCTGCTCGCCCGCCCGCCGCGCGATCTTTAGAAACCCAGGTCTCAGCAAAAGCGGCGATCAAGAGCGGCTCATCCCCCACGAGTGCAGCGCTATGGCGCGCCGGATCTACGCGCAACGGACCTACTGCCGTGCCACCATAGCCGCGCGAAACCACATGCGGCACATGCCCCATATCGCGCAGGATCTGCACCAAAGCGATTACGGTCGGCGTTTTTCCCGTACCCCCTGCATTGAGATTGCCCACCGAGATCACCGGGACTGGCAGGCGCTCTGGCTGCCCCCCCTTGAGCCGGCGCTTGGTGGCAAAGCCATAAAGCCACCCCAGGGGCGCGAGAGCGAGGCTGCGCAAATCCCAGCGCGCATTCCAAAAGCGCGGCGTTCTCATCTTGACGCTCCTTGCGCAGAGGCGGCATCATCAAGCCCGTCTTGCACGAGCTCTACCAGCCTATCAACACTTTGCGCGCTTTCGGTGACCACATCCCAAGCCGCATAGGCCATACGAGACGCTTCATCCGGGGCGATGGTGCGAATAATCGCCATGCCCAAGGTTTGTGCATCTTGCGCCATACGTGCCGCGCCCGCCTGGGACAATTGCAGATATTCAGCCTCAAACGGATCAACATGCGGCCCACATAACAACGCCGTGCCCAAAGCCGCAGCGGGCATCGGGTCTGTTGCGCCGGGTTCTTCGACAAGCGTGCTGCCCAAGAAACTGAGCGAGGCCAGACGATACCACAGGCCCAGCTTGCTTGCATCATCTTCGACCAAGACCTGCAATTGCTCGGTGAGCGAGGCCCCCTCAAGGCGCAGCGCATAGCTTAGCCCGCTTTGTTCAAGCATTTCTCGCAGCTGCGCCATTTGCGCTGCGCCGCGTACATGTAGGATCAAAAGCAGCTTATGTGAAATGCGCAACGCTTGGCGATGGGCGGCAAGGATGCGCGGCCATTCAGCGGGACAACTTTCCGCCGCCAGCCAAGCGGGGCGCGCTTTGAGGCGCTCCAGCATCATTTCCAGCTCATCCTCCTGACAAGGCGGCGCAAGGGGCGCGCGGGTCAGTTCTGGGATGATCTCATCACTTGGCGCAAATCTGGACAGTTGGCGCATGGCCGCATCACTGCGCACCGAGATCGAGGATATCCGTCGCAGCAAACCACGGGTCACATCCGGGGCCCAGCGACTCCAGCGCCCCGTAAACCCATCCTCATGGGCCGAGACAATATGCATCGCGCAGCCGCGCCGCAGGGCCTCATCCACAAGGTTGGGTCGCAAATTGCCCCAACTCCACAGCCCAAGCGTGGGCCGCCAAAAGTCAAGAAAGCGCGCAACCATGCGGGGGTGATCTTCGGGCAGGGAACAGGCAAAGATATAGGGCTCAAGCGGAGGGGCGAGCATTTGGCCCTCGGGCGCGGTCAGCAACACAGAGACGCCAGGGCGCTGCAAATTGAGCCAGCGGGCAAGGTCCACAAAGGCGGGCAGCTCTTCTGGTGCACCCAGATGGATCCAGACCAGTTCGCCCTCGGGGCGCGCGGTGTAATCGCCTTTCCACTCATCTGGCTCGCGCAGGAAGGAGGCGCGATAGGCCAAAAGACTAAGAGGGCGTCTTGCCATCTGAAAGCCTTTCTTAGCCGGTGCAAATCTGGGGGCCGCTGGCCGGATCATGGGCGGCGAGGATTTCGCGGTGCAGCCCTGGGGGCGCGGCGATCACCCCATTGCAGCGCGGATCTTTCGTGTTGAACGCGAGCGATTTGCCTGCGCGGTCCGTGACGGTGGCGCCTGCCTCTGCTGCAATCAGACTGCCCGCCGCAATATCCCAATGCCAGCTAGGCCGAAAGGTCAGCATCCCATCAAAGCGCCCTTGGCCCACCAAAGCCAGCCGATAGGCCAAAGAGGCGCGAAAGACGCGCTTGAACTCGGGCACCGCGCCGCCGCTCCAAAACGCGGGCTGTAGGTTGTGCTTGGTTGCGAGGATTGAGGCTCCGGCGCTGGTTTCAGTTTCGCTGATCGTCAAAGGCGCGCCATTCAGCTCCGCCCCCGCCCCAAGCTTTGCGCAAAACAGGCGTTCGCGCGCAGGCAAATAGACAACCGCCGCCACAATCTGACCGTCCCGCGCCAGTGCAATAGAATGCGCCCAGATGTCAGAGCCCTCAATAAAGCTGCGCGTGCCGTCAATGGGGTCAACGATGAACACATGCTCTTGGCTCAGGCGCGCGGCACTATCTTCGCTCTCTTCGCTGAGCCAACCATAGTCCGGGCGGGCGGCGGTCAGGGTCTCCTTCAGATGGGCGTCAACCGCTAAATCCGCCTCAGTCACAGGGCCTGCATCGCCGGGCTTATCCCAGCGTTTCGCGCTTTTGCCACTATAGCTCAGGGCAATCTCGCCTGCGCTACGGGCCGCAGAGATTAATAGATCAAGATCGTTAGGCTCCGGCAAGGGTCATTCCCGGCACAAGCAAAGAGGGCACCACGCGCGACTGCCACGTTTCGGCGTCATTGGCAGGCACCAGCCCGACAAGCATATCCAGCAGGTTTCCGGCGATGGTGCATTCATTCACGGGATAAGCAATCTCGCCATTTTCGATCCAAAGCCCAGCCGCGCCGCGGGAATAATCGCCCGTATTGGGATTGATCGTGGAGCCGATTAGCGAGGTGACCAACAGACCTGTGCCCATATCGCGGATTAGGTCTTGGCGACTTTGCGACCCTTGGGTGAGCTCGATATTCCAATTGCTCGGGCTTGGGGGCGAGGAGAGCCCACGCGCCGCATTACGTGTTGAGACCATCCCAAGCTGACGGGCGGTAGCCAGATCCAGCGTCCATCCGGTGAGTACCCCCGCATCAACGATCTTGCGCGGGGCCGTAGCCAGGCCTTCGCTGTCAAAGAGGCGCGAGGCGGCCATGCGTTTGCGATGGGGGTCTTCGATCAGCGACAAAGACTTGGGAAGAATTTGCGCGCCCAGCTTATCGCGCAGCCAAGAGGCCCCGCGCGCGACCGATGGTCCATATACAGCCCCCAGCAAATGGCCGATCAGACTGCCCGCGACACGCTCATCAAAGAGGACGGGAAAGGCCCCGGTGGGTGGTTTGCGCGGGGAGAGGCGCTCAGCCGCGCGTTCTCCGGCCTTGCGGCCAATTTCGGATGCGCTGCGCAGATCGCTTTGAAAGGTGCGGCTGTCGGCGTCGTGATCCCGCTCCATCCCCAGACCGCTTCCGGCGATAGCAACGCAAGAGATATGGCGCGTTGTGCGGCGAAACCCGGCGGAAAACCCGTTGCTGGCAGCGATATGGATGTCGCGGGCGGAATAGGAGGCGGAGGCGGATTGGCATTGGGTGACTTGCGCAACGGCCATTGCGGCAACTTCCGCGGCCATGGCATCTGCTTGTAGACTTTCGCTTGAGGGCTCGGGGGTGGGATCATAAAGCTCTAACGCACTGCAATCCAAATCTTGGGCAAGCTGGTGCGGCTCGGCAAGCCCGGCATAAGGATCATCGGGGGCCTCACCCGCCATGGCGACCGCGCGCTCGGCCATTTGCGTAAGCGTGGCATCGCTGTCATTGCTAACCGACACGCAGGCTTGCTTTTGCCCGATCAGAACCCGCAGCCCGATATCGACGCCTTCGGCCCGTTCCGCCATTTCTAGCGCGCCGCCGCGCACATCGACGGAAATTGCAGTGCCGCGCAGAACGAGCACATCAGCGGCCTCAGCCCCGGCTTTTTTCGCGGCGGCTAAAACGCGGCTCGAAAGAGTATCTAAGGAAATCATAGCGAGATAGGTAGTGTGCGCCGAGCGATGCTGCAAGCGCTCAATTGCTGCGGGCCTGCATAAAAGACCCGCAGCAAGACATGTTTATTGCAGACGCTGCCCGTTGGCGTAGATCTCGCCGCCTTCTTTCATCTCGATGGTTGAGGTCAGAATGTCATCGCCCTCAGGCACTGTGAACATACCCATCATCATGCGGGGCATCATGGCTTGATCTTCTGGTACGAGCCCCATGCTGATGGCCGTGTCCATAAGCCCATTGATCCCTTCGACGCGCACGTCGATCTGGCCGATCGGGTCGGGGATAGGTTGGAAGGGGCGCTTATTCTCATTGTCAAAGGTCATGGCACCATTTGCGCTGGCATTCACGCCAAGGGCAGAGATCAGAACCTCTTTGAAAGTCAAAGCGCTAATCTCCATCGGTTGCCCCATAAAGTCGCTCTCATCGAAGTTCGGATCAAGGTAATCAACAAGTACCTTCACTTTACCGCTCAGATCCAATTTGATGGTCGCTGGATCGCGTGGCAGCTGGCCAGCCGGATCAAAGAGGCCCCAAATCATGTCAGAGATGGTGAAATCTTTATAGAGGATTCCCAGGGCAAAATCCTGCTCGCGCTCTGCATCCGCGATGATTGGGAAGAGGAGGTGAAACCCAGCTTCGGCCACTGCCAGCTCAACCGGGATTGGCACTTCTCCACCCACCATGTTGAGAGTTTGATCTTTGGCGCGCACGTCATATTCAACGCCATTGGGTCCCATAGCAACTTTCAAGCTGCCCGCGCTGGACGAAGTCTGAACTGTCGCCGGTGGGCTATACCGTTCAACGATCTCAGCACTCATTGACCCGCCGCCAGTATAGCTAAACGTAGAGGTTACAGACATCCCGCCTTTGAGCAGCTCGGCCCAATTCAGCACATCCACCGGGGCGGTCGGCATTTGCCCTTCACTGGTGACTGAGATGGCGTTGACTTCTCCATTGAGGTCAAAGCCCTCATCCTCGCCTGTTGGCGCATTAAGCGCGACTTGGTAGCTGAGTTGGCTCGCCCCATAGGTGTAGTCGAAAAACGCCTTATCGCCATCGCGGCGGTAATCAGAGGTAAAGTCCAAATCACGCATCGTCATAGCAAAGACAAATAAATCTTCAGGCAATTCCTCATCAATATCGACTGAGTAATCTGCCAACGTGACCGACATCTCTGCGCTGCTCATCTCGGTTTTCATATTCTCCGAATCACCGCTGATGCGCATGCTTGGGTCTGACATGGCCATATCGATCGCAAAGGTGACCTTCTCACCGTCGATATCAGCGGATGCGTTTACGCGCGTAGTTGCGGGGAAAACCACCGACACGCTGCCATCGCTTTGCGAGGTGAACGTGATCGTTTCCATCTGCATTTCGACCTGCCCCATATCGTCGGGAAGGGTGTTGCGCAGCGCGATATCGCTTACTGTAAAGGTGTCGCCGCTTTGATCCTCAGTGGCCGTGATGTCATAGCCAAATGAGCCAAAGCTTGTTTTCCAGTTCTCCCAAACCTCTGGGCCAGTGATATCGGCAGAGGCGCTAACCGTGCCAAGGACCACCGCAAAGGAGGCGTAAGAAATCGTTTTATGTAAGGACATGTAGGTCTCCGAATGGTATCTTTTAGCGGCAATGGTTTCGTACCGCGCGCCCAGGGTCAAGGGCGTTTCGCACTAGACCTCGGGTTACGTGGCGCTTAGCACGTAAAGGATGTGCAATTTATGAATAGGATGGGGCAAATGATTGACGTGGAAAAGGCGGATGGGCTTTGGGTTGTGACCATCAATCGCCCCGACAAGGCGAACTCTTTGACGCGCGAGATGTTAACGGAACTGGCCGAGATTGCAGAGGCCGCATCAGAGGCGCGCTGTGTGATTTTTACCGGTAATGGCAAGGTGTTCTCCGCCGGGGCCGATTTGGATGAGGCGCGCGCGGGATTGGCGCTGGATCCGGTCTGGGAGCGTCTCTCTGGCGCGGTGGCCGCTTTGCCGGGTCTGACGATTGCAGCCCTGAATGGAACTTTGGCCGGGGGCGCTATGGGGCTTGCTTTGGCCTGCGATATTCGGCTCTCGCTCGCGCATGCCAAGTTTTTCTACCCTGTGATGAAACTGGGCTTTTTGCCGCAGCCCTCTGATCCAGGCCGCATGGCCGCGCTGATTGGGCCGGCACGCACCAAACTGATTTTAATGGGCGGGCAAAAGATCTTAGCTGAGGAAGCTCTGCGCTTTGGCCTCATTGATCGGGTGATCGAGGGCGATGTGGTTCAGGCCGCTAAAGATATTGCCGCGGACACGCTTGCGGCCGATCCGAAGATCGCCACAGGCATCAAAGAGCTATGTCGCTAAGGCAACGGCTTTCGGGCTGGGATGGACGCCGTAAAGAGGTGCCGCTTTCAGTTTGCGCCGATTTCCAAGACGATCCATGTTTTGCCCCGCAGCTGATCTCGCTTTGTGCAGAGCCGGATTGCGCGGATGCTGCAACTTGGTGCCTGAAACATCTATATGAGGGCGGGGCACGCTTTGATCTGAAAACGCTCGCCGGCTCTGTGATAGAGGCACCGGGATGGGCGGCGAAGCTGCATGTGTTGCAAATCCTTGTTGCCGCAGATGAGCCGGGGGAGCCAAGCCAGCTTGAGATTTTGGTCAAGCAAACAATCGCATCGAAACGTCCAATGCTGCGCGCCTGGGGCTATAGCGGGGCTGACCTGCTTGCCCGTCACGCCCCAAATTATGAAGCCTGGGCGCGCTCGGTCTTGAAAGAAGCGCGATCCACAGAGAGCGCAGGCTCCATCAAAGCCCGCCTCAAACGCTGCCGCTTCTAGTTCATTTCCGCCGCTTACCCGGTACTTTCGACAGAAATTCCGGCGGGCGTTTGGCAACCCAGGCAAAGAATTTCGCAAGGCGCGGATGGGCGCGTAGCGCTTCGGGGGTGTTATAGCGACGCGCCAGCTCGGCCTCACTCAGCATGGCGTGGATTTCTTTGTGGCAGATATGATGCAGCAGCACGGTCGGCCCGGATTTCCCGCCCTTTAGCTTTGGCACCAAGTGATGCAGCGATTGGGGCACATGGGGCGGAATTGGACGCAAGCAGCAGGGGCAGATCGGGTCTTTCTCTTGCATCTTACGGCTCCTTTGCCCATCGGTATGGATGAAAGATAATGTGAGAGGAAGCCCATGCAAGCAGCGGTGATTGGGGCGGGGCCAGCGGGGCTTGCGGCGGCTGAGGTGCTCGCTCAGGTCGGGGCCAAAGTGACGGTATATGAGGCCAAGCCAAGCCCTGCGCGCAAATTCCTGATGGCGGGAAAATCGGGGTTAAACCTGACCTTAGCGGGCGATTTTGAGAAATTACTTTCAGGATATGGGGATCGTGCAGATCTGCTGGAGCCTGCCTTGCAAGCCTTTGATAACGCCGCTTTGCAGGCATGGGCGGCAGGGCTGGGGCAAGAAATGTTCACGGGCTCGAGCGGCCGGGTGTTTCCCAAGGTGATGAAAGCCTCTCCGCTCTTGCGCGCTTGGCTGGCGCGGCTTGATACTCTTGGCGTTCAGATCAAAACCCGCTGGCGCTGGAGTGGTTGGCGCGGCTCGGCGTTGCGCTTTGAGACCGCAAATGGCCTGCAGGAGGTGACACCCGATGTGACCGTGCTGGCCTGCGGCGGGGCGAGCTGGGCGCGGCTGGGCTCTGACGGGGCTTGGGCGCAGCATCTTGAAACCGGGCTTGTTCCGTTTGCTGCGGCGAATGTGGGGCTGAGGGTCAATTGGAGCGACAAGATGCAGCCTCATTTTGGGGCGCCCATCAAAAATGTCGAGTGGTGCGCCGGTCCCTTGATCTCGCGCGGCGAGGCGGTTTTGAGCGCAGCGGGGCTTGAGGGCGGCGGGATCTATAGCGTGAGCCGTGCCGTGCGCGATGGCTCCGCTCTGCACGCCAATTTGCTGCCAGATATGCAGGCGGAACAGATTGCGCAACGGCTCGCAAAACCGCGCGGGAAAACCAGTCTCTCCAATCATCTGCGCAAATGTCTGCGCCTTGACAAAACCAAGCTCGCCTTGCTGCAAGAATGGGGTCGGCCCTTGCCACATGATCCACATGATCCACATGAACTGGCGATGCGCATCACCCAGCTGCCTGTTCCTGTGGAAGGGCTTGCAGATATGGATGGCGCGATTTCGACGGCGGGCGGGATCTCCTTTGATGCGCTCACCCCTGGCTTTATGCTCAAAGAGCGCCCTGGTGTGTTTTGCGCAGGCGAGATGCTGGATTGGGAGGCACCCACGGGCGGTTGGCTTTTGACCGCTTGTTTTGCCACCGGTCGCTGGGCTGGGCAGCACGCGGCGCAGTTTGCAAAGGGTTAGCGTCGATGGATTGTCAGGATTTGATCGATCCATCCCGGTAGCCGCGCCGCCTTTGCACCCCTGGCAAAGCGTGATGAAACAACGCCCACAACCCGCCACTCTCCAGTCTCGCCCATCTGCAACAAGGGGCTGCCGGAATTGCCGGAAATGACTGGGCAGGCGATATCAACAACAAAGCTGGCCGCGCCGACGATGGGGCAATCCAGACGCCCAGACAGCCTATGCGGGCGCTTGATATGATAGCCGACAATGCCCAGTTTGGCGCTTTCAATCTCGGCAAAGCGCATGGGCTCGATCTCTTCAATTGGGCGGGCGAGGAACAATAGCCCCACATCATAATCAGGGCGATGCGCGCCGGGTTCATATTTGGGATGTCGCCGCGCGCCGATAATCCGCCGTGCCCCAATGTAATTCTCGCCATCCCATCCGGCCACGAACATGCGGTTCTCTGCCAGACCCCTGAGGGGCGGGGCGCAATGGGCGGCGGTGAGCACCACATCGGGCATAATCAAGGTGCCCGTACACATGCCTTGCAGGCGAAAGCCAGACGAATTCACCCGGCCTATCGCGGGAAACTTGGCCGCAGTTTCGGCGGGCAGGGGGGGCATATAGGGCTCTGCACTCTGGGCAAACCCGGCTTGAGTGCAAAGAATTAGGCAGGTGAGGACAAGACGTAGCATAGCTTACCTAACGCTGGATTTGCCTTGATGCCAAGCAAGATGCACAACCTACGGTATGGGATTGGGGTAAAAATTTTCGTGTGCGCCCGCCAGATAGGGCTTTTATGCGCCACATCTGCTTGCGCCCAGCGTGCCAAGTGCCTAGATACCAGCGAGTTTACGAAAGCGCCCTTGCGCGCGACATCACGCCGAAGCGAGCCAAAAGAGAGACCCATGAATCCAGTCGATTTCATCCCCCTGATTCTGATCTTCGGGATCATGTACTTCCTGTTGATCCGGCCACAGCAGACGAAACTAAAAGAACATCAGAAGATGGTCGAAGCCTTGCGGCGCGGGGATCAAGTGGTCACGCAAGGCGGGCTGATCGGCAAGGTCACAAAGGTCAAGGATGACAATGAGATTGAGGTGGAGCTTGCCGAGGGCGTGAAAGTGCGCGTCGTGCAATCCACCATCGCCCAGGTGCTCAGCAAGACCGAGCCTGCCCCAAAGTAACTCCAGCTCAAAAGGCGCCGCTATGCTGCAGATTGCCCCCTGGAAACGCGTGCTGATCTTGCTGACCTGTGTGGTTGGTTTGCTTTTGGCGCTGCCGAACGGATTTTACACGCGGGTTGAGGCCTATAATGATGCGGCAACCGCCCTGGAGCGGCGCGGCGAGGGGGCGCAGCCCACAGCGATCGAAGAGGCGTCTTTGGGGCTTTGGCCTTCTTTCCTGCCTTCCTCCATTGTTAATCTTGGCCTGGATCTGCGGGGCGGTGCGCATTTGCTGGCTGAGGTGCAGCTGGAACAGGTCTATGAGGCGCAAATGGATAGCCTCTGGCCCGAGGTGCGCGATGCGGTGCGCTCGATAACGCCGCTGCGCCGTGACCCCGATGCCCCCGGTGACATCATTCGCGCCCGTGTAAATGACCCATCTCGCATGGATGAGGTGCGCACCGCGCTCTTGGATCTTGCGCGCCCTGTGCAATCGCTGACCGGGATGGGCGCAACGAATATCCTTGTGCGCATCCAGGGGGATAGTTTCGAAATAACGCTGTCCGAGGATGAAAAGCGTGCGGTGGATGAGCGCACCATGCAGCAATCCCTAGAGATCGTGCGCCGCCGGATTGACGAGGCAGGCACGCGCGAGCCGACAATTCAGCGTCAGGGCACAAGCCGCATATTGATCCAAGTGCCCGGCGTAAGCTCTGCCGAGGAAGTTAAAAGGCTTATCGGCAAGACGGCGGCTTTGACCTTTAACCCGGTGGTGCGCGTCACCTCTGATGCAAATGCGCTGCCCGGTGTTGGGAACGCGCTGCTGCCCTCGATGGAGGATCCTGACCGCTTTTATGTGATCGAAAAGGCACCCGTCGTGACCGGAGAGGATCTGACCGATGCTCAGCCCTCTTTTGACCAAAATGGCGGGCCTGCGGTGAATTTCCGCTTTAACACGGCGGGCGCGCGGCGCTTTGGGGATTATACGGCAGAAAATGTCGGCTCTCCTTTTGCCATCGTGCTGGATGGAGAGGTGGTGAGCGCCCCGCGCATCAATGAACATATTCCGGGCGGCTCGGGCATTATCTCGGGCAATTTCACCATCGAGGAAAGCACCACTTTGGCCGTTCTTTTGCGCGCGGGCGCTCTACCGGCTGAGCTCACCTTCCTAGAAGAGCGCACCATCGGCCCGGATTTGGGCCAGGACAGCATTGACGCAGGCAAAATCGCCACGATTGTCGCCTTTGCCGCTGTGCTGGTGTTCATGTTCCTCAGCTATGGCCGTTTTGGGATCTTTGCCAATATCGCGCTGATCATCAATATCGCGCTGATCTTCGGGCTGCTAAGCCTCATCGGCGTGACGCTCACGCTGCCGGGTATCGCGGGGATCGTGCTGACAGTCGGCATGGCCGTTGATGCCAATGTGCTGATTTTCGAGCGGATCCGCGAAGAGCTCAAATCCGCCAAAGGCCCGGCCCGCGCCATCGAGCGTGGCTATGAAAAAGCGCTTTCGGCCATTATCGACGCCAATATCACCACGCTGATTACTGCGGTGATCTTGCTGGTCATGGGCTCTGGCCCGGTGCAGGGCTTTGCCTGGACGCTGATGATTGGGATTATTACCTCGGTCTTTACGGCGATTTTTGTCACGCGGCTCTTGGTGGTGATGTGGTTTGAACGGGCGCGGCCCAAAACGATTGAGGTCTGATATGCGTCTAAGACTTGTCAAACAGGACACAAATTTTGACTTCTTCAAGTTTTGGGGAATGTGGCTCGGGTTTTCCTGCGTTTTGATGCTGCTTGGCTTTGTGAGCTTTGGCGTCCAGGGGCTGAACTTCGGCATTGATTTCAAGGGTGGAACAACCATACGAACCGAGGCCCCGCAAGCGGTTGATG
This sequence comes from Aliishimia sp., assembly GCA_963678085.1. Lineage (GTDB taxonomy): Bacteria > Pseudomonadota > Alphaproteobacteria > Rhodobacterales > Rhodobacteraceae > Aliishimia. Next base: position 1,686,942 of record OY782680.1, read on the forward strand.
TCGCCCTGTATCGCGAAGCGCTCACGGCGCTAGAGCTGGGGGATATTTCGGTCAACGAGGTCTTTGATCCAAATTTCCGCGACGACCAACACGTCGCTATGGTGCGCATCGAGGCCCAGAAAGGGGCAGAGGCGATCACCGCTGAGACGATTACAGATGTGAAGGGCGCTTTGTCAGAAAAAGTGCCGGGTATCAAATTCCTCTCGGTTGAATCTGTGGGGCCAAAAGTCTCGGGCGAGCTGATCCAGACCGCTGCTATTGCTGTTGTCATGGCTATTGCCGCAGTGCTGTTCTATATCTGGCTGCGCTTTGAGTGGCAGTTTGCGCTTGGGGCGGTGGCTGCGCTCGTACATGATGTGATCTTGACCATTGGCGTGTTCTCCGCGCTGCAAATCAAATTCGATCTGGCGATTATCGCGGCGCTTTTGACCATTGTGGGCTATTCGCTGAACGATACGGTTGTTGTGTTTGACCGGGTGCGCGAAAACTTGCGCAAATTCAAAAAACGTCCGCTGGCCGAAGTGCTCAATATATCGATCAATGAAACCCTGAGCCGGACCTTTATGACCTCGGTGACCACATTGCTTGCGTTGATTTCGCTCTTTGTACTGGGGGGCGATGTGATCCGGGGCTTTGTCTTTGCGATGATCTGGGGCGTGATCGTGGGCACCTATAGCTCGATCTTTGTGGCCTCTGCCGTTCTGCTTTACCTAGGGGTCAAGCGCGATTGGTCCAAGCCTGATGCGGGTGCGGGCACACAGTTTGGCAATGTGGATGCGTAATGCAGCTGGGTGAAATCCAATATGACAGCGCTGCGCCGGTCGATGGTTATGGCCCCGGTTTTTTCCGCATTGGCGGGCAAGTCTATGAGGGCGCGGTTCTGACCGGCCCTATGGGCACGCAGGCCTGGGGCGGCTACGGGGATGCGGGGGCGCTGATTGCGATTGCTGGGCAGATTGACATTCTTTTTCTAGGCACGGGAACAGATACCGCCCACCCGCCAGCGGATTTTCGCAGCGCTGTTGAAGGCGCAGGGATCGGGTTAGAGCCCATGGCCTCGCCCGCCGCTGCGCGCACTTATAACATCTTGCTCAGTGAAGGGCGCCGGGTCGCGCTGGCGATGTTGCCCGTTGACTGAGTCGCTGCATGTCACAGACCTAGCCGTTGGACGCGGCGGGGTGCCTTTGCTGAGCGGTGTGACATTCTCGATCCATCCAGGGCAGGCGCTTATTCTACGCGGGCCAAACGGGGCGGGCAAGACCACGCTGCTGCGCGTATTGGCAGGGCTGCAACCGCCCCTTGCCGGCGCGATCACGGGACCAGAAATCGCCTATGCGTCTCATAGCGATGGGATTAAATCCACATTGACGGTGACAGAGAATTTACGCTTTTGGGCGTCTGTCTTTGGCTCATCTGATATAGCACCCGCGCTTGAAGCCTATCATCTGACAGCGCTGCAATCGCGCGCTGCGGGCAATCTGAGCGCCGGGCAAAAACGTCGCCTGGGTCTTGCGCGCATGCAGCTGAGCGGGGCAGCGCTGTGGTTGATGGATGAGCCAACCGTATCGCTGGACGGCGAGGCCGTGGGCTGGTTTTCTGCCGCCGTGCGCGCGCATCTGGGGAAGGGGGGCTTAGCACTTATCGCCACCCATATCGAGCTGGGCCTTGATGCCGAAATCCTCGACATACGCAATTACCGCGCAAAGCCGGAACTCGCGGGCAGCTCTGATGAGGCGTTTCTATGAGGGCGCTTTTGCTGCGGGATCTAAAACTTGCCTTTCGCGCGGGCGGGGGCTTTGGCCTGGGGCTGGCCTTTTTCCTGATCGTTGTGACCTTGGTTCCCTTTAGCGTCGGGCCACAAGGCGCGCTGCTTTCGCGTATCGCGGCCGGTGTGCTCTGGCTTGGCGCGCTTTTGGCCTGCTTGCTGTCATTGGATCGGCTCTTGGCACTGGATTGGGAGGATGGATCGCTTGATCTGTTGGCCACCTCGCCGGTGCCGCTCGAAGCTGTTCTAAGCGTCAAGGCCCTGGCCCATTGGCTGACCACTGGGTTGCCGCTTGTGCTGGCCGCGCCGTTTTTCGGTGTGCTGCTGAACCTGCCCGAGCCGGGCTATTTGTGGCTGTTTGCCTCGCTCTGCGTTGGCACACCTGCGCTTTCGGTGATCGGTGCATTTGGCGCAGCGCTTACGGTGGGGCTCAAGCGGGGCGGGCTGTTGCTTTCGCTTTTGGTTCTGCCGCTCTATGTACCTACGTTGATCTTTGGGGCAGAGGTGGCGCGGCGCGGCTCCGAAGGTCTGAGTGTGAGCGCGCCTCTGATGATGCTTGCGGGGATCACGCTGGCGAGCCTTGCGCTGATGCCCTTTGCCGCAGGGGCGGCGCTGCGTATGAACCTGCGATGAGCGATGATTGCAAAGACTGATATGAGTGCGTAAAGGAATGACATGGCGTCTTTATGGGAATATGCGAACCCGGTGAAATTTATGCGGCTCAGCGCTAAGCTGTTGCCGCCACTTTGGGTGTTGAGCGCGGTTTGCCTGGTCGGGGGGCTCGTTTGGGGGTTCTTCTTTACCCCGGATGATTACCGTCAGGGCTCGACCGTTAAGATCATCTATCTGCATGTGCCTGCGGCCATGATGGCGATCAATATTTGGGTAATGATGCTTGTGGCCTCGCTGATCTGGCTGATCCGTCGCCATCATGTGAGCGCGCTGGCGGCAAAAGCGGCGGCGCCTATTGGGATCACCATGACGCTCATGGCGCTGTTCACCGGCGCGGTTTGGGGCCAGCCCATGTGGGGCACCTGGTGGGTGTGGGATCCGCGCCTAACCTCGTTTTTGATCCTGTTTCTGTTTTATTTGGGATATCTGGCCCTATGGGAGGCGATCGAAGATCCTGACACAGCAGCAGATTTGACTGCAGTTCTTTGTCTTGTGGGCAGTGTTTTTGCGGTTCTTTCGCGCTATGCGGTGCTGTTTTGGAACCGAGGGCTGCATCAGGGGGCCTCGCTGAGCCTGGATAAAGAGGAAAACGTGGCGGATGTGTTCTATTTTCCGCTGCTTATGTGCATTGCTGGATTTGTGCTCTTGTTCCTGGCGCTGGTGCTCTATCGCACGGGAACAGAAATCAGCCGACGCCGGGCGGGCGCTTTGTTGAGACGGAGGGCGGCCCATGCCTGATTTGGGGAAATATGCAGAGGCGGTTTTGTCCGCTTATGCGGTTTCGATCCTGTTGCTTGTTGGGATTGTGGCCCTAAGCCTTTGGTCTGGTGCGCGCGCGCGCAAAGAGCTGGCGCGGATTGAGGCGGAGGGCAAAGATGAAAATTAAGCCGCTTATGCTGCTGCCCCCGCTGCTGTTTTTGGCTTTCGCGATTTTTGCGGCTGTGGGCATGTTTCGCGATGATGGCAATGGGCTGCCCTCGACCTTTATCGGCAAGCCCGCGCCGCCAGTGACCGAGGTTGCTTTGCAGGGCTATGTGGGCGCGAAGCCCGAGGATTTTGCCCGCGGTGAAGTTACCCTGGTCAATTTCTGGGCCAGCTGGTGCCCGCCATGCCGCGCCGAGCATCCGCGCCTTTTGAAGCTCGCCGAGCAAGGCATTCCGATCATTGGGGTGAATTTTAACGATCGTGCCGGGGACGCGAGCGCCTATCTGGCTGAGGCAAAAAACCCATTCATTGCGGTTCCGTTTGATCCCAATGGGCGCTCGGCCTTTGATTGGGGCGTGTCGGCCCCGCCAGAGACTTTTATCCTCGGCCCAGATGGCACCGTGCTTTACCGCTTTATCGGCCCGCTTGTGGGGTCAGACTATGAGCAGCGCTTTTTGCCTGAGCTGCAAAAGGCGCTTGCTGCACAGTGATAGGCCCCGTTCTTACGAAAATAATGCGGTGTGGATTCTTTCGATGTCTTCCTCAATGAGCGGCTTGTTGAAATAGCTTTTAACGGAGCCGTATCGCGAGGCCTGCTCTTGATCTTTGGGATCATGTGATGTGGTGAGCATGACAATTGGCGTGTCCTTGAAATTCGGGCCAAGCTGCGTGTTCGCGGCCTCAAGAAATTCAAAACCGTTCATGCGGGGCATGTTGATATCCAAGAGAATCAGATCAACGGCGCTCGCCTCGGGGTTGCGGAAATGGTCCAGGGCCTCTTGCGCATAGGTGCAGCTGATGACGTTTTCGACAAGGCCAGAGTGTTTGAGCGTGCGGCGGTAGTGCCGTTGGTCAAACTCTTCATCGTCAATAATCATTACGGTTTTGATTGGGGTCTTCTCACTCATGACGGCTCTTCTCGTAGGATTGCACTGCGGATTTCTCCTGCTCGCAAACTTAGCCACAACAGGCTGATAAAGAGTTAACTGTCGGAAATATTTGAGAATTTTATGCGGTTTGCCCCAGGCGGGTTTCCAGCACATCAAAGGGCACGCCGGGGGCGTCTTTGGATTGTTGGATCACCAGAGAGGTTTTCACGCTTGCCACATTTTGCGTGGTCAGCAGCACATCGGTTAGAAATGTCTGAAAGCTTGACATATCGGGGGCGACGCATTTGAGGATGAAATCCACCTCGCCCATAAGCATATGGCATTCGCGTACCAGCGGCCATTCAGCGCATTTGGCCTCAAAGGCGGTGAGGTCCGCATTGGCTTGGCTGGACAGGCCCACCATGGCGAAGACTTGCACCTCAAATCCGAGCGCACGCGCATTCACCTCAGCATGATAGCCGTTGATATAGCCGGCCTGTTCCAATGTGCGCACGCGGCGCAGGCAGGGTGGGGCGGAGATGCCGACACGTTTAGCCAGCTCCACATTGGTCATACGCCCATCGGCTTGCAGCTCCGCCAGGATCTTCCGGTCAATTGGGTCAAGACTGAGCCCCGAATGTAACCCTGCATTGATCGCAACCACAGCTGCCTCCTTCTTTGCGTTTCTTCTAACAGACAGGCGGGCAAGCGCAACAATATTTCGCTGCGGCGCAAAGAAAATGTTCTTTGGGCCGGGCAGCTTTATGTGATGGCTCTTTTCGTGCAGGGCGCGCGTGGTTATATGGGAAGCGACAGGCAAAAAGGGGACCAAAATGTCAGAGACGCGCCGTATGAAAGTTCTTATCATTGGTTCTGGGCCTGCGGGCTATACGGCGGCGGTCTATGCCTCGCGCGCGATGCTTGAGCCGGTTTTGGTGCAGGGGCTTGAGCCGGGCGGGCAGCTGACCACCACGACCGAGGTTGAGAACTGGCCCGGTGATACCGAGGTGCAAGGCCCCGATCTGATGGTGCGCATGGAGGCACATGCCCGCGCGATGGGCTGCGAGATTATCGGGGATATTATTTCCTCGATTGATTTTTCTGAGCGCCCTTTTGTCTGCCAATCCGATAGCGGCACCACCTATGTGGCGGATGCGATTATTCTGGCAACGGGGGCGCGGGCCAAATGGCTGGGCCTGCCATCCGAAGAGAAATTCAAGGGTTTTGGGGTGAGCGCCTGCGCCACCTGTGATGGGTTCTTTTATCGCGGCAAAGAAATTGTTGTGGTGGGCGGCGGCAATACGGCCGTGGAAGAGGCGCTGTTCCTAACCAATTTCGCCTCTAAGGTGACGCTGATCCACCGCCGCGACAGCTTGCGCGCCGAGAAGATCCTGCAAGATCGGCTGCTGAAAAACCCCAAGATCGAGCCGCTTTGGTTCCATGAGGTTGCCGAAGTGGTCGGCTCCGAAAGCCCACTTGGGGTGGAGGGCCTGCGCGCGCGGCATGTGGAAACCGGCGAGATCACCGAAATTCCCTGTAAAGGAGTGTTTATCGCCATCGGCCATGCCCCGGCCAATGAGTTGGTGAAAGACGCGCTAGAGACCCATATGGGCGGCTATGTCGTCACCAAACCCGATAGCACCGCAACCTCGATCCCAGGCATTTTTGCCGCCGGAGACCTGACCGATCACAAATACCGCCAAGCTGTTACCTCCGCCGGAATGGGCTGTATGGCGGCGCTAGAGGTCGAGCGCTGGCTTGCTGAACAGGAGTGATGCGGGGTAATGTCGCTTCGGGCGTGCATTCCCAAAGACAAGCATGATGTTTTGGCTCTTGAGCGTGCGCGGGAGCTCGGGTTTCCCGCCCTCAACCCCGTATTGCCGGATTTGCTGGAATGGGTTCAGGATTTGAACTGGCCGGTGGCCCAGCCCACGGCCTCTCTGCTTGCTGGTGCCGGACATGAAATTGTGCCGCATCTCCAACAGATATTGGCGGGCAATGACGCGGATTGGAAATACTGGATATTGAACGCCGTTATTGCCCATCTCAAGCAAGATGTTCTGCTGGCGCTGCAAGGGGATATAACACGTCTCGCGACCGAACCGGGGCCAGAGGATCTTGCCGAAGAGGTGAATATTGCGGCGAAAGAGATTTTAGCAGCCCGGCTGAGCGAATAGCATAAGCGGGCGTTTTTGGTGGAGGGTGCAGAGGGGCTTCTGGAAAGCTGCGCGCTATCCCTTTAGCTTGGCGCTGTCAATCTTTGTTCTTGCGTGAACATAAAATCCGACCGATATGTTCGCGCGTGAACAATGTGAGTCGTCCTCGTGCCTGCCCAACTCTCTCTTGATCAAGAACAGATGTTCCTGCTGCTGCGGGCGGTGGATCTTGATGGGCAATCCTCGCAGCGCGCTCTGGCGGCGGCTGTGGGTGTGTCTTTGGGGCGGGTCAATACTTTGCTGCGTGGGGCTACCGAGGCTGGGCTGGTCCAGATCACGCAAAGTCAAAGCACAGATAAACGGGCCCGTATCGCCTATGCGCTCACGGCGCGCGGGGCAGGGGAAAAGAACCGTCTCACCACCCCCTTTTTGCAGCAAAAACTTGAAGAATACGACGCGCTACATGCCGAACTGACCGGGGCGCGCTCTGGTCTTACGCTTTTACCCAGTAGGAAAACACTTATGGAAAATAACCTAGTCCCCGTCCCCGAGCTCTATGTCAGCTACGACTCTGCGCAAAAGCTGAAAGTGGAGGCGGCCAATCTGGTGAGCCATGACCTCACGCCCCGCCAGATTTGCGATCTGGAACTGTTGATGAATGGCGGCTTTAACCCGCTCAAGGGCTTTCTGGGCGAGGCCGATTATAACTCTGTCGTGGACAATATGCGTTTGGCTGATGGCACGCTTTGGCCGATGCCGATCACGCTGGATGTCTTTGAAGACTTTGCCAATAGCCTAGAGATTGGTCAAGATATCGCGCTGCGCGATCAAGAGGGGGTGATCCTGGCCACCATGACCGTAAGTGATCGCTGGGAGCCCAACAAAGCCCATGAGGCGGAAAAGGTCTTTGGCGCGGATGATGACGCCCACCCTGCGGTGAATTACCTGCATAACACGGCTGGTAAGATCTATCTGGGCGGGCCAATCACTGGCATTCAACAACCCGTGCATTATGATTTCCGCGCCCGGCGCGACACACCCAATGAGCTGCGCGCCTATTTCCGCAAGCTGGGCTGGCGTCGCGTCGTGGCCTTTCAAACCCGCAACCCGCTGCATCGCGCGCATCAAGAGCTGACCTTTCGCGCCGCCCGTGAATCCCAAGCCAATCTGCTGATCCATCCTGTTGTGGGCATGACAAAGCCAGGGGATGTGGACCATTTCACCCGCGTGCGCTGCTATGAGGCGGTGCTGGATAAATACCCCTCTGCCACCACGTCGATGTCGCTGCTGAATTTGGCAATGCGTATGGCTGGCCCGCGCGAGGCGGTTTGGCATGGGCTGATCCGCAAAAACCATGGCTGCACCCATTTCATTGTGGGGCGCGATCATGCGGGGCCGGGCAAGAACTCTGCGGGAGAGGACTTCTATGGCCCGTATGATGCGCAGGATCTGTTCCGCCAGCATCAGGACGAGATGGGCATCGAGATGGTGGACTTTAAGCACATGGTCTATGTGCAGGACCGCGCGCAATATGAGCCCGCCGATGAGATCGAGGATAAGGACAATGTGACTGTCCTGAATATCTCTGGCACCGAGCTGCGCCGCCGTCTGGCTGAAGGGATTGAGATTCCCGAATGGTTCTCCTTTCCCGAAGTGGTGGCCGAGCTGCGCAAAACCCGCCCGCCGCGCAGCCAGCAGGGCTTTACCGTGTTCTTTACCGGCTTTTCTGGCTCGGGCAAATCCACCATTGCCAATGCGCTTATGGTCAAGCTGATGGAGATGGGGGGGCGGCCGGTGACCTTGCTAGATGGGGATATTGTGCGCAAAAACCTGTCTTCTGAGCTGGGCTTTTCCAAAGAGCACCGCGATTTGAACATCCGCCGCATTGGGTATGTCGCCAGTGAAATCACCAAAAACGGCGGCATCGCGATCTGCGCCCCTATCGCGCCCTATGCCACCACCCGCCGGGCCGTGCGCGAAGAGATCGAACAATTCGGTGCCTTTGTTGAGGTGCATGTTGCGACCTCCATCGAGGAATGCGAGCGGCGCGACCGCAAAGGGCTCTATAAGCTGGCGCGGGAAGGTAAGATCAAGGAATTCACAGGGATTTCAGATCCTTACGACGTGCCCGCCGATCCCGAATTGCGGGTGGAAACCGAAAATGTCGAGGTCGATAACTGCGCCCACCAAATCCTGTTGAAACTCGAAAATATGGGCTTGATCAAAGCGTAAAGACCGGATCAACATTGGGCCAGCTCTGGATAAAAGGGCTGGCCCTTTGGGATCCTGTCAGGAGCGCTATTGGATGGTATCGTTGTGAAAAGCCATTCATAACCGATCAAAGTTTGAATAATTCAGTTCTCGACCCCATATTTCTGAAGTATCGCATCTAGCTCACGTTGATAATACGCTATGTATTGTAGATCTCTGTTTATACTTTGCCCCCAGCTTTCCACCCACTCAGCGGCGGTTCTGCCACCACTTAGAAACGAGCTATTTAATTCACCACTATTGGCGGTTTCTATCAAATGTTGGTCTCTTTCAATGCGCTGCTGGGCTGCTACAATGCTCAGATATTGCCCAACAATGAGTTTCTTTTCGTGGTTTAACCTTTGCTCTTGACTGCTTGGAGTTTCTTCTAACCTCAACTGGTCACGAGCCTCTCGCAGCTTTTCCATGGTCGGCGGCGTTCCCAGGCTTTCATTGAATTTGGCAATCTCAGCAGGAAAGTCGATGTTGCCGTTAGCATCCAAGATGAAGTCTGAGGGCCGTGAGACGGCCCTCAGAAAATTGACTTCTGGTTCACCGTTGAAGTCTGATTGTTGAATTCGTTGAACCGCTTCGGCGCGTTGAATTTGGGCCTGGCTTTTAATGTGCGATAATTCGACCCCCATGTTGCCATCAGAGCGCTCAGGCCGAAGGCCGCGCAGAGGGTGAGTCTGACCTTTAATATATGTTGGTGCTATTTCCATTCTGGAGTCTCCTAAAGATTTGTCTTTGATAGGTTCCTCATTATGGGGCGCATTCACTTCAAAAACGTATATGCGCACTGTATTTTGGCAACCTAGTCCATCGACCCAAGCAAATTGCCACGAAATTTGCGAGGAAAGTTGATGGATAAACAAAAGGCTAGTCTTCTGCTTTGTTCGTCAGAACGGGCGAAGCAGAGGACTAGCACCGTACGGTGGGTTTAGGGGATGTTGAGGGCTTTGTGAGACAAGGTCCGAGCAATTGCAAATTTACGTCGCCCTAAGACCTCCTGCATTCATAAGTCGGGACGAGGGGGGCGTGCTGGACAAGATGAGCAGAAGGCTTTCGACGGACGGTTTGGCACCCGTCCACCTCATCGCTTATACGCGGGCCCGCATGGTCCAGTTATCAGACGTCTTTCCCCTGGGCAGCGTGGGCTGCAGCCGGGGCATTTGGCGTGGTTCATAGGTGGATTGCGCTGATGAGGCGTCCGTAATCGGCCTCTTTCTTATGCACCGAGCGGCGATAGCTATAAAACAATTCCGGGTCAGAGTAGGTGCAGCGCGCCGCCCATTCGGCTGATTGCACCCCCGCCCCAAGCAGGCGCTCGATGCAAAAGCCGGGCAGATCAAATTGGGCACGATCTCCGTTCCCGCGTGCAAAAAAACGCAGCGCTGCAGGATCGGCGTCTTGGAAATTCTGCACAAATTCGGGCCCAACCTCATAGGCGTCTTGGCTGATTGTCGGGCCGATGCAGGCGGCGATAGTGCTGCGTTTGGCGCCTAAATCCTCCATCGCCGCAACGGTGTTTTCCAAGATCCCCGCGAGAGCCCCTTTCCAACCCGCATGGGCTGCGCCAATCACGCCCGCCTCTTGATCTGCCAGGAGCACGGGCGCGCAATCTGCGGTCAGCACGCTCAGCAAAATACCGGGATGTCGCGTGACCGCCGCATCTGCTTTTTGCCCCCGCGGCGTGCCAGGCTCTACGGTGATCACATCTGGAGAATGGATCTGGTGCAGGGAAAATAAGTCATCGCCCTGCAAGCCAAAATGCTCCACTACCCGGCGTCTATTATGCTGCACCGCGTCTTTTTGATCGCTGCTGCCTTGCCCGCAATTGAGCCCCGCAAAGATCCCGGACGAGCTGCCACCGACACGCGTGAAGAACCCGTGTGAAATCCCGTTGAGCCGTTCGCCAGTGATCACATGCAATGTCAATATCTGGTCCTTATGCGCGCTTCCCCGTGGAGAGTCCTGGGGGGATGATTTTATTGAATATTCCGATCACTTTAAAGAGATGCCCCATTTCGCCCGGATGGGTCAAGCGTCGATGCGCCGCGATATGTTGCTCAAGCTTAGCACCGGAGAGGCTTTGTGCCAAGGCTTGCGCGCGCGCGGTAATTCCGAGCCGCTCCAGAAACACGCCTTGCGGGGTCATTTCGGTGACGCTGGCCGCAGCGCTGGCCTGGGTGATGGCTTCAAAATCCACATGGGCGGTCAGATCCGCGGTGCCGGGCGCGTGCAGGGGATGTTGGGGTTTGTGGCCCTTGAGCGCTTGCAACGTATCGCCTTTGCTGCGCCAATCGCCGTAATCAAGGATGAGCGCTGCGCCGCCAAATTCTGCGATCCGCTCGGATATGGTTTGCACGATGGCGGGCAGGGCGGGGCAAAGCTCGACAATATCGCCCGGCTTGGTATCGGTCAGGCGGTGGGAAAGGGCCGGTTGCATCTGTTCTTGGGCAAGCCCGAAGCTGAGCGCCTCCCCCTCAAGCCCCACTCGGATTTCTTGCCAGCCCTTCGCGCCGCGCTGAAATTGCCGAATGGGTAGGGCATCAAAGAACTCATTGGCGACCAGGAAAAGCGGACCGGCGGGCAAATCCTCGACCCTCTCCACCCAAGTGACGGCATGGCCTTTCAGCGTCTTTTCTTGCACCTTGCGCAGACCCGCTGAGGCCTCCACCAGCACGATCTGCGGTTTGAACTGGGGCACACCTTGCGCTGCGCGCAGCATATCGGCCATGAGCGTGCCGCGCCCTGGTCCAAGCTCGGCCAATATGAAGGGCTCGGGCGCGCCGTGATCCAGCCAGCTTTGCACGAGGCACAGGCCAATAAGCTCGCCAAACATTTGCGAAATCTCAGGGGCCGTGGTGAAATCCCCATCTGCGCCAAAGGGCATGCGTGTGCTATAATAGCCAAATTCTGGATTGAGCAGCGCCTCAGCCATATAATCGGCCACGCTAATCGGCCCCTCGGCGATGATGCGGCGTTTTAGGATGTCAGAAAGGCTCATGGCGCAGGTTTTGCGCGCGTGATCAGCCAAGCCCCAAGCAGGATCATCGGCAGCGATAGGATCTGCCCCATAGTCAGCCCATAGCCGCCAAAATGTAGCGCGAGCCCAAGTGGGTTTTCGGGCAAAGAGACGAATTGCGCATCCGGTTGGCGCACGAATTCAACCACGAACCGCGCCAGCCCATAGCCCGCGAAAAACACCCCCGTCAGCAATCCAGGCCGCTTAAACCCGCCGCGCCCCCACGCCAGCCAAAGCAGGATTGTGCCCAGCACCAGCCCCTCAAGCAGCGCCTCATAGAGCTGCGACGGATGGCGCGCGCACAGGCCTACAACGCCGGGACAGTGTTGCGCCGCTTGTCCTGGAAAGATCACCCCCCAGGGCAGATCGGTCGCTCGCCCCCAAAGCTCGGCATTGATGAAATTGGCAATGCGGCCCAAGAACAACCCAATGGGCGCAGCAATCGCAACCGCGTCCCCTACGCTTAGGGCCTGCAGTCCTTTTTGGCGGGCAAAGAGCCAGATCGCGACAATGACCCCCAGCATGCCCCCATGAAAGGCCATGCCGCCTTTCCAGACCATGATGATCTCAGCCGGGTTCGCCAAATAATAGCTCGGGTTATAAAACAGCACCGAACCCAAACGCCCACCAAGGATCACACCAATGATGATTGGGGTCAGCATCTCTTCGGTTTGCGCCAGCGAAATGGGGGGCGTGTTTTGCGGCCAAAGCCGGTCCGCGCGCAGCACGCGATTGACCAGCCGCCAGCCGATCAAAATGCCAGCGATATAAGCCAGCGCATACCAGCGCAGCGCCAGCTCAAGGCCAAAGACAGAGATCGAGAAAATCTCGGGCGAGATATTTGGAAACGGAATCATGGCCCCTCGTTCGCAAGGGGGTGCGGCGAAGTCAACCTTGCAGGCAGCGCGCGCTACCCCCATATGAGGCACAGGCGCAAAGGAGTGTGATGATGCAAACCCGGTCCAAGATTTTTGATGATGTCTCCCAGCTGATGACCAACGCGATGGGCGTGGCGCAAGGGGCCCGCGATGAGGCGGAAAACGCGATGAAATCCATGATTGACCGCTGGCTGGCGGATCGCGATTTTGTCACCCGCGAAGAGTTCGACGCGGTGCGCGCCATGGCGCAAAAGGCCCGCGAAGAGAACGAAGCGCTTAAGGCGCGCCTTGATGCGCTTGAGGGTAAAGGGTAAGGCGCTGTTCTTTCTACATAAATTTTCTGCTGCTCTATTGGCACTTGCTCTCCCTTTCACGGCAAGCGCTGGTGAGACACGCTGCGGGTGGTTTGAGAACCCTACGCCCGCGAACGCTTGGCTCACGGATGCGGATGGGGAATGGGTGCTTTCACTGCAAGGGCAGGGCCCCGTTCCCGGGCTGGACCAGCACTGGCCTGATTTCCCAGAGGATCAGTGGGTCAACGTTCAGGCAAACGGTCGCGGTTTCGGCTGTGCTTGTTTCACCGGAGAGTTCCGGGCCGATAAGGTGATAGAGATCGTCGCAAGCAAAGCCCTGCCCCTTAAGCAATGCATTGAAGACCGGGATCTTTCATTTCCCGAGCTGCCCTGGTAAGCCAATGCTGCCCTGGTAAGCCAATCTCTCTAGGCCAGTCGAGCATCCGAAGGCCAGGAGTTCCAATTCCATGTGCGCTCATAATTATGATACTGTTCCATCGAATCTGTAAGGAAAGTTACTATGATGCGTAAGACTGCTACCGCAACCGCTGTTGCCGCGATGGCTTCCGCCCAACCCCTTGCTGCAGATGAGCATGAGACGCGCTGTGGTTGGTATAGACATGATGCGCCATATTTAGGAGATTATGTGTTTGAAGACGCAGACGGGGAGTGGGCCCTAGCGGATACCAAGGGCTTTACGGCGCAAGGTTTCTATGAACACAAACCAGAGTTCTCAGACGATCAATGGGTGAGCACGTCATCAGACGGTCACGGGTTCGGTTGTGTATGTTTAGCAGGGGAATTTCGAGACGGTACCCTAGTAACAGAAGTTAGGGCTTTAAAAGTGATGCCCCTTGCGCATTGTCGCACCGAGCTGAATATGCCCGATCCAGACGTGCCAAAATAACCCCCGATTTTCCGCGCCCAATCTATCGCGCCCAGTCTATCGCGCCCCAATCCGCGCCTTGCATTTCGCGCAACCGGGAGGCCGTGCGTTCAAATTCAAACGCGCCGTCACCTTCGACATAAAGCATTTCTGGCTGCGCGGCGGCGCTGGCGATCAGGCGGGTTCCGGCCTCATAGAGCGCATCAATTAAGGTGACAAAGCGCTTGGCCTCGTTGAAATTATTGCGCGAAAGCTGCGGGATATTATCGAGGATCAGCACCTTGGCCGCTTCGGTGAGAGCCAGATAATCGGCCGGGCCCAGGGGCTGGCCGCATAGATCAAAGAAGCTGGCCCGCGCAACGCCGCTGCGAAAGGCGGGCAGGGTGACCTCGCGCCCCTTTACATGCAGTGTTAGTGGTGCCCCAGGCCCGCCCGCAAGATCGAGCCAAACCGCATCTAAAGCCGCACGCGCATCGGGGCCGAGCGGGGTGAAATAGACCTGCGTCCCTGCCAGCCGGTTTTGCCGGTAATCATTGGGCGAGGCGAGTTCCCACACGGTCATGCGGGTCTTGATCAGCTCAATAAAGGGCAGGAAAAGTTGCCGGTTCAGCCCATGCTGATAAAGATCATCGGGCACCCGGTTGGAGGTTGTGACGATCACCACCCCGGCGGCAAAAAGCGCCTCAAACAGCCGCCCCACGATCATCGCATCGGTGATATCGCTGATTTGCATCTCATCAAAAGCCAGGCAGCGCACGCTTTCCGCCACCGATTTCGCCACCGGGGCAAGCGCATCCTCAACACCCGTCTTGCGTGCCTCATGCATTGCCGCGTGGATTTCTTGCATGAAGGCATGGAAATGCACGCGCCGCACGGGCACGCTCAGATGCTGCACGAAAAGATCCATCAACATCGACTTGCCGCGCCCAACGCCGCCCCAAAGATAGAGGCCAGGGATGGGCTCGGGCTTTTTGCGAAAGAACCCCGTTTTCACCGGCTGGGCGAGCGCGGCGCGGATGCGTTCAAGCTCTGGCAGTGCGGCCCGCTGTGCAGGATCCGGGGTTAGGGCGCCGTTGGAAATTTGGGTTTCATATATCTCGGTCAAGCTTTGCATGGGGGCGGTATCTCGCGGCTGGCACCGGGCTGCAAGAGGCGAGTTAGACGCGCCGGTTTTTTACACGCGCCCAGAGATCGGAAAATTTTTCGGCGCAGATGCCCTCATTCGCGGCAAATTGATAGAGCATGTGATCGGGATGGGCATGACCATCAAGGATCACGGGCCCAGATTGGGTGATCGCGATGTCAAAGCCGCATAGGCCAAGTTCGGGGGTCAGCGCATGGGCGCGCTTTGCTTGATTGATTAGGTCAGACCAATAGGGCATCGCCCGGCCAATCAAGGGCGCGCCGGTGCTGGGGTGGCTGTGCAGCTCTTCGCGCGCCAGCCCTGTGCCGCGATAACAGCGCAAGACCTCACCGCTCTCGGTACAAAGCAGGGCCAGCATAGAGCCAGCCTGACCGACTTTAGCAAACATGGCGCGCGGTGCGGGCAGTTTCCAAACCGCGTAAAGCGGCGCAATTGACAGGCCATCATGGGTGGTCACAAGGCGCACTGCACTCATGGCAGGGCCCGCAGCGGTGCGCAAATCTGCATGGGGAAGAAGGGCGGATTGCAACAGATACCCATCTGAATGCAGGCGGAAAATATCGGATGCAAATATGCTCATCGCCAGCTTGCGCCCATTGCCCAAGATAAGCTGATCGCCTCTGCACCGCTCAATCCACATGGCGCTATGGCCCGCAGCGCCCCTTTTAGGTTTGCCAAAAAGCGGGTAACGGGCGGTCTCTGTGAGGAACGTGATAAGGTCTTTTTCGCTGCGCAAAACCAATGTCGCATCGCTATTCTCGCCGCTCGTTGCGAAAGCTTGGGTCTGGCTCGTGGCAATGTCATGCGCATTCAAAAGCGCCTCATAAGCCGATGTATTTGTGAGGGTTTCTTTGGCCTTTCCCAGACTCTCGGGGTTGATCGTCTGGTTCAGTGCGCGCACACCTTGGTGCCCCAAAAAACCGCGCCGCGTTGATGCGATATGCTTAGGCTCAAACAGGCGCAGATCGTAATATTCATTGGCACTAAGCCTTTGCCGCCCAAAGCGCAGCGACAGGATGTGCACCAATTGCTTGAGCGGGTGCAGCTTATACTCTTTTGCGACCTGCGCCACACGATGTTGGCTTTGCGGGGCAGCGGTCTCTTTCGCCCGGACCAGGCCACCATATGCGTCTGATGAAACGACCATTATACTATCCAAAAACAACCTGAGCTGATCATAAACCATTTCCATTAATGAAATGTTTCCAGTCACATGCGAGTAAGGAATACCTGACTTGTTTGCGCCGACCGAAGGGGTAAGCTGGCGCAAAGAGAGGGCGCTATGGACGAGCTGTTGATATTGTTGGGATTGGCGACGCTCGCCGTTCCTGTTGTGGTTATTGCGCTGGTTGTGGCCTATTTTCGCCTATCTAGCGAGCTGGGCAAGCTGCGGGCCGAGTTCGAGCGTTTCAAAAAAGAGCATGGCAAGCCTGAGGCAAAAGCACAGCGCAATTGGACGGGTGAGACGATTGAGCCGCGCGCGCTGGCGCAGCCGATTACCCCTTTGACGCAAGCCCCGAAAGACATTCCCAAGCCTGAAGAGCCAGCGCCCAAGCCAGTAGATCGCCCCAAAAGGGATGAAGCCCCGCCCGCTACGTATGTTGTGAACACTGAAAATACCAACCAATTTGGCACCTGGATTTCACAGAATTGGTTTTACGTTGCCTCAGCCCTATCGCTTGCGCTGGCCGGGATTTTCTTGGTGCAATATAGCATGGAAAACGGGCTGCTGTCTCCGCGCTTGCGCGTCTTGCTCGCGGCCGGGTTTGGCGTTGCATTGATCATCGCCGGAGAGATCGTTCGCCGCCGTATAGGCGATGAAGAGGGCGTGAGCACGGCCTATATCCCCTCCGTCTTTTCCAGCGCCGGGGTGGTGAGCCTGTTTGCGTCAATTGTCGCGGGGCGCATGTTGTATGATTTGATCGGGCAGGGAACCGCGTTTAGTTTGCTGTCTATGGTTGCGCTGCTGGCATTGTGCCTGGGCTGGTTTTATGGCCCGCTTTTGGCCGCAATCGGGGTGGTGGGTGCCTATGCGGCCCCGTTTGTGATTGGCGGCAGCTCCGAGGATCTCAGCCCGCTTTTGGCCTATTTCGCCCTGATTGCTACCCTTGGACTTGGCATTGATACGGTGCGGCGTTGGGCCTGGATCAGCGTGCTGACGCTATGCGGCGCATTTGCAACTGGCACGTTGCTTATGCTGAGTACGCCGGAGATTTCAGCGGCCTATGGTGCTTACATGGCCGGGATTGCCCTCTTGGCCACGATTATCCCTGCACGCAGCCCGATGCCGCGCCAAGGCGGGACGATGATTTCAGAGCTGCTTGTAAAGACAAAGGAGATCCCCTGGCCGGAATTCCCAACGCGCCTGGCCTTTGGTGCGGTCTTGGTGGCCAGTTTGGCGCTGCTTTCGGTCGCGGGGCCAGACTTTTGGGCGCATCCCAATGAGGTTGCTGTGTTCAGAAAAGGACCAGCGGAATTTTGGCTGGCCGTGGTTTTACTTGCCGCGCTGACCCTGGCGTTTGTTCTCTGGTCCGCGCGCGCGCCCGCCTTTCAGGATATCGCGCTTTTGCCGGCACTGACGCTGCTGGGCGCACTGGCTTTGCATGGCGTGCAAGAGGGGCGGGTTTGGCTCGGGTTCTACATACATCGCCATGGATCAGAGCATAGCGATCCTTGGACCGGCACGTTGCTCTTTGTCCTTGGGGTGATTATCAGCGCAGCCTTTTTGTGGCGGGCTTTGGGCAGTCAGGGTTCGCGCCCACGGTTTGCGCTGATCCATGCTTTGGCTGCTGCGCTTTATGCGCCCGCGATGGCTGTGATCCTGGATCTGCTGTGGCAAGCACGCGAGGTGTTTGGCCCCTATCCTTGGGCGCTACATGCTACCGCGATGGCAGGCCTGATGGTGTTTTTCGCAGAGCGCCTGGCCAAGCGCGATGGCCCCGAGGACAAGCTGCGCATGGCGCTTCCGGTGCTTTCGGCTATATCGTCGCTCAGCTTTGCCTTCACCATCCTCTTTGTCGAAACCGCCCTGACGCTGGCTTTTGCGGCCACGGTTCTGGGCGCTGCCGTCTTGGACCGTATGTTGAAATTGCCGCTGATGAACGGATTTATCACTGTCGCGGCGGCTGTTCTGGGCTATCGGCTGGTGATGGATCCTGGGGTGAGCTTTGGTGTCAATGCGCCCTTGGGCGAGATGAGCCTCGTCTATCTGGGCTCTCTTGCGGCACTATTGGGCGCGCTTTGGGCTCTGCGCGATTTGCCAAGGCTCGCGGCCAAAACCATATTGGAGAGCGGCGCTTGGTCAGTTGCAGGGGTTTATCTCTCGCTCCTTCTCAACCGCTTTTCATATGGGGCTGGAGAGGTCGGGGTCTTCGCGGCGATCTGGTTGATATTGATGGCGGTGCAGCTGCACAGGTTGCATCTTGGCGGGATGCTGCGCTATGCGCGCGGTGCTTTGGCGGGGCTGTTTGGCTTTTTCGGCTTTAGCGCAGTGCTGATTAGCTTGAGCATCGACAATCCGCTGCTGCATAGATACGCAAGCGATGTGATCGGCGCGCGGATACTTTTCAACTCTTTAGCCCCGACCTATCTGCTTCCTGCGGTGGTGCTTGCCTTGGCGGCCTGGCTGCTCAAATCACTCAATCCCAACCTGCGCAAGAGCTTTGCTGCGATTTCGCTGGGGATCGCGAGTTTCTGGCTCTTTGCCTCAATTCGCTATTTCTGGCAGGGCTCTGAGATGCTTCCCATCAGCTATGGCGTCTCGCAACCAGAGCTTTACACCTATACCGTGGCCTTGCTGGCTGCTGGGGCAGGGTGTTTGTATCAGGCCCTGGCACGCGGCTCGGATCAATTGCGGCGCGTGGCGACGGGGCTGTTGGGGCTTACCGTGCTTAAGGTGTTCTTTATTGACGCGGCAGAGCTTTCGGGCCTTACGCGGGTGTTTTCATTCCTGCTTTTGGGGCTGGCACTTGCCGCCTTAGCCTGGCTCAGCCGATGGGCCGCAGAGCGTAGCAAAACAGCGCCCGAAGAGGAGATTTCTTAAAGCGCACGCCGCGCGCGCAGGGCGGCGGAGATGGTGCCATCATCCAGGTAATCCAGTTCCCCGCCGATGGGAACGCCTTGGGCCAGCGAGGTGACGCGCAGATCTGGGCCCAAAATATCCGCGATATAATGCGCCGTGGTCTGCCCATCCAGCGTGGCGTTCAGCGCCAAGATCACCTCTGTGACCCCCTCGGCGGTGATGCGATCTTTCAGCTTGGGAATGCGCAGCTCTTCGGGGCCCACCGAATCCAGGGCAGACAGCGTTCCGCCCAGCACATGATAGCGCCCTTTGAACACGCCTGAGCGCTCCATCGCCCAAAGGTCCGAGACATCTTCGACCACGCAAATCTCTCCGGTGGCGCGTTTGTTCGAGGTGCAGATATCACAGAGATCGCTGGTGCAGATATTGCCGCAATTGAGGCATTCCCGCGCGCTTTCAGCCACCCTCTGCATCTGATCGGCCAGGGGAATAAGCTGCAAGGAGCGTTTGCGAATAAGATGCAGCACGGCCCGGCGCGCCGAGCGCGGCCCCAGCCCCGGCAGCTTGGCCATCAGGGCAATCAGCGCGTCGATGTCTTTGGTGCTGCTCATAAGGCGGGGTTATTCCTGCGGGTAAGAGGTCAGCTCACCGGGGACCGGGATGCGGCTCACTTTGAAACCAGCCTGTTCGATCAAGGCAAGCAACCCCTCCTCCCCAGGCAAATGGAACGCGCCAACCGACAAAAAAGCCCCGCCCTGTTCCAGCTCCGCGCGGGCTGCGTCGAAAAACACCGCGTTGCGATGCACTAGCATATAGCTATCCATCTGATCTTGCATCTGAGCGCCGCGTTCCATCCCAAAAAGGGCTTGCAAATCCGCACGCTCCCAAAGCAGCGCGGTGGCTGTCTGGCCCTGTCGTGTCAAAGTAAACCCGGTTTGGCGGGCTTTATAGAACCCCTCAGGGCGAAAAGCGCTTGCATTGGTGTTAATCAAAGCCTCGGCTACGGGCGCATTGGCGGTGCGGGAGAGAAATTCGAGCAAATCTTGCTCGTTTTCCAAGGGTTTTATGATCACACCTGATTTCGCAGCCTCTAGCTGCACGAGGTCATCTTGGATCGGGTACACGCCCCTAGCAAAATCTAGGCAGGGGTCAGAGAGCACGATTTCTGCCAAAGCGGTCAGGGTCAGTTCGCCTATATATTCTCTATCGAAGCCCAATGTTTGTAATCGAGCCCCAAGATACTCTATGGTTTCTGGTGCAAGACCCTTATGCGGGCCGGGCGTAAGTTTGTACCCATAATCATAATGTTGGCGCTGCTCAAGACTTCGCCGAGACGGGGCAACGGCGTCTATTTCGGGCATGAACAGGCGGGCCCCAGCGACTGCGTCCAGCACAGGTTCTGGCAGGGCGAGCGCGGCAGGATCATTGCTGTGAAATGTGCCCCAGACATAAGAAACCGCGCCGCTTGGCGCTGTGACTTTCCAAAATCGGCCGAGCCCGAATGGGACGCGCGCCGCCTCGGCTTGCAGGGCTTTCAGCTCCGCTTGTGGCAAAACCTCATCATGAATGCGCGCGCCGCTGAGATCGCATGTCTCAGGCGTGATCCAATGCTGCGCAAGGGCGGGGGCGGCCGAAAGAGCCAACCCCAGCAAAGCAGTGCAAAGGATGCGCATCAGAGCGGCAGGGTCATGTCTTTTGGCAGGCCAAGCTCTTCGGTGACTTTATCCATCTCCTCTTGAGCCCGTTCTGAGGCCTTGGCTTGGGCGTCTTTAATCGCCGCGAGGATCAAATCTTCGACCACTTCTTTTTCATCGGGGTTAAAGATCGAGGGATCAATATCGAGCGTTTTCAGCTCCCCTTTGGCGCTTGCCGTGGCCTTGACGAGCCCTGCGCCGCTTTCCCCGTTTACTTCAATTGTATGCAAATTTTCTTGCAGCTCTGCCATTTTGGTTTGCATCGCTTGCGCTTTTTTCATCATCCCGGCCATGTCGCCGAGACCGCTAAGACCTTTAAGCATTTAAGTTTCTCCGTTCCTTGAGCTGCGATTTTGAGAGGTGGTATATAGAATCACCGCGACGCTTATACCAGTCGCGATAAGAATAAAGAGTGAAGGGCTGCCGACGCATCCCTCGTTTATGGCATCCAGGCGTAGGCCAAGCGGGTCTAGCATGGTGCTGAGGCTGATAAAGCCCGTCCAGCCCATCACTGCAAGGACGCTGAGCCATTTGCTGGGGAAACGCGCGGCCAGCACTGAGATTGCCAGTAAGAGCAGGCCCAGGGGGCTCAGCAAGAGCGTGAGCGCCTCATCCAGAGCGGTTGCTTGGGTGCCGTCCCATCCGGGGCGCAATGTTGCGCAGGCCTCCGCTAGGGCGGCAGAGGGCGCGAAAAGGGCGGCGAGTGTTAAACCTCTTCGAACGGATCCCATTCGTCCTCCACCTCGTTAAGGGCTTCTATTCCGGCCTGCGCCCGCAGCTCTTGCGGCGAGCGGATGGCGATGATCTTTGCTTTTGGAAACTGGGCAAATACGGCCTGCACCAGGGGGTGTTTTTCCGCTTCAGCTTTGGTTTCACGCTCTTTTTGCGCATCCAGCTCAGCTTGGGTTGGCGCGGTGCAGCCATTGACGATCGAGACCGCCCAGCGATTGCCGGTCCAGCTTTGCAGGCGCGTGCTCAGTCTTTGGGCCAGATCCGCGGGCGCGCTTTGGCTGGGGGTGAACTCGATGCGGCCCGGCTGATAACTGGCCAGGCGTACGCCGCTTTCGACCTCGACCAGGAGTTTTACATCGCGGTTGGCGCGGATCAGACCCAGCACAGACTGAAACGTGGCATAGCGCGCAAGGCTCTCATTCAGCTGCGGCGCGGCTGCTAGGGCAATTGGTGCGTTTGAAGCGGTCATGCCAACGCTTGCGCGCGGCGCTCCGGCGGATGTGTGAGACTGTGCGGCTTGAGCGGCGGGCGGGGGGGGCGGCGTTTGACCTTGCAATTTACGCACCAGCTCGCCCGGCGTGGGCAAATCGGAAACATGGGTGAGCCGGATAATTGCCATCTCTGCGGCCATCATTGCATTGGGGGCGCTTGCCACTTCCTCCAGCGCTTTGAGCAGCATTTGCCACATCCGGCTGAGCACCCGCATGGGGAGTTCATCTGCCATACGCAGTCCACGGGTTTTCTCATCGGGCGAAACGGTGGGATCTTCGGCGGCTTCTGGCGTAATTTTCACCACGGAAACCCAATGAGTGATTTCCGCCAAATCGCGCATGATCGCCAAAGGTTCTGCCCCGGCGGCATATTGCGCGGAAAGCTCGGCCAAGGCTTCGCCCGCCTGACCGCGCAGCACATGCTCCATCAGATCCAGCACCCGGCCCCGATCCGCAAGCCCTAGCATTGCGCGCACTTGCTCGGCACTGGTCTCACCGGCCCCATGGGAAATCGCTTGATCCAGCAAGGAGGTCGCATCGCGGGCAGAGCCTTCGGCGGCGCGGGTGATCAGCGCCAAAGCATCCTCGGCAATCTGCGCGCCCTCTGAGGCGGCGATCTTTTTGAGCATGCCCACCATATCCTCGGGCTCAATGCGGCGCAGATCAAAACGCTGACAACGCGACAGCACGGTCACCGGAACTTTGCGAATTTCGGTGGTGGCAAAGATGAATTTCACATGTTCTGGCGGTTCTTCCAGGGTTTTGAGCAGCGCGTTAAAGGCATTGGTGGAGAGCATATGCACTTCGTCGATGATATAGACCTTATAGCGCGCCGAGGCCGCCCGATAGCGCACCGCATCAATAATCTCGCGAATATCATCCACCCCGGTGCGCGAGGCGGCATCCATTTCCAGCACATCCACATGACGGCCTTCGATAATCGCCTTGCAATGCTCACACACGCCGCAAGGCTCAGTTGTCGGCTGGCCGGTGCCATCAGGGCCGATGCAGTTAAGCCCCTTGGCGATAATGCGCGCCGTGGTGGTTTTGCCGGTGCCGCGAATGCCCGTCATGATAAAGGCCTGGGCGATCCGCTGCGCCTCAAATGCGTTTTTCAACGTGCGAACCATCGCGCCTTGTCCCACCAGATCGGCAAAGGTCTCGGGGCGATATTTGCGCGCCAAAACGCGATAGGGCGTGTTTTCGGGGGTCTCAGTCATGCAGGGGCCTCAGCAAGTCACATTTACAACTCTACTGTGTTGCTCGGCCAAGGTCCACAGAGGCGATGAGGACAATTTTGCCAGAGCCCGCTGGAAAAAACACTCTTGCATGACTTTCCCAAGCTGGACGCGCACGAGCCTGGGTGGGCGCTCCGCGCTTGCCACAGGTTGAGATACGGCAAAGCGTGGGGAGAATTGAACTATTTGCGATATCGCAATGCGCCCTCCCGCGGGGCTATGAAGTTCACACATCTATGTTGCAATTGGTGAATGGCTCTGATTCCCTTTCGGAAAATGGAGGGTGTCATGGATTTGAGCTTAGGCGGTTTCGGGGATCGGCGGCTGGAAAAAGGGGGGCCGATTTGTTGGCGCGGCTTGTGTCGCATGGTGGGCGCGGGGTTCGGGTGCGGCGTCTGGGCGGCGTCTGGGCGGGGATCGCGCTGGTGAGATCCGCTTCACGCGGTTCCTGCGCAACCCGGCCGTGACGCTGGATGAGATGACCGCGACGGCATTCGAACGCGCTCAAGGCGCCTGTAAAGGCCGCGACATTCTGGCGATCTAAGCAGGATTTCCCAAAAGTGGACACCGGTTTTGGGGTAAAAATCCTGCAAAATCAAAGAACACTAAGCAGGTATTTGTGGGGGGAGCCTCGAATACCTGCTTGGGACACCACGGTGACGCAATCCTGTGGGGGAGGTGGCAGTTATTTGCACGCGATGATCGCGGTGGATGCGGGCAGTGGGGCGGTTCTGGGCGCGCTGGATGCGCAGTTCTTGGAACGGACGACGGGCGGCAAGGCGAGCCGCCACAGTCGGGAATTCGCGGACCGCCAGAGCGTGCGCTGGCTGCACGCGACGCAAAAGGCCGGGCAGATGGCGGGCGCGGCACGGGTCACGGTGGTTGCCGACCGAGAGGCCGACATGTTCGAACTCTTCGCTCACCGTCCGGCCCATATAGATCTGCTGGTGCGCGCCATGCATGACCGCGTGCTCGTGGGCGGCGGCAAGCTGGCGGAGCAGATCGCCTCTGGCCCGCGTCTGGGCTATGCGGCGCTCGACTTGCCCGCTCGGCCCGGTCGCGCGGCGCGCCAAGCCCAGCTTTCGGTGCGCTTCGCTCGGCTCGAGCTGCGGCCACCGCGCGAAAACCGCAAAACCTGCCCCAATCCGGTACACATGACCTATGTCGATCTGTGCGAGGAAACCCCGCCGGAGGGGGAAAAACCGCTGCACTGGAGGTTGTTGACCACATTGCCAGTCGACACCGTGGCAGACGCGCTCGATATCGCCGCCCGCTACGCCAAACGTTGGAAAATCGAAGACGTCTTCCGCACAATGAAACGCAAGGGCTTCGATATTGAAAGCCTGCGGATCCGAGATGAAGAGCCCCGCAACCGCCTCGTGCTGGCCTGTTTCATCGCCGCTTGCGTCGTCATGCAAATGACCGGCGAACGCGGCGGACCGGCCCTGCGCCCGATGACGGACGCCTTCGATCCGCAGGACCTGCCACTGCTCGAAGCCACCAGCCGCGATCTCGAGGGCGCAACAGCAAGGCAGAAGAACCCGCATCCGCCAGGAAGCCTCGCCTTCGCCACATGGGTCTGCGCAAGGCTGGGCGGCTGGACCGGCTACTACGGCAAGCCTGGCCCCATTGTCATCCTGCGCGGATGGACAGAGTTCCAAACCCTCAAACACGGCGCTGCCCTCGAAAAAAGCATGATCCCGAGAGGCAATCAAAATGTGTGAATCTGATAGCCCGGGGGGAGGGTCGGGCGCGTCCAGCGCTTCGCACCGGACAAGAAATTCGCGGGTATCGTTTTGCAGAGGGCGCGACTTGGTTAAATCACGCCCCCCAAGGGTTAGGTCTAATCCATCGCTTTGAAGTTAAACTCACCGCCTTCTTTGATGCCCGAGGGCCAGCGGGAGGTGACGGTTTTGGTGCGAGTGTAGAACTTGAACGAATCCGGGCCGTGCTGGTTCAGATCGCCAAACATGGATTTCTTCCAACCGCCAAAGGTGTGATAGGCGAGCGGCACGGGGATTGGCACATTGATGCCCACCATGCCGATATTCACCCGCGAGGCAAAATCCCGCGCAGTATCCCCATCGCGGGTAAAGATCGCGGTGCCATTGCCATATTCGTGATCCATCGCCAGTTTCAGCGCTTCTTCATAAGAGCCTGCGCGCACGGTTGAGACCACGGGGCCAAAGATCTCTTGTTTGTAGATATCCATGTCGGTGGTCACCTTATCAAACAGGTGCGGGCCGACGAAAAATCCACCTTCATAGCCTTGCAGGGCAAAATCGCGATTATCCACCACCAGCTCTGCGCCTTGCTCCACGCCGGAATTGATCAGGCCCAGGATACGCTCTTTGGCTTCACGGGTCACGACCGGGCCCATATCCACATCATCGCCAGCGGTGTAGGGGCCGACTTTCAGCTTTTCCATGCGTGGCACGAGCTTTTCAATCAGCGCATCCGCCGTTTCCTCGCCCACCGGCACAGCAACGGAAATCGCCATGCAGCGCTCACCGGCTGCGCCAAAGCCCGCACCCACAAGCGCATCTGCTGCCTGGTCAAGATCGGCGTCAGGCATGATGATCATGTGGTTTTTCGCACCGCCAAAGCATTGCGCCCGCTTGCCGCTCGCTGTGGCGCGGGCATAGATATATTGCGCGATAGGGGTCGAGCCCACAAAGCTCACCCCTTGAATGATCTCGCTATCCAGGATCTCATCGACTGCCTCTTTGTCGCCATTCACCACCTGGAACACACCGGCGGGCAGACCGGCTTCGACAAAAAGCTCGGCCAGCATCAAGGGCACAGAGGGGTCACGTTCGGATGGTTTCAGCACCACAGCATTGCCGCAAGCCAGGGCCGGGCCCACATGCCACAGCGGCATCATCGCTGGAAAGTTGAACGGCATGATTGAGCCGACAACCCCAAGCGGCTGACGCATGGAATACATATCAATGCCAGGGCCCGCGCTATCGGTGAACTCGCCCTTGAGCATTTGCGGCGCGCCAATGCAATATTCGATCACTTCCAAGCCGCGTTGCAGATCGCCCTTGGCATCTGGGATGGTCTTGCCATGCTCGCGGCTGAGCGCCTCGGCCAGCTTGTCCATATCGCGGTTCATCAGAGCGACCATCGCCATCATCACGCGCGCCCGCTTTTGCGGGTTGGTCGCGCCCCACTCGACCTGCGCCGCTTGCGCATCTTCAATCGCCTGAGCCATCTCGCTGGCAGAGGCGAGGGGCACCTTAGACTGCACTTCGCCCGTGGCAGGGTTAAAGACATCGCCAAAGCGGTTTGAGCCGCCCTTGACCTGGGCGCCATTGATGTAATGTGTTAGCTCTTGCATGAGATCCTCCGAAAATTCACCGCACCATAAACGCGGGTTTTCCCGGCGAACAGAGCAAAAATGACGCCGCGTCTGGCGCTTTTGCATTTGACCTCTGCGCCGCGCAGGCTATCCCAAGGGCAAGCTTAGGAGGATCAAACATGGCTCGGGACGTTGTGATATTGGATGGGGTGCGCAGCGCGATTGGCACCTTTGGGGGATCGCTTGCAGGGGTGGCTCCAACGGCGCTTGGCGCAGCGGTGGCGAAAGAGGCAATGGCACGCTCAGGCGTAGAAGGTGCGCAGATCGGCCATACGGTGTTCGGCCATGTGATCAACACAGAACCAAAAGATATGTATCTATCGCGCGTTGCAGCAGTAAATGCAGGCGTGCCAGAGGAGAGCCCGGCCCTGACCGTGAACCGTCTATGTGGCTCGGGCGCGCAGGCGGTGGTCTCTGCGGCGCAGCATATCATGCTTGGGGATGCGGATTTTGCCATTGCAGGGGGCGCAGAAAGCATGTCGCGTGCGCCCCATTCCACGCAATCCATTCGTACAGGCCAGAAAATGGGTGATTTTGGCATGATGGATATGATGATTGGCGCGTTGCACGATCCGTTCGGCGTCGGTCATATGGGCGTCACAGCCGAGAATGTAGCAGCAGAGCATGGCATTGATCGCGCCGCGCAAGATGCCTTTGCGCTTGAAAGCCAGCAACGGGCAGCGCGCGCGATTGAAGAGGGGCGCTTTGCCAGCCAGATCCTGCCCATTGAGGTCAAGCGCCGCCGCGAAATGGTTGCCTTTGACACGGATGAGCATCTGAAACCCGCCACAACGATTGAAACCCTCGCGGGTCTGCGCCCGGCTTTCCAAAAGGATGGCACGGTCACGGCGGGCAATGCTTCTGGCATCAATGATGGGGCAGCGGCCATGGTGCTGGCCTCAGCTGACGCGGCAGAGAAAGCCGGCCTGAAACCCAAAGCGCGGCTTTTGGGCTATGCCCATGCGGGCGTGCGCCATGAGGTGATGGGCATTGGCCCGGTGCCTGCGGTCACGAACCTGCTGCAAAAGCTGGATATGCACGCCGATCAGTTCGACGTGATCGAATCCAACGAGGCCTTTGCCGCCCAAGCCTGCGCAGTGAATAAGGGGCTCGGGCTGGATCCGGCCAAGGTGAACCCCAATGGCGGCGCAATTGCTCTGGGCCATCCGGTGGGCGCAACCGGCGCGATCATCACCATCAAAGCGCTTTATGAGCTGGAACGCATCCAGGGCCGCTATGGGCTGATCACCATGTGCATTGGCGGCGGTCAAGGCATCGCTCTAGCGATCGAGCGGCTCTAATCGCTCAGCGCAGACAGTCAGTTGAACGCGTCCCATCGCTGCGAAACCGGATTGTGTTTTCGCAGCGATGCGGCGTGGCATTAACCCTTTGTAGAGAATTAGGGCGGGAATCGGGCGGATTTGTGTCAAGTTAGAGAGGTGTTCTGGTAAAAGGTAAAATGTTATGTTTGATGCATTACTCTTGATCGGGGGTGGGCTCATCGTTTGGGCTCTGCTTGATGGGGGCAGTGATAGCGCCGGCGCGGAAGATGAAGACCCCGAGAGGCCGGACCTCCCCGAACCAGACCCGCTAACAACTGTGCAAAGTGACGATGCGCAAACACCTTTGCACTATGTGGATAACAGCCTAAGGGATGTCGCCCAAGCGGAGCTGGATGCGCAAGTCAGCGCAGGCGAGATCACCCAAGAAGAAGCCGACGAGCAGATGGCCGAGACCCAATTCGGTGATGGGGCCGTGCGCGCCATTGGCAGCGATGTGGATGACAGCCTGCTGCTGGGCGAGGAGAATGACCGGGTCTTTGGCAATGATGGCGCGGATACGGTTCAGGGCGGCGCGGGCGATGATGCGATCTTTCTGGGTGATGGGGATGATGTCTCCGGCACCAGCGATGCGACGGGGCAGCTCCCGGATGGCGAACGCGCATTTGCACGTGCCAGCGATCCAAGCCTGGATCAGTTGCAAGAGGGTGATGACACTATTCGCGGCGGCGCTGGCGAGGATGACATTGCCGATGGCTATGGCGCGAACCTAATCTATGGCGATCTTGGGCGGGACTTCATCGTCACGGTTGACCAAGACCAGCAAGAGCACGGCGTCACTGCCGATACGGTCTCTGGCGGTTTTGGCGGCGATAGCTTTGTGGTGGATGAGGGCGATCAAGTCACCACGGGGGCAGATCTGGACCATGTGAATATCGACCTCACTGCGGGCTATGAAGCGGGCTATCAGCTTGTGGAGATCACCGATTTTGATCCCAAGAAAGATGGGCTCGAGCTGACCTTAGAGCCGGGCGAAGATGAGCCCGAGCTGGTCATTGCCCCCTTCACTGATGATCAGGGCGTGCAGGGTGCGGTTCTCTCTCTGGACGGTGTCGAAATCGCGCGGGTTGTTGGCGGGCAGAACCTGAGCGCCGCAGATATTACGGTGACGTGTTAAGCGCGGCAAAATGTGCGGCAAGCTGGTCCCAGCTCTCTTTGGAGCCAGCGCAGAGCAGATATCCTGTCTCGGTGGTGGCATCATAGCCGGTGCCATCCAGCATCGCCGCATGCCCGCCCGCCTGCTGGCAGATCAACACACCGGCCAGATGGTCCCAGGGGTTCAGCTTGCTTGCCAGCACAAAATCCACCGATCCTTGTGCCAACAGCCGGTAATGATGGGCCGAGCAGCGCAAACTTGAGGTATAGGCCAGAGCGGTACTTGCCTGGGCCGCCGCGAGGTGATGCTCATCCGTCATCGCACTGAACTCGATAAAGCCGGCCATATCCCCTAAATTTTGCTGTTTGCGCGTCGCCAGCGGCTGAGGGTCGCGCGATTTGCCTTGCCGCAGCGCAGGCCCATTGGTTTCAGCCCAGATAAATTCGCCGGTGATCGGATCATAAATCACGCCAAAAACCGCGCGCCCAAAGCGCGTAACCGCCAGCATCGTGCCAAAAGCCGCCATGCCATTGGCAAAATTCCAGGTGCCATCAATCGGGTCAATCACAAAGCCCAGCTCGGCCCCCTTAAGGGTTTTGCGAAACTCCGGCGTGCTTTCGGCCAGCTCTTCGCCAATGATTTGCGCAAGGGGATAGGTGATTTGCAGCCCGCGCCGGATCATTGCCTCAGCGGCCAAATCCGCCTCGGTCACAAAATCATTGGGCCCGGTTTTGGTAGAGATCTGCGCCGCCTCTAGCCGCCCAAAGCGGGGCAGGATTTCAACCCGCGCAGCACGCGCAATCAGGTTGAAAATCGCGGCGCGCTGAGCTTTCGAGAAGGGGGCGGTAATGGGTAACGGTAGCTGACTGGTCATGAGGAACTCTGATTCGTAACCTATGGGTGTATTACCTCCTGCTTAGCAAAGGATTCTGGTTAACAAAATGTAGGATTACTCGCGCGCACGTAGAATATGGGCTGGTTTTGCTGTTAAAGGCCCCCAGGCAAAGAGCAGACCCGCGACCAAAGTGGCAAAAACGCCGCCGCTCACAATGGCCAAAGCGTTTGACCAAATGATCACAAAGTCGGAGTCAAACACAAAGGTGCTGACCGCCCAGCCCCCGGTGATGCCTGCCGCCAGCGCCACGCCGCCCGCACAGGCCCCCAGCAAAGCAGAGCGCAAGGCAAAGCTGGCCAAGATGCGGGGGCGCGTGGCCCCTAGGGTTTTCAGCACCGCCGCTTCATAGATGCGTGCCCCGGTTCCAGCTGCAGCTGCGCCGATCAAAACCAGAAACCCGGTCAACAGCGTTGCCGCCGCGCCATAAGAGGTCGCCGCCGCAATCCCCGCTAGAATATCGGCGGCATTGTCAATCGCATCGCGCACCCGGATCGCGGTGATATTGGGATATGTGCTGGCCAGATCGCGCAGGATTTGCGCCTCGGCCTGCTCTTCTGCATAGACGGTCGAGATAAAGCTATGGGGCGCGCCGGACAGAGCGCTTGGGTTCATGGTCAGGATAAATCCGATCCCTGCGCTGGAGAAATCAACCTCACGAAACGAGGTGATCGTGCCGGTGATATCGCGCCCCAGAATGTTGATGGTCATGCTATCGCCAAGCTTGAGCCCCATCTCCTCAGCCTCTTCGGCAGCAAAGCTGATTTGTGGCGGACCTGTATAATCAGGTGCCCACCACTGCCCGGCCACCACGCGTGCTGTTTCAGGGGGTTCAATGGAATAGGTGATCCCGCGATCCCCTTGCAATACCCAATGGCCCGGCGCGACCTCATCTGCGGGGCGCTCGTTGATCTTGGTGATAATACCGCGCAGCATAGGGGCGCTGTCGATACGCGAGACCGCCGGATCATTTTCAAGCCGCTCAAGATAGCCCGGCATTTGGTCCTTTTGGATATCCACAAAGAAATAGGAGGGCGCGACCTCGGGCAAGTTGCCAGAGATGGCCCGGCGCAGATTGCCGTCGATTTGCCCCACAGCGGCCAAGACCGAGAGGCCCAGCCCAAGGGAGAGCACCACCGATCCCGCGCCCTCTTTCGGGCCAGCAATCGCAGAGAGCGCCCACCGCCAGACCGGCGCGCCGCGCATCCTTGGGGCCGCGCGCCGTGAAATCCAGCGAATGGCAAAAGAGGCAAGCACCAGCACCAGCAAAGCCCCGGCAATGCCCGCCGCGCTCCAAAGCGTTAATTCCCACACGCCGGAAAACCAGCTTGCCAGGCCGACCAGGGCGATGAGCAGCACGAGCGTATAAATGACATAGCGCGGGGCGGGCAGTAGCTTGGCGCGCGAGAGGGCATCACGAAACAGGGTTGCGGCGCGCACATCCTCGGTGCGGGCCAGCGGCCAAAGCGTGAACAGGAGTGCGGTCAGCAGACCATAAATCGCGGCCTCTGCCAGCGGTTTGAAATAGATCGCAAAGCTTGCGGGCAGCGGCAGGCGCGCCTCAATCAGCGGGGCAAGCAGGACAGGCGCAAGTGCCCCGAGTGCCAGCCCCATCGCAATGCCGACCAAGGACAGGGCTCCGATTTGCAGAAAATACGTCTGAAAAATCACTGCGCGCGTAGCTCCAAGCGTGCGCAACGTGGCAATCACACTGGTCTTGCTGGCGATATAGGCGCGCACGGCGGCAGAGACACCAACGCCCCCCACCGCAAGGCCAGAAAGCCCCACGATAATCAAAAATGCGCCGAGCCGATCCACGAACCGCGCAACCCCTGGTGCGCCATTGCGCGCATCGGTCCAGCGCATCCCGGCATTGGCAAAGCGGGCCTCAGCGTCATTTGCAATCCTCTCAAGGTCGCTGCCCTCAGGCAAATCCATGCGGTATTTGGTGTTAAACAGCGTGCCCGGCGCAATCAGGCCCGAGCCCTCAAGCGCATCGGTGCGCACAAGAATGCGCGGCCCCAAACCAAAGCCGCCCGCCGCGCTATCGGGCTCTTTTTCCAACACGGCGCTCAGGGTAAAGCTTTGGCGGCCGAGCTGAAATGTATCGCCAAGGGCCAGCCCGAGACGGTCCATCAGCACCCGCTCCATCACCGCGCCTTGACCCGCAAGGGCCTCAGAGAGCGAAAGCGGGGGGTCCAGCACAACTTGGCCCACCAGCGGATAGGCGTCATCAACTGCCTTCACCTGAGTTAATCCGCGCTCGGCGTTTTGCCCACTGCCGATCACGGCCATGGAGCGGAATTCCACGATTTCAGACACGCGATCCGCACGTTCGCCCATCCAGGCTTGCTCTTCCTCATTGGCAAAGCGGTAGGTGAAATCCATTTCGCCGTCCCCGCCCAACAGCGCAGCCCCCTCACGGGCTAGGCCCGCCTCAATGGAGGAACGCACCGAGCCTACAGCCGCAATGGCTGCAACTCCAAGCGCAAGACAGGCCAGAAAGATGCGAAAGCCGCGCAGACCTCCGCGTAGCTCACGCATCGCAAGGCGGGCAGAAAGAGCCAGACTCATGCTGCCGCTCCTTGCGCACTCTCTTGGCGGCCATCGCGCAGGCGCATGATGCGATCGCAGCGCTCTGCAAGTTCGCGCGAATGGGTGACAAGGATCAACGTGGCCCCATGTTTATCACGCAAGCCAAAGAGCAGATCCATAATCGCTTGCCCGTTGGTGCCATCCAGGTTGCCCGTCGGCTCATCGGCAAGCAGCAATTTGGGCCGGGGGGCAGAGGCACGGGCCAGGGCAACGCGTTGTTGCTCGCCCCCCGACATCTGAGCCGGATAATGGTGCGCGCGGTGACTTAAGCCCACGGTGTCCAGCTCCTCGGCGGCGCGGGCGTAAGCGTCTTTGTGCCCGGCCAGCTCAAGCGGTGTTGCGACGTTTTCAAGGGCCGTCATGGTGGGGATCAGATGAAAGCTTTGAAACACG
Source organism: Aliishimia sp. (assembly GCA_963678085.1). GTDB lineage: Bacteria > Pseudomonadota > Alphaproteobacteria > Rhodobacterales > Rhodobacteraceae > Aliishimia. Next base: position 1,719,663 of record OY782680.1, read on the forward strand.
ACCCCCATGCGGTCCCGGCGAAACCGGGCCAGATCATCCTCGCCCATCGCGCTGAGATCCTGGCCCAAACAGGAGACCACGCCGGAACTTGCGCGCTCTAGCCCGCCCATGATCATCAACAGCGAAGATTTGCCCGAGCCGGAAGGGCCAATGATCGCCAAAGTCTCACCCGCCACCACATCTGCGGTGATGCCATGCAAAATATCCACCCGGCCGGCATTGCCATCCAGCGATAAATGCACATCCTTAAGGGAAAGAACTGGGTCGGTCATTGAAAATCGTCCTTGCAGGCTAAAACTTCTACCTATGGCATATGGAGGCCGTCCTATGAGGAACAAGTTAATTCTGTCGATTTGTTTGTGTTTTTCAGGGCCTGTGCTGGCCGAGCCGGTGGTGATTGCCGCTTTGGGTGATAGTCTGACGCAAGGCTTCGGGCTGGTTGAACAAGAGGGCTTTGTGCCTCAGCTGCAAAATTGGCTGGACGGGCAGGGGGCAGATGCGCGGCTGATCAATGCTGGCGTCTCTGGCGATACAACGGCAGGGGGGCTTTCGCGCGTGGCTTGGACCCTGAGCGATGATGTGGATGCGATCATCGTGGCGCTTGGGGGCAATGATCTTTTACGCGGGATAGCGCCCGAGACGGCGCGGGCCAATCTGGACGGCATCTTGCAGGCCGCTGAGGCGGCAGATGTCAAAGTGCTTTTGGTGGGCATGCAAGCGCCGGGCAATTACGGGCCCGAGTATAAGGCGAGCTTTGACGCGATCTATCCCGATCTTTCCGCGCAATATGGTACGGTGTTTCTGGAGAGCTTTTTTACAGGCCTGCCCAGCCAAGACCCCGCCGAGCTTAGCGCCTATCTTCAGCCCGACGGTATCCACCCCAATGCTGCAGGGGTGGAAAAGATTGTGCAAGGCTTCGGCCCCAAAGTGCTGGAATTGATCGCGCGGGTGGAGCCAAACTAGCGCTTTGCCGCGCGTATCCCTTTGGACAGATATTGCGCTGGTAGGTTGAAGCCCTGCACAATAACGCCCGCGCCTTATGCAAGCCTATTGTTGCTGTGGCGCACCAGCCCCTCTGCTTTTGAGCCACAGATATAGAATACCAAGGGGGGCAATGAACATCGCAAATCCCAAAAGCATGAGATTGACGAAAAACTTCCCAGCAAAGTGCAAAGGGAGCGACTGAAAAATAACGGTGCGCCCCATGGCAAAATCGCGAAATTGATCCCACACCAGCTTTGCGAATGGAAACACCAACAGATTGATAACGAAGAGGGCAATCGTGGGGGCCGGGCTCTTCCCTGTCTCCATATTCAAAAGCATGGCTATCATGGTCAGCGATAAAACTAACCCGATGAGATAGGCCCGCACCAAATAGCGTGGGTTTAACATACCAAAAATACTCTTTAGAACGTTCATTTTACTTCCCTCCTGGCTTGACTGCCAGTATAACGTGTTACTTTACTTGGGAAAAATACCTGATTTAGGTTTTGAAGGCAACACCATTTGCACCCCTGCCTTTCACGGCGCCTAGAACATCTTGAGGTGTCATGTCCTGCAAAGCTGTCGTAGCTCCTGCCCTCCTTCGCCAAGCGGGCAGGGTATTCAGGGGCGTGTCCAGCTTGGGCAAATCTTGCGCATGCATCGTTTTGCAGGATTTTCCCCAAAACCGGTATCTGCTTTGGGGAAATCCCGCCCACCTATTGCTTGGGGAAATAATCCTCGCATTCGCCATCGCGATACACATCCGCTGTGCAGCAATGCAGACCGCCGCCAAAGGCGTAGGCGTCGCGCAGGTCCACTTCGACCACTTCCATGCCTAGTTTGTCCATTTGCTCGGCCTGGTAGACTTCGGATTTCTCGACGCACACCGTTTTGGGATCGAGCACCAGCACATTCATGCTCAGCCAGGTGGAGGAATAGCACAGGGGCGGCGGGGTGTTATGGGCGGGCTGGGCGGCATCCACGATTTCCCAGCCATTCTTTTCGAACATTCCCCGTTGCTCGTCGGGCAAGCGGCGCTGCGGGTTGTTCAGGATCAGGCCCGGACGTAGCGGCGTGAAGGTCGCATCAATATGGATCGGGTAGGGATCGCCGGGGAAATTCACCGCATGCACCCGGTGCTCGGGGAAGTGACGCCGGATCCACTCAATCCCCTTGAGGTTCGTGGTAAACCCATGCTGCACCACCAGATCTTTGCCAAAGCGCAACACGTCAGCGGCATCAAACAGCGGCTCTTCCTCGGTGGTGACAAAGAATTTCTCCGCCGCCCATTCCAGCCGCTTGGCCACACCGATCTTTTCGCTCAGATAATCGGGATGGTAATCGGCATCGGTGAGGCGCGGTTTGGGCGCAGCTTCATGGCGGAAATTGGGATCTTCTTCCCAATATTGTTGCATGAGTGGGCGGTAGTTGAGATATTCAAACCAGCGGCAACGATAGGACATGGTCGCCTCAAGGATCTCATGACCCACGGTCAGCAGCACATCGCGGGGCGGCATGCAGCCAAACTGGCTCTCGGTGTGGAAATCCGGCGTTGTGGCGGGCAGGGAGTGATCAATCGAAGTGGGGCGATCCACCCGAATGCCCCGTGCGCGCAGTTGATTGGCAAAACCATCCAGCAGCTCATTGGCCCGGTCAATCGTCTCTTGCGGACGCCGCCCCCATTGCCCGCGCATATCACTATCTTCGGGCACTTTGGCATCCAGCGCGGGCTCTTCGGGGGGAATATGGCAATCATCGGCCCGCCCCACGATCACATGGCGCAGCCTATCCCATTCATTCCAGCTTTTAACTTGTGTCTTGTCTGGCGACCATTCGCTCATCTTGGCTCTCCCCAATGTAATCCGTCGCGCCAATTTGCCGAAAGTTTGCGCCCCTGCAAGATGAGAACGCATAGATCGGAAAAAATCGCACAAAAATCGCGTAAAATGCGAAATACCTTAGTTCTGCCACATTTCAGGCGCAATTTTTGCAAATCTTCCCCTTAGGAATGACATCATAGGTTGCGGATCCAAGCGGGCAGGGGGCGCTTAGCAAACGATCAAAAGCCTACAGAGTAACACGTATCGCCGCATGTTGCGGCACATTTCGATTGAGAAGGATGGTCCCATGGCACTTGTAGAGGTCCCACATTTCACACATGCAGCCGCCATAGCAAAGCCAAATTCTGGTGCGTTCAGCCGGGTTTGCACTCTGGCCAATCTGGCCGTTGCATATTGGGTCATATTTTGGCTGATGAATGGGGTTGAAGAATTCCTCATCCGTCAAGATTTGGGAACATTTGCCCGCTATGATCAAAGCCGTACCGAGCAGCTTGTCGCGTTTGTGATGCGCGCAGATTTACCCGTGGCTTGGTTGGACCTGCTTCTTGTGGGCATGGGGGCCATCCAGTTGGTTATCGCTCTGCCGCTGCTCTTGGTTCTGACCCATTCCCTGAAGGGACGCTGGATGAAGCGCAAGTTCTTTGAGATGAGCTTTTTCCTGGGCGGGGTGATGTTTGTGGGCTTTTCGGGCTTGGATATCATCTTGGGTGAGAGTGCAGGGCTCTGGGGCAGCGGTGTTTTCCTGATCGTTTTCTTGCTTACCTACAAACTGGCCAAAGACAGCTTTGAAGAGCGCGGCCTATTAGAGACAAACTCCTGATCCCCCTAGGAGTTTCCCGCCCAGACGCCACTGCCTCGGCCTCTCTGGGCATCCTTAGCCCGCCGATCCCCTCGGCGGGCTATTCTTTTATGCAAGACCTGCGCAAAACTTGGCCTTATGAGCGCTTTGCGTTTAGTTGCTACCAAACCGCCTGTGCTTGTGCGAAGCTTGGCAAACGCTTTAGTTTTCCCTGCCATAAACTTCGACTAAAATGCCAACTCGACCAACTGTCGGGTCTCATCCTATTGCCGCTCTTTGTAGAAAACAGCAGACGCAGGCACATTGTTGAACCGAAGGTCCCGAACTGTTCCATTCCCGTGCTGAGCGAAGATTATGCGATCAAGATTGCACGGGATTGGAACGTTAAAGCCAGCGGATCTGGATATGTCACCCGGTTTGATGTGCTCACGCGCTTTCTGGATGCTTATGACGTTCAAGAGGCTGGTGGCCGTGCGCATCTTGAATATTGGATCCCGGCCGAGGAATTAGATGCTTTTAATGAGGCGATTATCGGCCAGATCGAGGTCACGCGCGAATTTCGGTGAGGGCAATCGGGGGCTATTCCCTGAACGCAACGCCCGTATCATATTGCTCAAGTACCTCCAGCGGCACCACGTCCAGCGCGCGCTTATGAGTGGCAGCAAGGTTTACGCGCGGGGCGCAGCCCTCATCATGGGCCTGCAAAAACCGCGATGCGCACAGGCACCAACTATTCCCCGGCTTTAGACCCTTGAAATGAAACTCGGGACGGGGGGTGCTTAGATCATTGCCCACATATTTCGAATAGGCGAGAAATTCGGCTGTCATCACCGCGCAGACCGTATGGCTACCTTGATCGGCGGCGCAGGTGTTGCAATGCCCGTCGCGGAAAAAACCCGTCACAGGATCCAGCCCACATAGCTGCAAGGGGCGGTCAAATACGTTGAGGCTCTCTTGTGGGTCCATCTTGTGATTCCATGTCTTAATCCAAGCTATCAGTTATGCGGCGGAACATGGCGATATTGCTGTCATGTGCCCCGGCCTCGCGAAATTTGCGATCCGCTGAGGTCATGACGATAACCACATTTCGACTCTGATCAATGTAAATATATTGGCCATAAACGCCGCGTGCAAAGACCTCGCCCGCGCGCGCATCGCCAGGAACCCACCATTGATAACCATAGCCCTCTTGCCCAGGCCTGGTTGGCGCGCTGGCGCGGGTGCTTTCTATGATCCAGGCCTCTGGCACGATTTGCTGCCCCTGCCACTGGCCCCCTTGCGCAATCATCCCCCCAAAGCGCGCATAATCGCGCGTGGTCAGGTTCAGCCCGCCAAGAACAAAGGCGACCTCATAACCATCCGTCAGATAGACCGCGCTCTGCTCTTGCCCCAAAGGCGCGATGATCTTTTCACTTAAGAGCTCGGCCACAGATCGCCCAGACGCCCCCCGGATCACCATGCCCAGAACATGGGTGTCGATGGAGGTATATTGCCATGTCTCGCCCGGCTCAGCAAAGCGCGCGCTCAACTTCTGCGTGAAACCATCCATAGAGCCGCCCAAAGCCAGCACCCGCCCCATGCGGTTAATGTCTGAATTATAATCGAAATAATCCTCGTTAAACACCACGCCAGAGGACATGTGCAGCACATTGCGAATGCTCGCCCCGTCATAGGCGGTGCCTTTGAGCGTGGGGGCATATCGCGTGACAGGATCGTCAAGGCTGGCAATCGCACCCTCGTCAAGCAGAACACCGAAAAGAGCCGAAAGGTAGGATTTCGCCACGGACCAGCTGATACGCAGATCATGCGCGCCAGTGCCTAAATAGTAATCTTCAAAGCGAATTTCCCCGTCCTTAAGCACCATAAGTGAGGTTGCAGAGCGCGTGCTTAACCAGCTATCGGCCCCCTCGGGCAGCTCCACCGGAATACCGCCGGGCAGAGGTGAAACCTCTCCAACGCCGCGCGAGACCGGCGTGTTATGAAACAGATCCTTCATTGAGGAGAAATTCTCAACAATCCGATCCGCGTCAAACAGCGTGTTCACGGCCAAAAGTCGCGTGATCTCTTCGCGCTTCCAAAGGCCAACCGCAATGGCCGCCACGAGTAATGTAAGCGCGATCCGCCCTGCCCATTTCAAAAACTTACGCATGTCCCCTCCTGCTCCCCATCGAACCCTAACACAGGTGAGGTGAGAGATCAGAGCTTATATCTCGGCGCCCAGCCATCTCACCCAGCGACCATGAAAATCGGCGCGCCCCAAGGGGATTATCTGCCCGACGGGCCAGATCTGCAAGGTAATCGCAGCGCCGCCTTGCTCTTCTGGATCAGTGTCGGCCTCTAGCTGCAGCCAGGCAAGGGGCCGCGTTTCATTTGCCTTTGCTCCTGCGGCCTCAAATAAGGCGCGCCCCTTGGCTTGAGCCTCTTTGGGAAAATACTGCCAAGCAATGGTGTTTTGAACAAGATGCAGATGGCCCTCAGGAGCTGCATCAAGACGCGTGGCCAACCACTCAATTGCATCGCCGGCATCCACCAGGGCAGGGCCCGCAGCTGCCGCTGCGCGCGTATTGGCCAATCTTTCTGGCTGATCCGCCCAGAGATATGCCGCTAGCCGCAACAAATCCTCTGGATTTGTTGGATCTTGCGGCCGTAAATCCACCCCGCGCCGCTCTGCAATAACGGGCGCCGCCTGCGGCGGCGCGGGCCCACTCCAATCCGGGGTGAGCGTTATAAGGGCCTCTTGAGGCCCGATATGCCAATCGGAGGCCTGGATCGCAAAGCGATCCCATAGCAAGTTCAGCCCTCCAGAGGCCCCAAGTTCACTGAGCACAAATGGCAAATCAAAGCGAGCGCGAAGCGCTCGCGCCCCCGGAATCAGCGCCGCGGAGCGGCGCAGCTCGTTTGTTTGGGGTGGGCTGTCAATCCAGGCCGTTAAGAAGGCGTCTTCTGTATGAAGCGCATCTATGATGCGCATCCGAAACCTCGCATCCTCGGGCTTGTGTGGTGGATAAATCTCGGCAAGTCCCGCTCGGTTTTGCAATCGCAGAGCATGCAGCCCGCCTGCGATGCGCAAGGGCAGAGAGGCCCCGTTGGGGCCGATATCTCCGCTGAACGTCGCGCATTTTTCGGCAAGCTTTGTATCGTTGGGCCAGTTCGCAACTAAAACCCGCAAAAGCCGCGCCATAAAGGGAGAGCCAAGCGCTAGGCATTGCGAAGCCTGAGCGCGAAATGCATATGTAAGCCCTCTCATTTGAAGCGATCCATTAGCTTTTGCATGGGCGAGCGGGTGTCCTCAGCTTCGACGTCAGGTGGATTGGGGGGGCGTGGATTGAGGCCTCCCGTGCTGGGGCGCTGTGGAGCGGCGCGCAGGGCGACCGCATTGAGAAACTTGCCCCCATCGCCCAACGCCAGCTCAATTGCGCCATCCGAGACCCCGGTCAGAACATCCTCAAGCCAGCCCTGATCCGCCTTGGCAAAATCGCGCAGCACATAGCCCGGCACCGCATCCTTATGCCCAGGATGCCCAACCCCAAGGCGCACCCGCGCGTAATCCGGCCCTATATGCCCATGCACCGAGCGCAGCCCATTATGGCCCGCATGCCCGCCGCCCAGCTTGTATTTCACCTTAGCCGGGGCCAGATCAATTTCGTCATGCAGAACAATCACGCTTGAGGGCTCCAGCTTATAAAACCGCATGGCCTCGCCCACCGACTGGCCTGAGCGGTTCATGAAGGTCTCCGGCTTTAACAGCACCACCTTTTCAGAGCCGAGCCGCCCATCCGCAATCTGCCCCTGAAACTTGGATTTCCAGGGTGAAAACCCGTGATCTAAGGCTATACGATCAACAGCCATAAACCCAATATTATGCCGGTTCCCCGCATATTTCGCCCCCGGATTGCCCAGCCCAACAATGAGTTTCATATCCCGCTCCAATGACGCACGCGCAGCAAAAAGACGATTGAACGATGCCTGCCACCGTTACACTATCCAGCGGTTCAGACGCAATCGCCGAGAGCACTTTCAGTACTTGTATCATGAGGTGTGGTCGCTAATGTCAGATTGGGGCCCTGAACCTACAGATACCGAAAAGAGTATGGGTGTCGGCATTGCTCTACACATTACCGATTATTGCAGCCTTATAGCGGTTGGCTTATGGGAAATGAAGACGGCTTGCGTGTGGCCATACGGTGATGGGAGAGACACTAGATTGGATCAATCAGAAACGGCCTTCAAACTATTGTCTGAGTGCATTTCTGACGCTGCCCGTGCAGCATTTGACCAGCTTCGGATCGCCCACCCGGAAACATTTTATTATTTTGCACTTATAACGTCAGGCGAGGCTTTTGCCCCGTGGCCTTCTGCTTGGTCCGAGGAAGCGCTTGAACAGGCTTGTCGTGCTGATCCTGAGCCGGATGAGGCGCGTCATTTGCTAAGATGGTCTTATGCTGACTCACCTTATTGCGGCTTTGGTGAAGAATGCTTCACTAAAGTCAACGAGTTGTTTGAGCGACGATTTTCACTAGATGACCTGTCTGAACAAGCGGCAGATGTGGAGTATCAATTTCGACTTGATGCAATGGAGGACGCTATGGTGCGGCTGGATAATGAGTGCTTTTTCGGAAAGGGTGAAGTCCGCGAGAAGTGTATGATACATGTTGAAGTCATGCCACCGGACCAGACAAACGCCGAGCGTGCAATTCGAATGAACTCGGGTGTAGCTCTGACGCATTGGTTAAGGGACAATACTTAAACCGAATTTTGTTTATATACTTAACACCCCCCAAAACCCGAATTTTGGTGTGTGATTTTCCCTTTTGTCCATCAACTTATCCGAAAATCGGTGCCCTCTTTTCGGGTAGATGGGGTATAAATAACAAAAAGCCCCCGAAGCTGCCTTCGGGGGCTTTTGTGTTGAACAAAACGTCAGGGGGCGGGTTAGGCCTCTTCTTCTTCGGCTTCATTATCCGCTGAGCGCAGGCCGGAGGGGGCCGAGATATTGGCCACAACGAAGTCGCGATCGATTGTGGGTTTGGCGCCTTCGGGCAGGCTCACAGAAGAGATCGTGATCGTGTCACCAACTGCAAGGCCGTCCAGATCCACAGTAATCTTTTCCGGGATATCGCCGGCGATCACGCTTAGCTCGACTTCGGGGCGCACAACGGTCAGAACGCCGCCGCGCTTGATGCCGGTGCAGGTTTCTTCGTTGATGAACTCAACCGGGATGAACAGGTTCACGCGCGAGGTGCGGCGTAGGCGCATCAGGTCGATATGTGTGGGCAGGTCTTTGACCACATCGCGCTGCACATTGCGGCAGATCACGCGCACATCCTCTTGGCCCTCAACCTTGAGGTTCCAGAGCGTGGACATGAAGCGACCCGCTTTAAGTTTTTGCAGCAGCTTGTTGAACGGGATGTTGATTGGTTGCGGGTCTTTCTCGCCACCATATACAATCCCAGGTACCATTCCCGCGCGGCGGGCTTGACGAGCGGCGCCCTTGCCTGTCCCCGTGCGGACCTGGGCTTCGAGATCAGGTATCTCACCAGCCATAGTCTTGTCTCCTAAATATAAAACACGGCCCGCCTCCAAGGCTGTCGAGCCGCCATGAGAGCGCGCATATAGACTGGAAAGCTGAGTCTGAAAAGAGTTTATTTGCGCTAGCGCCTTGAAGCCCTGTCAAACCCATGCCACGGGGTCTTATGTCTGTTTTGCAAGATATCGCCCTGTCGCGCCGCCCTATGAGCGTGCTTTTCGCTATTGGAGTGATTTGGGGCAGCTATTCGGCGCTTGTGCCGCCCGTTAAGGCCGGGATTGGAGCCTCTGATGCGCTATATGGGCAGCTCATGTTGATCGCCTCCTTTGGGGCGCTTAGTGCGATGTTTCTTGCGCCAAAGCTGCTGTCGCTGATCGGGCCAAGGGCGGTTGCGCTGGCCGCATGTGCCATGTTTGCGGGGTTTTGGCTCGTGGGGCTGGCGGGATCTGCTTTGCTCTTTTGTATGATCATGGTGCTGACAACAGCTGGGACCGGCGTCGCGGATGTGCTGGCCAATGCGGAGATTTCCGAGATTGAGGCCCGCTCGAACCGTGAGTTGATGAACCTCAACCATGGGATCTACTCGCTGGCTTTTGCGCTGGGGGCGATCTGCACTGGGCTCATGCGGGATGCGGGGCTTAGCGCGCCTGTCATCTTGAGTCTCTATTTTGCGCTTGGATGCAGCCTGTGCGCCCTGATCTACCTCTTCCCTTCGGCTCTTAAGCGGCAAGATGAACAAGAGGCGCGCTCCGCCCCTGTGCCTTGGGGGGTTATCCTGCTGGGCGGCGGCGTGGTCCTGGCGGCGTTTTTCTCCGAAGCGGCGACCGAGGGCTGGTCTGCCCTACATCTTGAACGCACCCTTGGGGCTACGGCCGCGCAAGGGGGGATCGGCCTGGCGATTTTTGCCAGCGCCATGGCGGCAGGGCGGTTCTTGGGGCATGTGGTACAGCGCAAAGTGCCCGCAATCCTTTTGCTTGGCATGGCCTGCACCGTAGCTGGCCTGGGCCTTATCTTGGTTGGGCTTGCTCCTACCGTGTATGTTGCCTTCCTGGGGTTTGGCTTGGCCGGGCTCGGTGTTTCGGTGGTGGTGCCACTGGCGCTAAGCTTGGTGGGACGCGCTGTGGAGCCTGATGTCCGTGTGATGGCGATCAGCCGCGCAACGGCCATGGGCTATGCTGCCTTCTTTTTCGGGCCCTCGTTGATGGGCTGGGTGTCCGAATATTTCGGGCTGCGCAATTCCTTCCTGATGGTGAGTGCTGTGTTGATATGCGTTGGGCTTTTCGTAATTCGTGCGATTATGCGTGTGTTCCGATAGGGCTGCGGAGTTTTCGAAGTGGGAAGGGTCGCCTTCTAACATCGCGCGAACGGTTGATTTGATGCAAGAGATTGCACGCGGCACGGTTGCGGTTGGATTAATTACCTGAGGGTTTTGTTTAGGCGATTAGTCGTTATAGAACAGCGATCTCGTCGAAGCGTTTATCCAAGGGGTGTAAGGCGCGATTGCTTTGCAGCTGTCATGATCTTGATTGGTGGCGAGGGATCCGTGCCGTTATGAACTTGTCACATTCGGGATCTATACGCCGGGGGCGCATCTGAACGGCAACCGGGCCGTGGTGGCGGCGTTATGTGCCGAAAGGATTTGAGTACTCTCTTCGCCGCGCAACTGTTGCGAGAGGCGCGGCAAAAAACCTCGGACTTCAAAATTTTCCCTTGTTTGCGCGCGCAGCATTTGTTACCGCTCAAAATTGAGCGATGTGGGGACTTCTGTCAGCATTGTTATTCCACCCAGCAAGACGCCCTATGGGCGGGTCTTGTGCGGTAGCTTGAGAAAATCTCAAAATGACAGCCAAGCGCACTAAGATGCAGGAGGACACGCATTTTCGCGTGCTTCGCTTGCTGCAAGAGAATCCCGAAATGTCCCAGCGGCAGTTGGCGGAGGCCGTCGGGATCAGTGTTGGGGGCATGCATTACGTGCTGAACGCCCTCATCGATAAAGGGCTTGTGAAGCTCGGGAATTTCACGGCTGCGGAAGATAAGCGCAGATATGCCTATGTCCTGACGCCCAAAGGGATAGCGCAAAAGGCGGCACTGACACGCGCGTTTTTACTGCGAAAGATGGAAGAGTACGAGGCGCTCAAGGAAGAGATTGCAGCGCTAAAGGCAGAGGTGCCCGAAAAAATCCCCGAATCCACACAGCACTGAAAGTGCAGTTGTAGACTATCGAATGGCAGCGCTCTCACCGATCGAATTGAGCGTGAGGTTTTGCACGCCCCGTCCCGCCAAAATTGGCTGACTCACTTTAGATGATTGTCGGGTGCAACTGGTTGAAAGCGAAAATTAACATGAAAAACTCAGAAGGGCTTTCTCGAAAATGAAGATTGCAGTTGTTGGCCTCGGCTATGTCGGCTTGTCGAATGCTGTCATTTTGGCTCAATCAAACACCGTTGTCGCAGTGGATCTATCTTCACAGCGCGTGGCAATGGTGAATGATGGAAAAAGCCCCATAGTGGACGCCGAATTACAGGACTATCTAACGAATAAGAAGTTGGACTTGTCCGCAACGACCGATTTGATCGCTGCCGTTAAAGGGGCTCGGTACGTTGTAATTGCAACTCCTACCGATTACGATCCAACGTCCAATTTTTTCGACACGTCTTCCGTCGATACTGTTGCCAGAACTGTGCTGGAAACAGATAAAGATGCGGTGGTCGTGATTAAGTCAACTATTCCAGTTGGCCATGTGCGCAAACTCCGGGCCCAATTAGAGAGCGATAGGATCTTGTTCAGCCCAGAGTTTTTGCGGGAAGGGCGTGCTCTTTATGATAACTTAAATCCCAACCGCATCATTGTCGGCGAAGAAAGCGAAAGAGCGAGTGAATTTGCCAAGCTCCTGGCAGATGGGGCTGAGGCGCAAGGCGTTCCGATTATTCATACCGGCCTCGAAGAGGCAGAATCGATAAAACTATTCTCCAATACATATCTCGCAATGCGCGTTGCCTTTTTCAATGAACTCGATAGCTACGCTTTGGCGGGGGGGATGGACAGTCGTCAGATCATTGATGGAGTCTGCCTGGACCCACGCATTGGAAGTCATTACAATAACCCATCTTTTGGCTACGGGGGCTATTGCCTCCCGAAAGACTCGAAACAAATGCTGGCGAATTTTTCAAGTGTTCCGCAAAATGTTATTCGCGCTATTGTCGATGCTAACCGAACCCGCAAGGATTTCCTCGCAGATCATATTTTGGCGATGAATCCCACCGTCGTTGGTATTCACCGGCTCGTAATGAAGGCCGGGTCTGACAATTTCCGTCAATCGGCCATCCAGGGGATTATGAAGAGGATCAAAGCCAAAGGCATCGAAGTGATCGTTTATGAGCCCGAGCTCAAAGATGAGTTGTTCTTCAATTCGCGTGTTATTCGCGATCTTGCGGCTTTCAAGGCTGAGGCGGATTTGATTGTGGCTAATCGCATGTCTGGTGAGCTAGAGGATGTGCGCGATATTGTCTTTACCAGGGATCAATTCGGTGAAGACTGACGCGGCAGGTGAATCTGGGCTAGAGGATCGGCGCCAGGCCCGCAATCGGAGCCTTCGGCTGGCGCTTATGACGACAGTCATTGCGCGGATGTCGGGTGTATTGCTGCAGGTGGTAAGCCTTCCGATCGCCGCGATGCAATTGGGCCCAGCCGGGTTTAGCATTTATGCCATGCTCGGGTCGCTCCTGGCGGCGATGACATTGTCCAATCTGGGTATAGGACGGGCAACAACCCTTCACATGTCGCGGGCTTTGGCGATTGGAGAGATGCGCACTAGCCGTGAGCTGTTTCTTGCCTCGCTCAGCGTGGTTCTTGTTATTGCGACGAGTGTGAGCGCTTTGGCGGTTCTTCTGATCCTGATGACGCCGTTGCTTCCCTTGGTCTTTGCACAGCATCTCGAGCAGCTTCCCGCGCCGGTCGGCCCGGCCCTATTTGTCTGCTTCGTGCTACTGGCAACGCAGCTGCTTTTGGTTTTTGAGGCGGCACAACTTGCCCAACAACGCCAACATCGCCTGAATATTGCACTTGGGGCAGGAACATTTGTTGCAGCGGTCTCGGTGTGGCTTGTTGCCAATACAAGCCCGAGCGTTCTGAATATCCTGCTTGCAGTGCATATGCCGGTCATCATGGTACGTGCGTTTAATGCGGCAGGTGTGTGGATCGACATTTCTCCCCGACGTGAAGATTTTGTGGTTGCCTGGACCCATATGCGCGACGTCTTGAAAGATGGGTTGAGGTTTGTATCTGGGACCACTGTTCCGAATTTCCTATGCCACGCGTTCAGCGTTCTCGCAGTCGGACTTTTTGCTACTCCCTTGGCCTCTGCATCATTTGCGGCGGTCATGAACGCTATCATTCTAGCAACATCGGTTAACAACCTTATCGTCACTCCCTTGAGCGGGGCCATTCCTGAGGCACACCAAAGCGGCGATTACGCATGGTTGCGCAAAGCCGTCATACGCATGTTCGGCGGAAGCTTCGTCTGTGGCTTCTTTGTCTTTCTCGTCTTTGCCATCACAGGCGAACCTCTCTTCGATCTTTGGTACGGCGGCACTCTCGCCCCCCAAGGGCCCGAGCTTTTAGGGGCTGGCTTGTATTTTTTGGTCTTGTCTATCGAAGTCTCAAACTTTACTTATCTTTCAAACACAGGGCTTTTGCACGGGGCTTCTCGTGCGCTGCTGATCAAGGCGATTTGTTCTGCAATCTCGGTTCTTGTTGTGGCCTATTTTGGTCATTTTTCTCTCGTTTTCTGGGTGCTACTTGCGAACAATATTGTATTTGCGTTGATCCCACATTCGGTGATGACGATAGCCGCTTTGCGGCGGAACCCTGTGCATGAGCACTGAGCGAATCTCCTAGCGCTTCACAATGGAATCGGATCTATCTTTCTGCGCGCGACCCCTGCGCCATGCCGGAAATTGACAGGCATTGGCGCGCCATCGCTCCTTTAATTCCGGGTTGGACCTGCTCGGGGGCGCTTACTCAATCATCTCTGCAAGTTGGGCAAGACCTGGATATTGGATGTTTTCGGGTTCATTTAGGACCGGTCCGTCACCGCAGCGCGAAAGTGCTGATAAAGGAAATCAATTGACAGCCCCCTCAAGAAGCCGCGCTATGACCCTGGAGCAAGAGCTGTTCGATTGGGCAATGATGCGGGCCGATGGGGCTTCGTCGCAATTATGAAAGTCGCACTGGAGAGCGCTGCATGAAACAAACTGTCCCCCCCAGGGTAATCGTGATCCAGCCGGTCGTGCCAAGCTATCGCACAGGCTTTTTCAGATCAGTTGCGTCTATTCTGGGTGACAGGTTCGCGGTCTATGCCTCGGATCTGAACATGGGTGTTTTGACCGAACAGGCCGAGATTGATCCTTGGCGCCGATCTCTTGGGGCGATCCAACGTCTTGGACCAGGGGTAGAGTGGCAGAAGGGAGCCATGTCAGTTCCGATTAGGCGCGGCGATGTGGTCGTGGTCTCCGGTGCTCCAAGGTGTTTGTCTAACTTGCTGCTGCTATTGAAGGCGCGCATCAAGGGAGCTCGAACAATCTGGTGGGGACAATTGTGGTCGGCCACATCGCGCTGGCACAGGTTCATCTTGCGCCTGATGCTGATGCGGCTCGCCCATTCCGTGCTGTTCTATACGGATGCTGAGGTCACCACCTATAAGGAACAGTTTGGTCGCTGGGATCGCAGGCACTTCAGCGCATTGAACAACGGGATTGATGTCAAACCGATCCAGCAGCATCGCACGCCATATATCGCCCAGGAGCGCAGCAATGAAATTCTCTTTATCGGGCGCTTGACGGAGAAGGCTCAAATCGCCCTGCTCCTAGAGGCGATGGGGCAGGCACCGCTGGCGGGGGCAGCCCTGCATGTTATTGGCGATGGTCCTGACAAGATTGCTCTTGAAAGCTGGGCTCGGGAGAATGGGATTGACGCGCGTGTGACTTGGCACGGAGGCACGGTCGATGAGGCGAAGATCGCGAAGATTGCCAATCGCGCTGCGGTGTTCTGCTATCCTGGTGGTGTTGGGCTGAGCCTAATTCATGCGATGGCCTATGGCTTGCCGGCAGTCGTGCATGATGATCGGGTGACACATATGCCAGAGATTGCGGCCTTTGATCCGGGTGTGACGGGGGCGCATTTCAAAAAGGGAGACGCCAAATCCCTTGCCCAAGCGCTGGCCGTGCTCCTCTCAGATCCGGGTGCCCGCTCTCGCATGGCCGAAGAATCCCTGCGCCGTGCTGACACCATGTATAATACCGACTGTATGGCCGAACGCTTTGTGGAAATGGTCGATCTGGAAACCTGCGCAGCATGAAGATCAAGAAGAGCTCAATTGTTGTCTTTGTGATGCTGGGTGCCGTTTTCGGCTATCCTTTCGTGGCGGGCATTTCGGCGACTTTGGGGCTGCCCAACAGCATCATTTCCATTGGGCTTAGATCTTTGGTCGCATTCGCGGGTCTGTTTTTGATTGTGGACAACTTAGGTGCGAAGACACACGGGCTTGGACGTCTGTTACTATACTGTACTTGCCTGTTCATTACACTCTTTCTATTGCGGCTTATCTACTCCACCATTTTGTCTTCAACGATGTCGCCGGACACCGCGAACAACTACTGGATTTGGACGATCGGCTCTGCTGTTCTCCCAGTTTTGGGGCTATCGAGCGCACGATCATATGATCTGAACTGGTCGTTGTTTCAAAATAGAGCCCTCTTTGTCGTTTTGATCGCATCTGTTCTTGTGGCCCTGAATATGACGACAACTGTTACCGACCAGATCGGAACCTATGATAGTGGTCGCGCACGGCTTGAAACACTTAACCCGATCTCGCTGGGGCATCTCGGGGCGTCTCTCCTGCTGCTCACGATTGCGATTTTTTGGCAACTCGACAGTAAGCGTGGCCTCCGCGCGCTCTTGGCGCTTATCGGAATGGCGATTGGTGCCTATTTGACGATTGCGTCGAACTCTAGAGGTCCGTTAGTCGGGGCCGCCGCTGCTATTTGCTTCGCTTGGCTCGTGTCGCGTGGCACACGTAAAGTCGCGGCAACTTTGATCCTCGCAACAGCCGTTTTGACCTTTGCTCCGATCCTTCTGTGGCTTGAGGTTAATTATGGCGTTACCACCTATTCACGTCTCTTCGGGCAGTCTTTTAGCGAAGAAACCAATGTTGTCGCGCGCCTCGACATGTACTGGATTGCCCTGAGCGCTTTCGGAGATTCTCCGCTCTTGGGGGTGGGTCTTGAGATCAAAGAAATCGGTATCTATCCCCACAATGTTACGCTCGAAGCATTCCTAGCGACGGGTCTTATCGGTGGGCTTGCATTTTTCTCAATGCAGGTGCTGGCACTCAGAATCTCGTGGAAAGTTTGCCGGGCACATAAAGACCTATTGTGGCTAGGCATGATCATAGTGCAGTACATAGTCGCCTCCCAGTTCTCTGGCGCGTTATATGCGTCGCCACCATTATGGGCATCTATCGGAATTGCGGCTTTCGCATTCAATGCAACGAGACAAGAGCAAACTCCGAGAAATCGAGGTTACGGTGCGGTTAACTTTAAATCTATCTAATCTTCATGTTGGTGGTGGTGTCCAAGTTGCGGCATCCTTCCTGAAAGAGATGCGTTCGGCTGGTCGATCTCGGCCCGATCTCGCTGTTCTTGTTTCGTCGGAAATTGAGCAACAGGTTGGGCCACTCTCCGATATTTCCAAGGATGTTGTGTCATTGGATGTGTATGGCATGCGTGGTGACGAACAGGAGCGGGCAGGAAAGATACTTGATGCAAGTGATCGTGTTTTCACGCTGTTTGGCCCGCTCTATCGTTGGTCCCCGCCATTTACGAGCATTGTAGGGTTTGCCCAGCCCTGGATTATTTACCCCCACAATGAAGTTTATTCATTGTTGCCATTGTGGGAGAGGCTCAAGCAGAGACTAAAGTTCTGGGTTCAGGCACAGTTCTTCAAACGTGCAGACGTGCTCGTGGTTGAGCTGGAACATGTCAAAGCTGGTCTTGTTCGCGAGTTGGGTATCGATCCCGCAAAAATTCACGTCGTCTATAATTGTGTTTCCTCGGTCTTCCACGATCCTGAGAAATGGGAAGATGTGACTGTTCCGGGAACGCCAGGAAAGCTGAGACTGGGTTTTCTGGGCCGAAATTATCCCCACAAGAACACCAGAATATTTCCCGAGCTGGTCCGATATCTAAAGCAGGACCACGCCATGGATGCGACCGTATTCGTGACTTTTACAGAGGCGGAATGGAACGCGTGTGATAGCGAATTTCGCGATGCATGTGTCAACTTGGGCCCCCTTAAAGTCTCGCAATGTCCAAGTTTCTATCGTGAACTTGATGCGGTCGTTTTTCCGTCTCTTCTCGAGTGCTTCTCAGCGACGCCTCTTGAAACTCTCGCGATGGAAAGGCCTCTCTTCGCGTCTGATCGCCCGTTCAATCGCGACGTTTGTGGAAGCTATGCCCACTACTTCGATCCCCTTTGTCCGCGGTCAGCCGCAAGCAAAATTGCGGAGGTATTCAAGGCCGGAGGACCTGATCCAGAGGGGCGGGCGAAGGCAAAGGAGCATGCTTTTGGTTTTTCGAATGCTGAAGAAAGGGCGCGGCAATACTTGAGCATTCTTGAAGGGGATACCGCAGATCCCGGCCTCTCCTATGGCGCTGAAAACGAATACAACACATCTATTGAAAAGGACCATGTAACGTGACAATCAAAAGCGTTCTGATTACAGGTGGCACAGGATCATTCGGTAAAACTATGCTGAATGATCTGCTCGAAAAAGGCATCCCCGAGGTGCGTATTCTGAGCCGTGACGAAGAAAAACAGGACATGCTGCGCAATACGTTGCGCAATCCTAATGTGCGGTTCTTTATAGGCGATATTCGCGATCGTGAAAGCGTGGAGCGTGCTGTGGCTGGAGTGGATTGCGTATTTCATGCGGCCGCACTCAAACAGGTTCCCTCTTGTGAGTTTTTCCCAATCGAAGCGGTGCGCACCAATATTCTCGGCTCAGAGAACGTGATCCGCGCATCCGTGAGTGCTGGCGTGCGGTCCGTCGTGTGTCTGTCCACCGACAAGGCTGTGTTGCCGGTGAATGCTATGGGCATGTCCAAGGCGATGATGGAAAAGCTTGCCCAAGCCATGGCGCGATCTCTCGGGCCGCAGGCACCAACCACAGTATCAATGGTGCGGTATGGCAATGTTATGTATTCACGCGGCTCCGTGATCCCGCTGTTTATTGCCCAGATCAAGGCCGGTCGCGCGATCACCATCACTGAGCCGCAGATGACCCGCTTCCTAATGCCTCTGCGTGACTCGGTTGCGCTCGTGCATCATGCATTTGACAACGCGCGCCAAGGGGATCTGTTTATTCGCAAGGCAGCGGCCTCAACGATTGCAGATCTTGCAAGGGCACTTGTTGAGCTGTTCGGTGTTCCAGATCATCCCATCGAAGAAATTGGGTGGCGCCATGCTGAGAAGCTCTATGAAACGCTTGCGACTGCTCAGGAGCTGGGACAATCCGAGGATATGGGGGATTACTATCGTATCCGCATGGATGACCGTGATTTGAACTATAAGGCCTATTTCAGCGAAGGCGAACACGAAACGATCCAGTACGAGGATTATCACTCCCACAATACCGAACGGCTAGATATTGATGGCGTCAAGGCGTTATTGCTATCGCTGCCTGAGGTGCGCGCGGAGCTTGATGCATGGGAGGCTTCACGATGAAACTCGTGATTACAGGAGCTGGTGGTCTCATTGGATGGCACGCGGCGGCTCGGCTCCATGCGGCGAACTGTGCGGCGCGGTTCAATGGTCAAGACGCACCGTTTGAACTGGTGATGCTTGATCACACCGGTTTTGATGACGATTCTCAGCTGAACGCGGCTGTCCGTGGGGCGGATGGTATTTTGCATTTCGCCGGGGTCAACCGGGCCGCGGATGACGTGGTTGAGGCAGCCAACCCAGCAATTGCACAACGCCTGGCACAAGCTTGCAATGCTCAGGATGCGACGCCGCATATCGTCTATGCCAACTCGACCCATGCAGCCAGCGATACTCCCTATGGGCGTTCCAAGCGAAACGCTGGGGAAATCCTATCCAAGGTGGGGGGGGCTTACACTGATCTGGTGTTGCCGCATATCTTCGGAGAATGCGCGCGCCCGAGGTATAATAATGTCACTGCCACCTTTATTGAGGCTGTGATCTCGGGTCATACGCCGGAGATCAACCCTAACGGGCGCGTCTCGCTTCTACATGCGGGGGCTGCGGCTGATGCGGCGCTTGCGGCCATCCGCGAGGGGACAACAGGCCCATTGCGTCCTGATGCGCGCGACATAGCTGTGACCGAGCTGTTTGAGATCCTCAAGGGATTTCATGACAACTATAGCGCTAATATCTACCCCGATTTGTCGGACACGTTCATAACGGCTCTTTTCAACACCTACCGCGCTGCCTTGTATCCAAATGACTTTCCAAGGCCGCTCAAGCTGAATACCGATGCGCGCGGAACCCTGTTCGAAGCGGTCAAGGGGGGCGGTGGCGGCCAGACGTTTTTGTCCACGACTAAACCGGGCATCACGCGGGGCGATCATTTTCATATCAATAAGGTCGAGCGGTTCCTGGTGATACAGGGGGAGGCCGTGATCCGCATCCGCAAGGTGCTGAGCGATCAGGTCTGGGAATACCGTGTATCAGGTGATACCCCAGCCCCGGTCGATATGCCGACCCTGCACACCCATTCCATCGAAAACACCGGCGACACAGATCTCCTAACTCTGTTTTGGACCCACGATTTGTTTGACCCGGCCAACCCCGACACTTTTGCCGACAAGGTCTTAAAATGAAACGACTAAAAGTTATGACGATCCTCGGGACGCGCCCGGAGATCATCCGTCTGTCGCGTGTTATGGCGCGTCTTGATGACTTCACGGATCATGTTATCGTACATACTGGCCAGAACTGGGACTATGAGCTGAACGAAGTCTTTTTCGAAGACCTTGGCGTTCGAAAGCCCGACTACTTCTTGGGGACCGGTGGCGGCACTTTGGGTGAAACGCTGGGCAAGATTCTTTCAGAAAGTGAAAAGGTACTTGTTCAAGAACGGCCGGATGCTGTCGTGGTTCTAGGTGATACCAACTCGGCAATCTCATCTATCATGGCGCGGAGACTGAAGGTTCCAGTGTACCATATGGAGGCCGGAAATCGGTCTTTCGACCGCAACGTGCCGGAAGAAACCAATCGCAAACTGGTTGACCATATCTCTGATTTCAACTTGGTTTATACTGAACACGCGCGCCGCCATCTTCTGTCTGAAGGGTGTCATCATCGCCGTATTTATCTCACCGGCTCACCGATGCGCGAAGTCCTGGAGCACTACCGAGACCGTATTGAAGCGTCGGACATCCTGTCCCGCCTGAACCTAACAGACCGTGGCTATTTCATCGTCTCGTTGCACCGAGAAGAGAATGTGGACAGCGCTGCGCGTTTATCTGCCCTGGTTGAGGCGCTCAATCAGATCGCTTCAAAATATGATATGCCGATCATTGTTTCGACCCATCCACGTACACGCAAACGACTCGAGGCGCTTGAAGGGGTGGCTCTCGATTCCCGAGTGCAATGGATGAAACCCTTTGGTTTTCATGACTATAACAAACTGCAGATGCGCGCGTTCTGCGCTATTTCTGACAGTGGAACGATCGCCGAAGAAAGCTCAATGCTCGGTTTTCCCGCTATTACCCCACGCGATGCTATCGAACGCCCAGAAGGGCTAGATGTCGGTTGTATTCTGATGACGGGTCTTGATGCCTCTGTCATTCTTCAGGGCATAGATGCTGTCACACGGCTATTTGCCGAACGCGAAGAGACTGGGGTTCCAGGGCCGGTGCCTGCCGATTACTGCATTTCCAATACTTCGGAGCGCGTGACATCTCTGATCCTTGGCACCGCGAAACTCTCGAATGCTTGGGACGGCATTCGTCAGAATGATCTTGGCTGAGCCAATGGCCAAAGAAGAAACAACGCGCCCGCGCCTGATATTCCTCACCCAATTCTACGACCCGGAACCTGCCTACAAGGGCCAGGCCTTTGCTGAGGCAGTGAAGGGGTTGGGATATGATGTGGAGGTTGTGACAGGCTTTCCCAACTATCCAGGTGGTAAGGTCTATGAGGGATATAGCATCCGTCCTCTGCGGCGCAGCACGACGAATGGGATCAAGATCACGCGCCTTGCGATCTACCCAAGCCATGGAACCAGCAAGATCGGCCGTATCGCGAATTATCTGAGTTTTTTCCTTAGCGCATTTCTCTATTTGTCTTGGACTGCTGGGCGGGCAAATTTGGTCTATGTCTATAATCCGCCTTTGACGGTGGGATTGTCCGCGGCAGCGTCTCAGTTTTTCCATCGCGCTCCGGTGGTGGTTGATATTCATGATCTGTGGCCCGATACGCTGCCCGCCACGGGCATGATCTCGAACCCAAGGATTTTGCGCTGGATCGGCAAAGCCGCGAATTGGATGTATCGCAGAGTGCAGTTCGTTATCCTGCATACCCATGGGTTTCGTGCCAAGCTACTCGAAAGAGGAGTTCCTGAGGACAAAATCCACTCAGTCATTGGCTGGACCCACGAACACGCGCCTGTGGCCGAAGATGCCGAACAACCCGAGGATGTTGCGAGCTTGGTCAAGGCCAAAGGGCTGAAACTGCTTTATGCAGGCAATATTGGCCCGGCGCAGTCTCTTGACGCGGTACTTGAGGCCGCTGCCAAATTACAGGACGAGGGCAAAGCCGAGCTCGTGACATTTTGTTTCCTAGGTGGTGGTATTAGCAAAGCGGCGCTCGAGCAACAGGCGCAAGACCGCGGCCTTAAAAATGTGCTATTCCTGCCCCGCGTCCCGCCCCAGGTCGTCGGAAGTTTTCTATCAGCCGCCGATGCGCTTTTGGTTCACCTTCGCGCGGATCCCTTGTTCGAAATCACCTTGCCGTCCAAAACACAGGCCTACATGTACGCCGGGAAGCCCGTTCTTCTGGCCGTCAATGGCGAAGCTGCGGCCCTGATAAATGCGGCGAAAGCTGGCGTGACCGCGACACCTGAGGATCCAGACAGCATCGCGCAGGCGGCTTTGACACTCGCTGAAATGAGCGTGTCAGAGCGTGCGGGGCTAGGCGAAGCCGGGCGGCAATACTATGACCGCGAGCTATCCATGGCGAAAGGCATGGAGCAGTTTGCCCAAATATTCGAAAAAGTGCGTAGACCGTAACCGCGCATCCAGAACCATCCGATCAAGCAATTGATCTCTGCCTCTCTTGACCCTGCGCAACCGATGAACGGGGCTGGTCTCGAAAAGTGCGCTTAATTCGGAAGCCATCTTTGCGAAGCACATTTAAAAAGGCTTGGCTCTACACACGCGCAATTGCAGTTCAGAGACAGATTGCGTAGGTCCGGCTGTATGGCATGTTGGGAGTTTATTAGGTGATCAAACGTGTATTGGATATTTTGGGAGCCGGGTTCGGGCTGGCCGTTCTCTCTCCGGTCCTTATTATTGTTTCGTTGAAGATCCGCCGCGAAATGGGCGCGCCTGTGCTGTTTCGCCAGACGCGGCCGGGCCTACATGGGAAGCCTTTCCAGATGGTCAAGTTCCGTACGATGCGCGATGCAGTGGATGCGCAGGGCAAGGTTCTTCCTGATGCGGAGCGGCTCACCAAGCTTGGTCGTTTTTTGCGCTCTAGCTCGCTGGATGAGTTGCCCGAGCTTTGGAACGTGCTCAAAGGCGATATGAGCCTTGTGGGGCCGCGTCCGCTGTTGATGGAATACCTGCCGCTCTACTCACCAGAACAGGCCCGCCGCCACGAGATGCGGCCCGGTGTGACAGGCTGGGCGCAGGTAAACGGGCGCAACGCAATTTCCTGGGACGAGAAATTCGCGCTTGATGTCTGGTATGTCGATAACCGAAGCTTCTGGCTGGACCTAAAGATCATCTGGCTGACCATCCGCAAGGTCATTAAGCGCGATGATATTTCTGCGGCGGGAGAAGCGACGATGCCTAAGTTCGAGGGAACAAAGAAATGAATTTATACGGTGTTTACGGTGCCAGCGGTTTCGGGCGGGAAGTCATGCCATTGCTGCGGGCGCAAGTTGCCAATGATCCCGAGGCCCTGTGCGTCTTTGTGGATGATTCCGGTGCGGATGAAGAGGTGAATGGGCACCGATGCATGAGCTTCGAGCAGTTCCTTGCTTACCCCGCCAAAACTCGGGCCGTGACTCTTGCAATTGGCGACAGCCGCATCCGAGAAAAACTTGCGGTGAAATGCACAGATGCAGGGGTAAGTTTCATTGATGTGCATGCCGAAAACTGTACGGTTCTCGATGCGACTGCCATCGCGGAAGGGCGGATCTTGTGCGGTTTTGCGTCAGTGACCTCTAATGCAAAGATCGGTCGGCATTTCCATGGCAACATTTACTCTTATGTGGCCCATGACTGTGTGATTGGTGATTTCGTCACTTTTGCGCCGGGTGTAAAATGCAATGGCAATGTTCATATCGAAGATCATGCCTATATCGGCACGGGTGCGATATTGCGCCAAGGTAAGCCAGACAAGCCCTTGACCATTGGCGCGGGTGCGGTGGTCGGCATGGGCGCGGTCGTTACGCGCGATGTGCCCCCTGGCGTCACCGTTGTTGGCAACCCGGCCAAACCACTTGAGAAAAAGTAGAAGATACTGCTGCTAGTTTTTCAATTCCCCCGTTGAATCGATGATCTTATGTCTAAACGTTTGCCGCTCAGTCCGGTTGTGGTGACAACGCTTGATATAGTCCGCGTGTCAGCGGCGCTCTACGTTGTTTTGCATCATCTGACTGGTGAACGCGATGAGAGCATTCAAATTTTCTTTAAATTCGGTCAAGAAGCGGTAATCGCATTTTTCCTACTTAGCGGCTTCGTGATTCACGCTAACGAGAAACACCGTGCACACGGTTTCGCGGGATATGCTGTTAGGCGTGTTACCAGGATATATCCAGTGTTGATTGCTTCGATGTTGGTTAGTGTTGGAATCGCAGGCTATGACGGTTGGCTTTCTGACTACTTTAAATTCTCCGAAGCCCTTTGCAATCTCATTGCTCTCCAAGACCGAGGGAACCTTCTGCCAGGAACCATCTGTTCGCCGTTTATGGGGAATACGCCACTCTGGTCCCTTTCGTATGAGATTGTCTTTTACCTGATTTACCCGGCGATTCTGCCTCTCTATCTGTCGCGCCCAAGTTGGACCACACATGCAATTGGCATCTTGTCTGCAGTACTGATAATAGTGCATCTAATACTACCGAGTCACTTTTTTCTACTTCCTGCATACTTTCTGATTTGGTGGACCGGCGCGATGATGGCTGAAGCATATATGTCCGGCAAGCGTGGGCTGCTGTCTATAAGGGTTCCGGTTGGCTATCTCATTTTGACGTCCAGTCTGTGGTCTGGAGCGACAGCGATTGCTGCTTTAAATGAGACACCACTGCGGTTCGGGTGGTACCCGCTACTGAATCTGCGACATTTTTCGGCCGCGCTTCTTTTCGCGACCGTCGGTTTTGGCGCATTAGGTGCCTCCTTTGTTGCAGGGGTTAGGAGACTCCCTCAGGCAAAAATATCATATGTCGTTGCGTTCTTGTCAAGTATATCATATGGGGTATATGTTTTCCATTTTCCGTTGTTGAGGCAATGGTCGGTGGCCCAGAATATGGCGGGTTTTTTTGCTTCAATTTCGGTATTGCTTTTGTTGTCTTATGTGCTTGATCGGCGACTCACTTTATTGATCCGTTACTATAGGGGAAATAAGAGGAGTATTAAGAGCGTTGCGTAACACATTATACAAATCTGGCTTTGGAGGAGATTGACCTCATGCGTATTTACCTCTCTCGCCCTCATATGTCAGGCAATGAAGAGCGGCGCGTAGCTGAGGCGTTTGCGTCGAATTTTGTGGCTCCGCTCGGGCCCCAGCTTGATGCGTTTGAAGCTTCGGTGCGCGACTATCTCGGCGCGGATGTGCATTGTGTTGGCTTGTCTTCAGGTTCAGGGGCTCTGCATCTTGCGCTGCGCATCGCCGGCATAGGCCCTGGCGATGAGGTTTGGATTTCCTCCATGACCTTTGCGGGCGGGATTTTTCCGGTGAATTATCTGGGGGCGACGCCTCGGTTCTTTGACCTTGATGCGGAAAGCTGGACGGTCGACACGGGGCTCTTGGCCGAGGAGCTTGCAAAGGCCGCTGTAGAAAACCGTTTGCCCAAAGCCATCGTGCCGACGGATCTTTATGGTCAGTCGGTTGATCTTGACGCTCTGGAGAGCCTCGCGGCGCAATACAATGTTCGCCTGATCGTTGACAGTGCCGAAAGTCTTGGTGCGAGCGATCACAATGGCCGTAAAGCCGGAACCGGCGGGGATGCTGCGATCCTATCCTTCAACGGCAACAAGATCATCACCACTTCCGGTGGCGGCATGCTGGTCACCAAGCATAAAGCTTGGGCTGACGAGGCGCGTTTTCTGGCGACCCAAGCGCGTGATCCTGCGCCCCATTATGAACACTCAACTTACGGCTACAACTACCGCCTCTCCAATATCTGCGCGGCCATCGGGCTGGGTCAGATGGCGGTGCTGGACGAACGTGTCAGCCGCCGCCGTGAGATCTTTGCCCGCTACCAAGAGGCCTTTAACCGCCCCGGCATCGCCTTCATGCCCGAGCCCGAGGGTCTGCACTCAACGCGTTGGCTCACCGCGCTGACCATTGATCCGAGCGAAACAGGCATCACCCGCGAAGACATCCGCCTCATGCTTCTTGATCACAAGATCGAAGCGCGCCCACTGTGGAAACCAATGCATATGCAGCCGCTCTATGCCGGCGCACCGTATCATGGTTCAGGTGTGGATGAGCGCCTCTTTTCCAATGGGCTCTGCTTGCCATCAGGCAGCGACATGAGCAACGAACAACAGGACGAAGTGATCGAACGGGTTACAGCGCTCCTTGATAAAGGGCGCTGAAAACAGTCGTTCAGTTCGTTGTCTATGGGCCTGTTCGACCTATCCGCGCCGCGCCGGTCAATCAAAAAACCGCATCTGTTCCTTGGCGGCTTTGCTAGGGGACGATGCGGCTCTGAGTGTTGTTGGCCAAGGCGAGTTCCGCTAAGAGTGCGCCCATGCGGGGTGGCCGCGTATTGGGTTCGGGATTGCAATTGATGCGTAACTATATTGATCATTTCTCAAAATGGAGCCGATCCGCAAAGGTCGCGCTGCAACTCTCTATTGATTTCGTGCTTCTGGCGCTTTCATTCCTTGGCGCCATGTTGTTGCGGCTTGAGAGTTTGGCTTTTGCCGCACAGCCCGCGATCTGGGGCGCGCTGCTGGCTTCAGTTGTCACGACGCTTCTGGCCTTTTGGAGCTTAGGCCTCTACCGGCTGGTGGTGCGGTTCATAACGGGCCGGATGCTGATAATCATTGGCAAGGGAGTGGTCGTCGGCGCGATTTCTATTTATGCGGCCTCTGTCCTTCTTGAGGCGAGCATTCCTCGGTTCGTTCCGATTATCTTTGCCGTCTTCGCCTTGTTGTCCGTTGGTAGCTTGCGTTTCGTGGCGCGGACCTATTTCCGCACTCCGAACCATTTGAACCGGCGGCCTGTGATCATCTACGGCGCGGGGGAGGCTGGGCTACAGTTGTTGAACGCCCTCTTTCACGGCCGCGAATATGCGCCTGTGGCTTTGGTCGATGATGAGCCAGCACTGCAGAACTTAGGTGTTGGGGGGTTGAACGTGTTTTCTCCCGATAGCATGCCGCGACTGGTCCAGGAGACCGGCGCACAGGTGGTTCTGCTGGCGATCCCGAGCATGGGCCGGGTGCGTCGCCGCGAGATCGTGAAGTCTTTGGAGGATCTGCATCTCGAGATCAAAACCATCCCAGGCATGTCGGACATAATCAGCGGAAAAGCCAAGATTTCAGAGCTGCGAACGGTTTCCGCAGAAGACTTGCTCGGGCGCGACCCCGTTGCCCCGGATCAAGAGCTGCTTGGAAAAAACATTGCAGGGCGTGTGGTGATGATCTCTGGGGCTGGAGGGTCGATCGGCAGCGAGCTGTGCAGACAAATCCTGAACCAGAAACCATCTGCGCTGGTGCTCTATGAGGTCTCCGAATTTGCACTTTATTCGATTGAGGCAGAACTCAGCGCGACAGCCGCGCGCTTGGAACATCCAGTAAAGATCCTGCCGATCCTGGGATCTGTGCAGCATAGCCGTCGTTTGGAGGCCGCCATCAAGGCCTTTAAGGTTCAAACCATCTACCACGCAGCGGCCTACAAACATGTGCCACTTGTTGAGGAAAACGTTGTTGAGGGTGTGCGGAACAATGTGTTTGGAACACTTGCGATTACCCGCGCGGCCCAGAAACTTGGCGTGGAAAACTTCATTCTGATTTCTACGGACAAGGCTGTGCGTCCAACGAATGTGATGGGCGCGACCAAGCGCATTGCAGAGCTGATCTGCCAAGCCCATGCGCAAGACGTCTCGCGTACGGTGTTCTCAATGGTGCGGTTCGGAAATGTGCTTGGCTCGTCAGGGTCGGTCATCCCCCGGTTTCGGGCCCAGATCGAAGCGGGCGGGCCCGTCACGGTCACACATAAGGAGATCAACCGTTATTTCATGACCATTCCCGAAGCGGCCCAGTTGGTGATCCAGGCAGGTGCCTTGGCCCGCGGCGGTGATGTGTTCGTGCTGGACATGGGCGAGCCCGTCAAAATCATCGATTTGGCCTTCAGCATGGTAAAGCTGCACGGCCTGACCCCCTACATGGCCGATCACCCCGATCAAATCTTGCCGGAAAAGGGAGATATCCCAGTTTGCGTCACGGGTTTGCGTAAGGGCGAGAAGCTCTACGAGGAGCTGTTGATCGGCAATAATCCAGCGCCGACCAGGCACCCACGGATCATGACGGCCTCCGAAGTCTCACTGCCGCGCGATGCTTTGACCGAGATTCTTGACCGGCTGATGAAGGCCTGCGAAGCTTTTGATATCCCGGCGATCCTGGCGATCTTGCATGAATTGCCGCTAGATTATACGCCCTCCACAGCCGAGATCTCAGATCTGCTCTGGGGCACCGAACAGGACAGCGAGGGGCAACAGGACACGCTGGCCAATGACGGCGTTCATGCGTGATGCGTGCCTTGTTTAATCGCACGCTTCACATGTATTTTCTCATGCGTCGCAGTTTAACCATGGGTGTTCGCGCAATCGTGCGCTCGGATGATGGTAAGTTCTTGCTCGTGCGCCACAGCTACGCACCAGGATGGCATTTTCCAGGTGGCGGGGTCGAAAAAGGTGAAACGAGCGAACAAGCTTTGCGCCGCGAGCTGTTGCAGGAAACCGGCTTACAACTCACCCGAAAACCCGTCTTGCATGGGGTTTTTTATAACACAGGCGTGAGCAGACGAGATCATGTTCTGGCTTACCTGTGCGACGTGGATGCAAGCTTTGACGCCAAACCCATGAGCTGGGAAATTGCCGAAGTCAGGTATTCGGATATGGCAAACCTGCCGCCAGATACGGATCCTGGCACAAGACGACGCATGCAAGAAATTCTCCACGGCACCGAGAAGACAGACAGCTGGTGACGCTCTGAGATTGCCTGCCAAACGGGGCAGCGAACTTCGTCCCGTTTTCCGGACAGTTTGACTATTGACCCTATGCGGCGATTTTCCAAGTCATGTTTTCGAACGCCTGTTGTGGTGTTTGGTATCCGATCCCGGAATGCCTTCGCTGCCGGTTGTAGAAGACCTTGATGTATTTGAGTGAGCCTGTGAACGCGATCCGTCCGAGAGGGGGGGCGGGAGAGCAGGCGAACGCGGCTTTAGCCTGCGCGCGTGTTTTGAACCGTTGACGGTGAACCAACTCCCTTTTTCAATGATGCATCGAGCTTTCTATGGGGGCATTGTCCAGGCACTCGTCTTTGCGGCTCATCATTGCCCGGCAGGCGATTGCAAAGCAATCTGCCGAGAGGGGGATTGCGTCAGCCCTGTCTTTTTGATCAGTTTACGATATTCTATGCCAGCATACTGGGCCAGCATACTGGCTCCCCCTGTCGGAGTGGTGGATAAGGCCAGGAACGGGGCCTCTGCGACCTAGAGCCATCGTCAGTGCATCACAGCAAAGCTCGACCCGCATGTGATCCTCCATAGCCCAACCAAACTGTATTGGGAGTAAGGCAATGAAACTCCTGTTCCAGAAGATTTGGCGATGGGCTCATCTTATGATTGCTATCCGTTGTCACAGGCTTGCGTTTCTTGTTCAGCCGTGGGGATACCTTATTTTCCTTCATGATACGGGCTACGCACCGCTCAGAAACAACCTCGCCGTCAGCCCGCAGGTCCTTATGGATCCGCTTTGATCCGTAGCATTTCCTGCTGGCTTTGAAGAAGGTCTTGATCTTGGGCAGCAGTTCCAAATCCCGCTTTGGCTCGGTCTGCTTTGCGCTGATCTCTCGCAGGTTGGCTGGCCCGAAAGCCATAAAACCAGCCCCGGGAAATTTTCAGAGCTTTGCAAAGTGTAGACACCGCGTATTGAGCTTTATGGCCCTGTCGCAAAAGTCGCATTTGGAGCTGGACTTTGAAATTAGGCCATTGATTTTGTTTATTGTTTTCTCAGAAATTCTTGAAGCTTAGACTTTTCCGACAATCCCTTTAGGGCAGTGAACCGTCCCGGGTTTACCGGAGAGTTTTTGTTCAAAACTTATGCGACTTTATCAACGGTATTCAGGCTTGCATAGAAGATGTCCTCCATTTCTTGCGGTGGCCGGTGGCCGATAGCGCCATGTAGCCGCTTGGTGTTGTACCAGCTGACCCATTGTAGGGTTTCCCACTCGACATGGCCGACGGATTTCCAGGAGCCAAAGAACTTGATGACTTCGGTCTTGAACAGGCCAATGACGCTCTCGGCCAAGGCGTTCTGCGCCTTCAAATCATCCCCGGGATCATTTGATCCGCTGCGCGGACCAGCTTGAACTCATAGCTGTCGCCGGTGAGCCATTGATGGGGTGGATGGCGCCTTCACTGGCTCACCCTTCTTCAGGATCTCGTTGGCCGTGCGCAGTTCCTTGTTCTCACGTTCCAACTCCTTGAGCCGAGCCTTCTGATCACTGGTCAAGCCATCGCGCTCTCCCGCGTCGCGGGCGGCCTGGATGCACCAGGAACGCAGCGTGTCAGGCGAACAGCCCAGCTTACCAGCAATCGCCTTGTAAGCTGCGCTGTCACTCGTGTAGTCCGAGCGGTGCTCGCGATAGAGCCGGACGCCGCGCTCGCGGAACTCGGCCGTGTACTTCGGGGGGTGCTTCTTCTCTTCCATAGGGCTCATCCTTTGAGAGTTTTACTCTCCGGTAAACCCTGGGCGGTTCAGTCTTGTGCAAGGAAGGCCATATTGTCGGTATCCAATTAAATGATCAGAATTGGCTGTTGAATATTATGAGGGCATTTGCGTGGCGGTCACTTGGACGGAACCCCCTTTTGACGTGCTTGTCGTTTTTGAGCCGCGATCCGGAAGGGTGCGTTCAGCGCGCCGAACCCGGAATACCCAGCGCTACGCTGGACGATTTCAAAGAACACCCCCCCCGCCGCAGGGGTGCTATAGGATTGAAAAAACGTACCTATGGCGTCTTGATCATACAGCACCGCGAATTCTTTCATCCTCTCGATCAATCCCTCTGGCAGATCAAACCGGGCGGCCAGATCGTCATAATAGTTTGGTGAAATCTCCAGATGTTGGAATTCCCGCCTTTTCAGGTGCGATAACGTGGCAAAGATATCGTTCGTGGCAAAGGCCAGATGCTGAACCGAGGCTCCAAAACTGTCAGCAAGGAACGACCCTGCAAGGGTGCGGTGGGTATCGGCGCCGTTCAGGGTGATCCGTGCGGCTCCGTCCCGCGTCGCCACTGCCTGGCTGCGCACCAGCCCGTCCGGGTCGACCACATCGACCATTGGTGCTTTGTCCATGTCAAACAGGGTGGTGTAAAACAGCGACCAGCTGAGCATATCCTCATAGTTCATGGTTTGGGCAATGTGATCAACATGGGTCAGGCCAGCGCCGGGTTGTTGCGATGCCGCGCCGAATTCCACCTCCCAGACATTTTGCAGGCCCGACGCGTCGTCGATGAAATGCAGTACCGACCCTGACAGGCCGCGGATCCCCGGAATATCGAGTTCTCCGGGGCCGGTGGGTTGGCTGAAGGGTTCGGTTCCCAGCGCATTGGCGCGCGCTTTCACCGCCTGAGCGTCGTCCACATGAAGACCGATATCACAGACACAGGTGCCGCGTGTGTTCCAGGTGCTCGCAGCATGGCCCTTGGTGTCCTGATTGATAACGATACGGATGTCGCCTTGTTGCCACAAGGTAATCGGCTTGTTGCGATGCTCCCCTGCCTTGGCAAAACCAAGCGATTGCAGCTGCGCCATTAGGGTTTCGGCCTCGTTCCCGCGGGTCGCAAATTCGATAAAAGACACGCCTTTGGGGGCGGCACGGGCGGGAATGGCAGGCAGGTCGATGCTCAGATCAGGTTCCTCTGTGCGAACGTCATCCATCAGCGCGATCAGGGATCGATACCCGTCGCGGGCAATGCTGCGAGTATTGCCGCCGCGGAACTGGTCATTGAAAATTTCAAGGCTGATAGGCCCGCCATACCCTGTTGCCATCACCGCACGCATGAATGCGGTGACGTCCAGATCACCTTCGCCCGGCATGTTGCGGAAATGGCGTGACCAATAAAGCAGATCCATGTCGATGGCGGGGGCGTCCGCTAGTTGGACAAAAAAGATCTTGTCACCGGGGATAGACCGGATGCTGTCCGGGTCGATGCCCCGCCCCAGTGTGTGGAAACTGTCGACGATGAGGCCAATGTTGGGATGGTCCGCACGGCGCACGATTTCCCACGCGTCGCGGTGGTCATTCACATGCGTGCCCCAGGCCAGCGCCTCATAGCCCACGCGCAACCCCCGTTTCGCGGCCCGGTCGCCCAGTTCACACAGATCATGGGCCGCCCGGTCGATCCCACCCAATGCTTGCGGATGAACTGAAGAACAGATCAGCACCAGATCGGTGCCCAGTTCCTGCATCACATCAAACTTGCGTTCGGCCCTGTCAAAAGCCTTGGAGCGAGCTGGTTCCGGCAGGGTTTCGAAATCGCGGAACGGTTGAAACAGGGTGATATCCAGCCCGTGATCGCGCACCATCCTGCCCACCTCGCGCGGGCCTGCCTCATCTGCGATGAAATCCTGTTCGAAAATCTCTATCCCGTCGAAACCCGCTTGAGCGATGGCCTCAAGCTTTTCGCGCAGGGTGCCGGATATCGAAACGGTGGCGATCGAGGTTTTCATCTTTTTGAGCTCCGGATCTGTGCCCAGTCGCCGCTGGCGTTTGATGCGACCGAGGCTTCGATGAAGCGCACGCCGTCGACGCCATCGGAAATGCGCGGGTAGGACAGCCAACCGGCAGGGGGCGTGATCCCATCGCGCCGCGCGGCGATGCCCATGGCGAATTCCGTATATAGGTTCGCCCAGGCCTCAATCAGCCCTTCGGGAAAGCCGCGCCCGGTACGGACAAAGCGTTCGGTGGCAGGGGACAACCCGTGGCCATGGCCACGGGTCAGGATCTGGTCGGGCTGGCCGAAGATGTTCAGTTTCAGCGCCTCGCAGTGTTCCATATCCCATTCCAGCCCGCCGAGGCTACCGAATATGCGCAGCCGCAACCCGCCGCGATTGCCCGGTGCCTGCCGCGTGGCCATCAGGGTCCCCGGGACATCGCCATAGCGGGTTGCCATAAACACCGTGTCCTCAAGCGGTTTGGGTGTGCCGCAAACATGGAAATCGGCCCGCAGCTCGGTCATTTCCAGCCCGCTGACGAACTGCGCCAGATGGGCGGCATGGGTGCCGATATCCCCAACGCAGCTTGTCGGCCCCGACGCCGCCGGGTCCAGCCGCCATTTCACATGCGGCGCGTCGCCTGCATTTTCGGGCGTCATCCAGTCCTGCATGAATTCCACATGGATCTGGTTGATCCGCCCCAACGCGCCCGAGGCGGCGGTTTCTCGCGCTTGGCGCACCATCGGATAGCAGGACATGGTATAGCAGGTGGCAAATATCTGTCCGGACTCGATGACTTTGGTCTCTAGCGCCTCGGCCTCGGCCAGATTGTTGGTCAGGGGCTTATCGCAGATCACATCGATCCCGGCATCAAGGAAAGCCATGGCGGCGGGGGCGTGCATGTTGTTGGGGGTGGTGATCATCACCGCGTCCACGCCGTCGGCGCGGGCGGCCTCAGACCGGGCCATCCGTGTGAAATCGGCATAGCAGCGGTCGGGGTCCATATGCCAATCCACACCTCGCGCACGAGCGCGCTCGGGGTCTGAGGACAGCGCGCCGGCCACCACATCCCAATGCCCGGTCATGCGGGCGGCCATGGCTTGGGTTCCCGCAATCCGCCCGCCGCCCACAACCCCCAGCCGCAACCGGCGGGTCAGCGCGGGAAACGGGCTGTTCACATCAATCGGGTCACGCAACAGGGGCATGGTCAGATCCTTTCAAAGGCTGGGTGGCGTCGCGCCTTCAGGCAGCATTTCGACAGCCATGAAGATGCTGGGTGTGATGGTTTCAAACTGGTGCCACGGGTAATTGCCGTGTTCGTCATACATGGGCCGGTGCGTGGTGCCGGGCGCCATCGGCTCTTCCAGATAAAGCGTATCGACATCCCGTTCGCGGCATTGCTGCATCTTGCCGAAACCGACGATCTGGGTGTGCACCTCGCGGAACCCCGGCACCGGGCAAAAAGCATGATCGCGGTGCAGGCCGACATTCAGCGGCACGGTGGCGGAATGGTACATGGTAAAGCCAAACCCATCGACCCAGATCTTGGGAGACATGTAATGGCCGATGCCTTTCAACCGGTCTTCGCCCCGCACCTCATAGGCCGAGGGCCAGGTCGCGCGGACCTGTTCCAGCAGCGTGGAGTCATCGTCGTAATCGGCAAAGCGTTCGACAATCACCGCATGTTCAACCCCCTCCATCACCGTATCCTTCAGGATCACCGACTGGAATTCCCCCAATACCTGTTCACGGATGCGGATCGGGGTTGGCGATAGGTTCAGCACGATGGTCTTGCCGGTGATCTGGTGGCTGTCCTCGCCCCGGATCAGGCGGGTGGTGAAGAATGGCTCTGCAATGTCGAGGGTCTGAATAGTCATCGGTCAAACATCCGGGAAGGTTTCGGGAAGCATGGGCGGAATGGCCGGGTTGCTGGCGATCTCGACATAGCCGCCGCGTCGCGGAGCAGCTTCGATACCCAGCATGGTTTCAAGCACATGCTGAGCCAGCTCCCCGTTTGCACGCGGGACGCGGTGTTCACGAACGGCATGGGCCAGATCAAGCAGTCCCAACCCGCGTGCGTTTTCGTTGAATCCATGGGTGTTGTCGGCCACCAGCCAATCGGCGGGCCGGTCAGTTGGGCGCGGCTGGAATTCCCAGCGGCTGGTCTTGCGCGTCCGGTACCAGACCGGGCCGTGGAAATCATTGGCCCCATGCACCGGATCCGGGTCGGGGATGCAGATCGTTCCGTCGGTGCCGTAAATCTCGAAGCGCGGCACCTCGCTGTCCCAGATATCAAAGCTCATGGTCATATTACCGATGGCACCGCTGGCAAACTCGAACATCGAAAGGCTATGCGTGTCGACATCGACCTCCATCCATTCGCCATTGCGTGGGCCATTTTCGATCTGGCGGCGGTCAAATGTGCGCTGCGCCATGCCTGACACGCGCGTAATCGGCCCCATCAGGAACACCATTGCGGTCAAGTAATAAGGGCCAAGGTCCAACAAAGGACCGCCGCCGGTCTGATAGTAGAAATCCGGGTTCGGGTGGTGGCGTTCAACTCCATGGGTCCCCACATGGGCCATGCAGCCGACAGGGTCGCCAATCACGCCCTGATCCATCAGCTTGCGTACCGTTTGCCAACGTCCGCCTAGGAAGGTATCGGGCGCATTGCCCACCAAGAGGCCGGTCTCTACCGCCTTGTCCAGCACCCGCTGGCCGTCTTCCAGCGTGGTGGCAAAGGGCTTTTCCGAATAGACATGTTTGCCCGCGCCCAAGGCCGCCAGACTGACGCCCGCATGCGCCGCCGGAATGGTCAGGTTCAGGATGCAGTCAATATCCGGGGCGGCAATGATGTCATCCGGGGGCATCACGCGGCCGATGCCATGTTTTGCCGCCTTGGCGCGGCTTTCTTTCATGTTCAGAGATCCGCAGGCCACCACGTCGAGTGCCGGAAACTTCGCGCAGGTCTGCAGGTAGATATCGCTGATCCGCCCGGTGCCAATTAGTCCGATACGAAAGGGAT
The DNA here is from genome assembly GCA_963678085.1 of Aliishimia sp. Classification (GTDB taxonomy): domain Bacteria; phylum Pseudomonadota; class Alphaproteobacteria; order Rhodobacterales; family Rhodobacteraceae; genus Aliishimia. The sequence goes on from OY782680.1 coordinate 1,755,254, forward strand.
TGATCATGTCACGGCTCCTATCGCGGGCTGCTGGGCGCTTATCGCGTCAAAATGCCGTTGCATCCGGGTCGGGTCAGGGTCCCGCCCTGTGAATAGGGCAAAGCTGGCAACTGCCTGAAATACCGCCATTCCGGCGCCGGTCATCACAGCGCAGCCATGGGCGCCGGCGCGGCGCAGCAATCTTGTGTGCAGCGGGAAATAGACGATGTCCGCAACCCAACAGCGGCTGGACAACAAGGCCGGATCAAGCGCCATCCCCGGATGGCCCTGCATACCAAGTGGGGTGGCATTGACCACACCGTCCAGATCACGAAGCTCTGGCGCCGTCACATGCCTGACCGCCGTGGTGGGGCGCAGGGCGCGAATTTTGCGGGCAAGCGCATCGGATTTAGCGGTGTTCGTGTCCAAAATGTCCAGCTTGCGCACCCCTTGATCCACCAGCGCCAGCGCAACGGCGCTGCCAGCACCGCCGGCTCCCAGTAACAAGACGTTCTCCAAGTCGAAATCGGTCCCGTCACGACGAAGGGCCGATCGGTAACCGATGTAATCTGTGTTGTGCCCGATCCGCCGACCGCCCTGAAAGATCACCGTGTTGACCGCCTGGAGGTCACGCGCAGCGCCGGACAGGTCATGCATCATCTCTACAACCTGTTCCTTGTAAGGGTGGGTGATGTTGACGCCGGAAAATCCTGCCTCTTCGGCCATGCGTAGCAAATCGGCCAAAGGGCGCCCGCGCCAGCGCTCCGTGGCCGTGTCGATCCGCGCATAGCTATAGTCGAGCCCCTGTGCGCGGCCTTCGGCCTCGTGCATGGCTGGGGTCAGCGACCCGGCAATTCCCTCTCCGATCAGACCGGCTTTCATGGTGCGCTATCCCTGATATCCAAACATACGAGGCAGCCAAAGGACGATGTCTGGGATAAGGATCATTGCCAGCAGAGCTGCCATCAGGACAGCCAGAAAGGCCCAGATCTCGCAGATTATCTCTTTCAGCGGGATTCCCGTTACCGCGTTGATAACAAAAAGTAATATCCCGTATGGTGGCGTGATTAGGCCAATCATCGAATTGACCACGATCAGCACCCCGAAATGAACAAGGTCAATCCCCAGCGCCTTGCAGGTCGGGATGAAGAGCGGCACGATCACAAGGATGATCACCGTTGCATCCAGAATACAGCCCAGTAGTAGAACGAACAGGTTGATCAGGATCAGGAACATCAATGGGCTGACATCGGCGCCTTCCAGCACAAGTGAAATCGACTGCGGAATATTCTCGCGCACGATCACATAGGTCAGGATCATCGACGCCCCGATCACCAGACCGACAGAGGCGGCAGAGCGTGCCGAGTCCACAAAGATCTGATAAAGCGTACGTAATTTCAGCGCGCGATAGAGCCCCGCCGCCACGAACAGCGCATAGAGCGCGGCAATGGCGGCGGCTTCGGTCGGTGTGGTGAAGCCGGAATAGATCCCCGCCAGCAGGATCACCGGCATCAATAGGGCGGGCGTCGCCTTGACCGTGATCGCGGGCAATTGGCGCAGGGGCACGGGGTCTTCCTGACCAAAATCGCGGCGGTGGGAAATCCAGGTATTCATCCCCATCAGCACCGCTCCCATAACCAACCCTGGAACGATACCGCCCAGAAACAGCATTCCGATCGAGGCGTTGGACACCAGCGCATAAAGCACCATCGGGATCGAGGGCGGAATGATCGGGCCAATCGTTGCAGTGGCAGCGGTGATCGCAGCGGCGTATCCTCGGGTGTAGCGGCCGGATTTCACCATCATGTCGATGATGATCTTGCCAATCCCCGCCGCATCCGCCACGGCAGACCCGGACATGCCGGAAAAGATCAGGCTGGCCACCACGTTCACATGGCCCAACCCGCCCCGGAACCGTCCTACAAGCGCCACGCAGAACTGCAACAGCCGGTCCGAGATCGTGCCCGCATTCATGATATTGGCCGACACGATGAAAAGTGGAACCGCCAGCAGCAGGAAGCCATCGAACAGCCGCTGCACCATGGTTTCACCGGCGATGGCCAGATCCTGCCCTGAGACGCCCAGATAGATGACTACACCCACGATTATGGCATAGGCAACGGGCACGCCAATTGCGGCAGTGCCAAACAGCGCAATCATGCCAAGGATCAGCTCAACGCTCATGCGCCCGCCTCCTCGTCGCTGGTTAATTCATCCAGTAACTGTTCCTGATGGTCCTTGGGGGCGCCGTTTCGGATCACATCCACCAGCCGCCAGAGGTAACGCAGGATGACCGCGACCATCAGTAGGATATAGGCGGCAAACAACCATTTGATAGCAATCTTGTCGCCAGTGATCGGTATCCGCAGGGTCTGAATTTTCTTCAGCTCCATCAATCGACTGGCCATGATCGCATCCCAAGTGGGCAAGAAGGACCAAGCCATCGCGCCCAGTACGATAACAGCACCCGCAATGGCCATCACAAGGCGCATCCTGTCCGGGGCCGCATGGTAGAACACATCAAAGGCCACGTGGTCGCTCTCGCGCACGACGAACGCGCAGCCAAAGAAGATGATCCATACCCAAAGAAGAGAAATAAGGTTTACCGTCCAGCCGATGGGTTCAAGTCCGGCCATCCAGTCGGCTACGGGAGGGATCGGTATCAGCCACGCAATCTTGGCTGCGTAGCGGGTGAAAATCTGCAAAAGAAAGGTAATGAAAATCGCCGCCAAAGCCATGGCGGCGATGAATTCTGCGCCGCGGGTGATCCATTTCAGAAGTGATTTCATACTCAGGATCTCCCGCAGTTTTCAGGTCTTAGTTGCCGAGGGCGTTGATTTTTTCCAGAACACCTTCGGGCCAGCTGGCGGCAAATTCGCTGCCGACATACTGAGCCTGCACATGGTCGCGGAACGCCGCAAGATCAGGCGTGTAGATCTCGACCCCGTTGGAACGGATGAAATCAGCCAGATTGTTTTCCTTTTCCAACTGCTTCAACCGGCCAAAGGCTGCTGCGGCATCAGCGGCACGCTGCACCGTCAGTTGCTGATCTGGGGTCAGGCTGTTCCAGGTTTCTGCCGAGAAAGCGATGTAATTCAGGTCAACCAGATGAGACGTCAGGGCGATCTGCTTGGTCACCTCATAGAACTTGGCGTCTACAACGGTCGGCAGCGGGTTGTCTTGACCGTCAACCGCGCCAGTGGACAGGGCAGTGTAAACCTCGGTAAAGGCCATCGGAGTCGGGGCTGCACCCAGCGCCTTGCCCAAGAACTGCCATGCATCGGTGCCCGGCATCCGCAGGTTCACACCGGCCAGATCGGCTGGGGTCTTCACATCCAGTTCTTCACGCGTCTGGCGCAGGTTCACATGGCGACGACCCAGATACATGACACTCAGCAATTTGACACCCAACTCGTCTTCGACCGTTTTCTTGAACGGATCCATCAGCGGGTCATTGAACACGCGCACTTGATGGGCCGCGTCCTGATGAACATATCCGGTGGCAAAGATCGAGAATTCCGGGAAGAACTGCGCCAGTTCCTGTGCCGAAGCAATGGACATAGTCAGGTTGCCACGGGAAATCGCCTCAAGCTCGGTGCCCTGCGCAAACATCGACCCGTTATAGCCGGGCTGGTAGTCGGCAAAGCCTGCTACCATTGGCGCAAACACTTCGGCCATCGCGACCGAACGTTGGTCGGTCTCGGACCCGGAAGTCGCCAGAGTAAAGGTCATATCCGCGGCAAAGGTGGGCATTGCCGTGCTGGCCATAACCCCTGCGGCAGCAACGGCAGCCATGGCCGCTCGGCGTGTCAGTTTGGTGATCATCTCGTTTTTCCTCCCAAGATGTGATGGCGCGGGTTCTGATTGTTGCGCCGGGTTCAGTTGATGGTTTTCTAATCTGCTTTTGTTCTCATGTCGGCGGCTTCGGCAGTGGTCTGTCCGAGGAGAATTCTATCTCCGCTTTGCGCGGCGCGTTGAATTGCGTCCACGACGGCAAGGGTTTTCAACCCTTCGCGCCCGGACACCAGTGGTCCCTCTTCCCCCCGTATAACGGCAGCGAAATGATTGATCTGGTTGACCAGCGGGTCAGATGCGTCACGGGGCAAGGCGGTGGCCGAGATTGGCGTCCACCAATCCCGTTGTTCCGCGTGGCTCCAAAGCGACAGGTCCGGCACCGACAGAGATCCGTGGCTGCCCCCGATCATATAGCTGGATTGCGAGGTCGCGGGGTAAACCGGGTATTCCCCCGATGTCATTTCCCAGCTCCACGGGGCAACGATGCTATCGGACACGGTGATTGTGCCAATCGCCCCGTTTTCAAACCCTAAAAGGGCGCCCGCCACATCTTCGTTTTCAAACCCCCGTGCTGATGGGGCGGCCTGGGCCTGCACGCTCACGATCTCACCACAGAGATGGCGGATCAGGTCGATGTCATGCACCAGATTGACCGAGATAGGCCCCGCACCGCGCTGTTTGCGCCAAGGGGCGACGTCGAAATAATCGTCAGGCTTGTAAAACCAACAGGTCGCATGCGCCGCACGGACATCGCCGATGCGGCCCTCTGCAATCATCGCCCGCGCCTTACGGATCAGCGGGTTGTGGCGGCGATGATGTCCAACAAGCACGGGCACACCGGTGCGTTCGGCTGCGTTCACCAAGGTCTCGGCCGCAGCCAGATCATCAGAGAGCGGCTTTTCAACCAAAACCGGCAAACCCGCTGCAACGCATTCCAGACCTTGCCCTACATGTAGTCGGGTCGGGGTCGACAGTATAACCCCGTCAAGCGTTTCAGCGGCCAGAAGATCAGCCAGCCGACCATAGCATGGGACACTATTTTGAGCAACGCAATCCGCGCCAGGTTCGACCACGGCCACCAATTCGGCACGGGGTGAAAGCCCGACCGCATCGGCATGACGTTTGCCCACCAGACCAAGTCCGGCAATGGCCAGTCGCACTGGTCGTGATGGTGCAATCTGCCTGTCGGTTGCCGCTATGGCACTCATTCATGGTCTCCCTGAAACGTGGAATCATCACGCTGTTTTCGGGACGCTAGCTAAATTAGCAGAGTAAAGCAATAATATCTGATATTTCTTAAATGCACATATATTTGTTGACTGTTGAGAGATATCTGCTAGAATGATAGCCAAGCCATGCCGCAACTACCCGACGACCCACATGACCAAGCAGCCCAGCACCGTCGGCTTTTCGACCTATGAGCGCATCAAGCACGACATCATCTTTGGAGAACTGGCTCCTGGGACAAAGCTCAAGCTCGAAGCCCTGAGAACCCGTTATGCTGCGGGGGTGTCGACATTGCGCGAAACCCTGAACCGACTTGCCAGTGACGGGTTCGTCGCCGCCGAAGAACAGCGCGGTTTTTTCGTGACCCCGGTATCGCGCGAGGATCTGATCGAAATCGCCAACCTGCGCGTCCTGCTGGAATGCCATGCGCTGCGTGAGTCCGTAGAAAACGGTGACGCTGATTGGGAGGGCAATGTTGTTGCCGCCCATCACAAGCTTCATTTGATGGAAAAGCGGATGCTCAGCGGGGATGAATCTGAAAAGGAAACTTGGAAACGTTGCGATTGGGAATTTCACCTTGCCCTGATCCAGGCGTGCAATTCACGCAACCTGTTGGGCCTGCACTCGACCCTCTATGATAAGTACCTTCGTTATCAGATGCTGGTGTTGACCTATCGCGGGGCCGTTGCTGTCGTGGAACATAAAGAGATTTTTGACGCGGCCCTCGCACGTGATACCGCAACTGCAACGCGCGCTCTTGAGCGACATATCCTGAATGGGTTGGAGCACACACTTGAGGCTCTGGACAAATCTGCGAATCCGTAGCCGAGACAAGCCCAGGCGCAAGTGGGTCAGCCTTGATTAGTCTAGGGTATTGCCACCATTGAGCGTTAGGTCGGATAACGGCCACGGCCAGACATGAGGCGAAGGTTCACAAAGTCCCGCAAATTGTGAGTACGACCATCTTCAAATTTCGCGGTGCAGCGAACGGCCGGTTTGATGTGCCGCACTGCAGTATCGTGAGGTATTGATAGGTGTCTTCTTTGGGCCGTCCGTGAATATGTTGTTGCACGCGTTTCGCGAGTATGCTGCAATCGATCTAATGGCCGCACCGTGCCCATAGTGACGGATGCTGCAATGTGTGCAAAGGTCTGCTTCGGAACAAATCGCAAGGAGGGGCAACATGCGAATTGGCGTGATCGGGTGCGGAACGATTGCTCGTGCAGCGGTGGAAGGCATCGTGCACGATGGGCATGAAATCACCGTTTCCGAGCGCAGCGCTCATCATTCCTCTTCTCTGGCTGAAGCCTATGAAAACGTTCACATTGCGGACAACCAAGGGGTAGTCGATGCCAGCGACATTCTGTTTCTGAGTTTGATGGCCGAAAATGCGCCTGACGTTCTGGGCCCTTTGGAATTTCAAGAAGGGCAAGTCGCTATCACGTTCATGGCTGGTGCGTCGCTTGAAGAGGCAGACGCCTTGGTCCGACCGGCGCGTGCGACTGCAATAATGATGCCCTTTCCTGGTATTGCACAGGGCGGCACGCCCATCATGATGTCCGGGGACGTCAAAATCGTCACAGATATTTTCGGTACTCGGAACAGCATCTTTCCAGTACGGGACGCCGATGAAATGGCTGCTTACCTTGGCGCGCAGGCTGTTCTATCTCCTGTTGCGCGCATGGTCGGCGATGCTGCGGATTGGCTTGGAGATCGCGTTTCTGACAAAAATCAGGGCGAAGCCTTTCTCAGAGAGCTGGTGGCATCGAACCTATCGGTAACTGCTTGTGAACCCCTGATTGAGGCGCTCAACACTCCGGGCGGATACAACCAGAGGCTACGACTTCATATGGAAGCTCACGGGATGACCATTGCGCTCAAGAACGGCCTCAGCAAAATGGCTTAGTCTGAAACTGATAACGGTTTGAGTTGCTTTTTGTTCTCACGATGAAAGTTGAAACTTAGCTTATTCAGTGAATTACAAAAGCAGAAGTTCACATCTTCTAGTCCAGTGCTTCAGCCCTTTTGTAATCGAAAAGACTGGACTAGCCTTTTAATTATGCATCAACTTTCCTCCCAAATTTAGTGTCAATTTGGTCGGCTCGATGCGCTAGCGGGATGGCCGAACCCAGCTCAGCATTGCGGTTCGATCAGCCATTCCTTTTCAGCAATCCTTTTGTCTTGCCAGTCTGCCGAGAATCTTATTTTGATTGCCCATTCTGCCGCAGTTTTGCGGCTTTCGAGTGTGGTCGAAACAGTGGCCGTTCCATCGGGACGGTTGAAGTGCATTTCATGGGAGACTTGAGTTGTCTGTACCAGGTGATTCTGGGTTTCCAGGCGGTGTTCCATGCGCGTTTCGAAGGCGAATGTGGTTTCTGTCTCGGTATAGTGGACCGCCGTCAGAGGCTGGTGCCAGCCCATCGCTTTTGAAACGTCGTCCTCCGTTTGCCAGCGTTGCAGTGGCAGGGCCTCCAATATTTGATGCGATTTTTCAGGGGGCAGATCCACCGCTGTTGGCAGCGAGTTTGCCAATGGTATCGGCGCGTTTGCGAGGCACGGCAGGACCAGGTTTCCAGCGTCCAGAGTGGGCCTGTCGGAAAAGTCACTGGATTTTCGGGATCCAGGCTGATTCACTCCATTTCGAGAACAAGGTTTGGAATGTATGAAACGCGATCAGGTTGAAATGTTTAGCACGTTGGATGGGCTGGTCTCGCAGAGACACCCTTATCGCAAGTTCGAGGCGATTATTGATTTGAGGGCATTGTCGCAACCTCTCAAGGCGCTCTATTGGGATCGTGGCCGCCCTGAATTGGGGGCGGAGCGCGCCTTTCGCATGCTCGTTTTGCAGTTTCTTGAGGACATTTCTGATCGCGAAATGGAGCGTTTTATGGCTGAGAACCTCGCCGCCAAGTGGTTTTGTGGCTTCGGCCTCGCTGAGAAAACCCCGGATCATTCGTTTTTTGGCGACTTTCGCAAGCGGCTCGGCACCGGGCGCCTGATGGAGATTTTCAATCGCCTGCGCGCCAGCCTGCAAGAGGTGGGTCTGATCCGCGAAGTGTTTACCTTTGTGAATGCCAGCGCGCTGATCTCGAAGCTGTCAACTTGGGATGATCGAGATCGGGCCATCGCCAAGGGATTGGAAAAGTTCGATAATAATACCGCTCCCAAGGTTGCCGCCGACAAGCAGGCCCGCTTTGGAGCCAAGGGCAAAGGTAAATTTTGGTACGGCTACAAGGAGCATGCGAGCGTCGATATGCAATCTGGTCTGATCAACAAAGTGGCCGCCACGCCCGCCAACACGGGCGATGCCAAAGGGTTGCGCCACGTTTGCCCCAGCCAATTTGCCCCAGCCAAGGCGCGGTCTTTGCTGACAAGGACTATTGCACCGCCCCCGCCCAAACCGCACTGAAGCGCAAAGGGTGCTACAGCGCGGCCATCAAAAAGAACAACATGACAGGGAAAAACCGTGACAAGGATCGCTGGCTCAGCAAAATGCGCGCCCCTTACGAGCGCGTATTTTCCAAACGATCAAAGCGGCTGCGCTACCCTGGCCAGGCCAAAGCGCAGTTCCAACTCGCCATGAACGCCATCAGCCATAACTTGAAACGGCTGGCGGCCCTGGGCGTGGAAAAAGTGCCAATTGCTATCGCGTGATCAAGGGCGGACTATGTCCAGAATTGGCAAAACGGGGCAAAAACACCAAAAACCAACGCAAAACGGCTGAAAATTACGACCAAACACCGCCCTGCGTGACAAACTGCCTGCTAAAAACGCCAACCCTGAAATTCCCGACAGGCCCCTGACACAGGGGGCCGGCCTGTTTGATGCAGATATACCTGCTGGCCCCAATGGTATCCGCAAATCAAGTCCCAAGTACCTTTCGGCGTTTTCCGCCCGTACACTGGCGTGCCCCCATCGGGTGGTCCGGTTTGATTGTTAGTGCATCGTGGGTCTCTGGTCCATTAGGACGATGCTTTCTGGTGCAGGCGGGCGATAGCCCAGAGAGCTGTGCGGCCTGACCGTGTTGTAGTGGATGCGCCATTGTTCGATGAGGATTTGGGCTTCGCGCAAGCTGTAGAACAGTTCCCCATTTAGCAACTCATCCCTGAATCGGGCGTTGAAACTTTCGCAATAGCCATTCTCCCAGGGCGAACCTGGTTCGATGTAGGCTGTCTTGGCCCCGACCGCGGCGATCCAGTCCCGCACCTTCTGGGCAATGAACTCGGGGCCGTTGTCGGATCTTATGTATTCCGGCGGATCGCGCAGGATGAACAGGTCCGTCAGCGCATCCAGCACATCGGTAGAGTTGAGCTTGCGATCGACGCGGATCATGAGTGCCTCCCTGGTGTATTCGTCGATGATATTGAGCGTGCGGTAAGTGCGGCCATCAGCCGTGCGATCCTGGACGAAGTCATAGGACCAGACATGGTTTGGACGCTCCGGCCTGAGCCGGACGCATGACCCATCGTTCAGCCAGAGCCGCCCTTTCTTCATTTGCTTTTTCGGGACCTTCAGCCCTTCACGTCGCCAGATGCGTTCGACCCGCTTGTGGTTCACACACCAGCCCGCGTTGCGCAGCAAACCCGTCACCATCCGATAGCCATAGCGCCCGTACTGGTCAGCCAGTTCGATGATGTCATCGGTCAGACGCTGCTCATCGGCCCGACCTTGCGCACTTTGCGTTGCGTGGACCGGTGCTGTCCAAGCGTGCGGCAGGCGCGGCGCTCGGACACGCCAAGCTCCTGCCGCACATGATCAATGCACTTCCGGCGTCGTGAAGGGCTTAGAAGTTTCCCCTCGCTGCTTCCGTCAAGATCAGCTTGTCCAGGGTCAAATCAGACACCGCCCGCCGAAGCCGCTGGTTTTCCTTCTCAAGTTCTTTCAGACGCGCGAGCTGAGATCGTTGCATCCCGCCATAGAGTTTCCGCCATCGATAAAACGTCTGCTGCGTCACACCGATCTGGCGCACTGCCTCGGCAATCGTCGCCCCTTGTCCCTGTAGAACTTCAACCTGCCGAAGCTTCGATACGATATCTTCCGGCTTTTCTCGTTTTCCAGCCATCTCTGATCCTCCAATTTGCGGGACAATCTATCCCAGTTGGCGGACCACTTTCAGGGGGCTATTCCAATCACCCCCTTGTCTGCTTCAGTGGCCAAATAAGGAAGAGACCACCCCCTGAACCTACACTTCCAGGCCCCGCCTATATCGGGGCTTTGTTGAGGCAGAATTTGGAGACTAAAATGAGCAGACGACCGAACGAAAAGAATGAACGGACAAAACGCCAATTCCTCGACTTTCGCAAGCACGCGAAACAACTTTCGGAGAAAACTTTGGATCGCGAGATCGCGCATTTGGAGCGGTTTGACCTTTGGAATGGGCGCAAGGATTTCGCGCGGTTTCATATCGAATGGGCCATGGGCTTTCGCAGCTATTTGGAAACTGCAAAGGGCACGCATGGCAAGCCATTGAGCAAATCCACGCGGCGCGCGATCATGGCGACATTACGCGAATTTATCCTGTGGCTCTCGCAGCAGGACGGGTTTCGCCGCCGCATCAAAGCCGCAGATGCCGATTACTTTCGCCTGTCCTTACGCGATGAAGCCGAAGCCCGCGCCGCACCTGAACTCCCGGCCCCCAGCATACGCCAAGCCAAGCGCGCTCTTGATCGCATGCCGAATGGAACACCCCGCCAGAGGCGCGACAAGGCGATTTTTGCTCTCTTGTGTCTCACGGGTATTCGCGTCGAAGCGCTGACGTCGCTCAAGATCAAACACGTCGACCTCGGTGAAAAATCCGTGACGCAAAACCCGCGCGAGGTGGCAACCAAGTTTGGCAAATCCATCGACACATTCTTTGCCCGGGGCTTTGAGGAGGCCGAAGCGGCCCTGACCGACTGGCTCACATACCTTGACGAGGTGGCGCTTTACGGCCCCGATGATCCACTGTTCCCTGCAACCGCGCTCAAGGCGACGCCCTCCAGAGGCTTCGCCGCCCAAGGCTTCACCCGCACCCACTGGAAAACCACAGAGCCCGCGCGCAAAATCGTTAACACAGCCTTCACAAATGCAGGCCTGCAAGCCTACGGCCCTCACGCCTTCCGACACATGCTCGCCCGCCACGCCGCCAAAACCTGCGATTCCGTAGCAGAACTGGTCGCAACCTCCCAAAATCTGGGCCACACCGACGTGCTAACAACCCTGCGCAGCTACGGCCAAATCAACCGAGACGACCAACGAAGGCTCATCACCGGGCTGGAGGAAAAGGACCTATGATGTGGGCGCATCTGAATACGCTTCACCTCAGCGATGTCTGCACGGGATGGCCGGGGCTATGGCTCTACATTTGGGTTCAAATCGGGCATGTCGTAATCGGTGCAATCATCGCCGCTCTGGCGTCATCCCAAAGACTGCGCTGGGGCGCATACCTAATTGCCGGAGTATGGATCGCCAAAGAAGTCGCGTCCGACCTTCCAAACTGCGATTGGGCCTGGTGGGTTGGCCTCGATAGCGCGGCGGATCTGGGAGTCGCGGGCCTCGGCTGCTGGGGAGCCCTGCGATTATCGCCCCGCCTCCGCGCGAAACGGTTCACAAAGTGCCCCGCCCACCCCCGACTTGATGCCGAACTCAATCCAAACACCCCGATTCAATCAAACGCAAAATGTGGGAGCAGGTGTGGGAACGAAAATTCAGAATAGGGATTTTTATTATTAAAAACAAAGGTCAAATAGAAATAGGTGGCGGAGGGAACAAACCCGGCGACCAACTCTCTCTCGTGCCATTGTCGGACCCCGAGGGCCCTGCGAGAAACCCTGCGCAAATCTGACGCCCATTGGAAAATTAGCTGATCAGCCAAGCCCAAAAACATCCGGGCTGTGGAAGGGTTGCCACAGTGGTGCCTCCCGGCAGGCCATCCCAGTAATCGCCCTTTTCTGCTTAAAACTGCACACTCCATGACAACCCCCCGAAATTACGCAGGATTTCGATTGAACACGAAACGACTCCCCGCTAGCGTGTGATCAGCACAAAAAATGGGCGCGCATATTAATCATACGCGCCGAGTCGGGAGTGCGAAGTGGATAACGACAAGTCGGAGCTTCGTTGGGGAGTCGCGCAGCGCCTCGAGTTTATCGAGTTCCGGTTGTTTTGGGAGGGGCATGTGAACCGCAGCGATTTGATGGAGCAGTTCGGGCTGTCGGTGAACCAAGCGTCCGCCGATCTGAACCGCTATATCGGTTTCGTGCCGGACAACATGGTCTACGACAAGAGTGCGCGGACATATATCCGTGGCCCGGACTATGCCCCACACTTCCTGCAGCCTGACGCCAGCCGCTACCTCGCACAGCTAAGGTCTTTGGCTGATGGCATCATGGACAGCGACGACACCTGGATTGCTGAACTACCGGCCTATGACGCCGCGCCGACACCGGCCCGTGGGGTGAACCCTATCACTCTGCGATCCGTTGTCGGTGCCATCCGCCGATCTGAGGCCATCGAGGTAAAGTACCAGTCCCTCTCGCGCCCAGAACCGAGCTGGCGGTGGATCGCGCCTCACGCCATCGGCTTCGATGGCTTTCGATGGCATACAAGGGCGTTTTGTAAGACCGACGAGGTTTTCAAGGATTTCCTGTTTTCGCGCATCCTCCAGACGCGCGGCGTAGAAGCCAGCGGAGCCACGGATACGGCCGATGCGGATTGGCAAGAGCACGTCACGCTTGAGATTGCCCCCCACCCTGAACTCTCGGAGAACCAGAAGAAGGTGATCGCGCTCGACTATGGGATGCGCGGTGGCAAGGCGAAGATCAAAGTTCGACGCGCTCTACTCTACTACGCGCTCAAGCGTCTCGGGCTCGATACCGATCCCGGTGCCAGGAAACCACAAGATCAGCAGATCGTTTTGGTGAACGCTGCCGAGGTCGTTGGATGATCATGGCAGCAAAACCAGGAACATATGGAACGAACCAGCCCTACAAGATGTCCTTCACTTCCGGCGGCCTCTACCTGAATGAAAGCGTTGAGCTTTCAGAGAGTTACTTGAAGACGAAGGACTGGGAGAAGACAATTGCGCTGGCGCAAGCCGAGGGACTGACCTCGCTTCCGAAGGAAAAGTCCAAGCGACGGATGCTGCGCGAGATCGTCAACCGCCTCGAAACTCTAAGCGATGATGAATTGCAGTTCTTGGTCGAAGACGAAGACCGGCAAGAGCAAAGCCTGCTGATCTGGATATCGGTGTGTCGCGCGTACCGGCTGGTGCGCGAATTTGCCCTTGAAGTCGTGCAAGACCGGTATCTCAGCTTTCAGTTGGAGCTTCCTCCAGAAAGCTTTGATCTGTTGTTCGAGCAAAAGGCGGAGTGGGACGACGCGTTGGCGTCGAGTTCGGCCGCGACCCGGGTTCGGTTGCGCCAAGTTGTCTTCAAGATCATGCGGGAAGCCGGAATAATCTCGGAGGACCACCGTATCCAATCCACCTATTTGTCGACCTCGCTTCGGGCTTTGATTGAAGCAAACACGCCATCTGACCTAGCGGTCTTCCCAGGAGTCATGGCCGAGGGGGGCAAACCGTGAGCGAACAGCTGACCCGCAAAGAGCGCGCCGAGCACTTGTATCGTGTGATCACCAGCGAGCGGTTTCTGACCAAGCAAGGCCTTGGGAACGAAGTGCCGTTCTTTATCTGCCCCTTCCCAGCCAGCGAGGGCCTTTCGATGACGGAGGACCGCGCCGATTTGATCGAGCGGATAGGTCATTCTGGCGTGAAGGTTCTGGACCTCAGCCTGTACGAGATTTCGCTTGGCATTCTTGAAGAACGCGGGATCCTGGATGACGTCCTTGGCGCAGAGCCAGACATGGAAAAATCTGAGCTCCGCGAACTGCTACAAGGCGTTTTGGATATCCATGAACATGTGATCCCGAAGATTGCCGAAGCCATCGACCAACAGCCGCACGACGTGATTTTCCTGTCAGGCGTCGGTGAGGTTTATCCCTATATCCGCTCGCACAATGTGCTGAACAATCTCCAGAGCACGGCGAAAGACAAGCCAACGGTTCTGTTCTTTCCAGGCAGTTATACCCACTCCACTGCGACCGGTGGATCGCTGGATCTCTTCGGCCTGCTTCATGACGACAAGTATTACCGTGCTTTCAACATTCTGAACTACGAGGTCTGATCCGATGGCCACTGCTCTGAGAAGTATCTTCGCCAAACCCATTGACCGCCCGATCGATGGCGTGATCAAGGCCGACGACGAGGCAAGCCTTCGGGTTGAGCTCGACGAGTACGTCATCACCGACGAAATCGGTAGACGCCTCGAGACTTTGCTTGAGGCCTACAACAACTACGATACAGCCAATGGTGTCTGGATCTCCGGCTTCTTTGGGTCAGGCAAATCGCACCTGTTGAAAATGCTCGCTCTGCTGATGGAAAACCGCGAGGTCGATGGAGTGCGCGCCTTTGATATCTTCGAAGGCAAGCTGACAGATAACCCAATGCTGGCTGGCGCATTGCGCAAAGCGATTTCAGTGCCGTCGAAATCGATCCTTTTCAACATCGACCAGAAGGCAGACGTCATCTCCAAGACTGACGTTGATGCCCTTCTGTCAGTGTTCCAGAAGGTTTTTGATGAGGCTTGCGGCTATTATGGCAAGCTGCCGCATATCGCTCAGTTTGAGCGAGATCTTGATGAGCGGGGCCAGCTGGCAGCCTTCAAGTCAGCCTATGAGGCGACGGCCGGCAAGCCTTGGGAACGAGGTCGGGAACAAGCGGCCTTGGAGCGCAAGAACATTGCGACTGCCTTTGCCTCCGTGACAGGCGGCGATCCCGCGGATTCCACTGACATCCTGGGACAGTACCGCGCCGATACGCGGGTTTCGATTGAGGACTTTGCCAACAAGGTGAAGGCATGGATCGACAAACAGGGACCCAAGTTCCGCTTGAACTTCTTTGTGGATGAGGTCGGCCAGTACATCGCCGAAAACGTCAAGCTGATGACCAATTTACAGACGATCGCCGAAAGCCTGAATACCAAGTGCAAGGGTCAGGCTTGGGTGATCGTGACGTCACAACAGGATATGGAAGCCATCATCGGTGATGGGAAGGCATTTCAGTCGCAGGACTTTTCAAAGATCATGGCGCGCTTTGGTGTGAAGATGCCACTGAACTCAGCCGACGTGGCCGAGGTTATCCAGCGGCGCTTGTTGTCGAAGACTGATGCCGGTGAGATCACGCTCGGCAATTTACACGACCGCGAAGAGAACAATCTCAAGACTTTGTTTGATTTCACCGATGGCTCAATCAAGCTGAAGAACTTCGAAGGCCGCGAGCATTTTGTCTCCAGCTATCCATTCCCGCCCTACCAATACATGCTCTTCCAGATGGCGATAACATCGCTATCCCAGCACAATGCCTTTGAGGGCAAGCACAGCTCAGTTGGCGAGCGATCCATGCTAGGGGTGTTTCAGGAGGTCGCCAAGAAGATGGCAGATCAGCCGGTGGGCGGTCTCGCCACTTTTGATCTCATGTTCGAAGGCATCCGGACCGCCCTCAAGTCTGCAGCTCAACAATCGATCCAGATTGCCGAAAAAGAAATTCAGGACATCGACCCTTTTGCCGTGCGGGTTCTGAAGGCGCTGTTCCTCGTAAAATACGTTAAAGAATTCAAACCGACGGTGCGCAACATCAGCGTGCTTCTGCTGTCGGAGTTCGACACCGATCAGGCCAAGCAGCGGCGCAAGATCGAAGAGGCCTTGTCCTTCCTCGAGCGTAACACGCTCATCCAGCGCAACGGAGAGGTCTACGAATTCCTGACCAACGAAGAGAAAGACGTCGAAGCTGAAATCAAAGCGCTCGATGTCGATCCGTCCGAGCTCTCTAAGGAAATGGAAGCGCTGGCCTTTGACACGATCCTGCGCCACCGCAAGATCAAGCATCTAACGACGGGCCATGAATACAGCTTCAGTCGTAAGCTTGATGACCACCTTCTCGGCCGAGAGTATGAGCTGTCGATCAATCTGATCAGCCCCTTCAACGATGATGTGGCGGCACCGGAAGCAGTTCGCATGCGCAACATGAGCCGTGAAGAACTGGCGGTAGTGCTCCAACCAGACGTGAGATTCATTCGGGATCTGACGCTCTTCAAGCAGACTGACAAATTTATTCGCCAGGCGCGTGCTGGCTCCCAGCAACCTGGCTGGGATCGGATCGTGGCTGAAAAGGGCGATCAGAATAGCCGCCGTCACAAAGACCTCGAACTGCGTCTACGCAAGTTGATGGCTGACGCCCGTATGTTTGTCCGCGGCGACGAGCTGGATATCGGGGGGGAAGAACCGCAAGAGCGGATCGTCAAAGGGTTTCAGGGCCTGATCGACAAGGTCTACGTGAATCTGCCGATGCTGCGTGGGGTGACCTACGCTGAAGCTGACATTCTGAAGGCAGCTTCTCCTGAAAGCGGCCTCTTCGGCAACAATGGCGAAGGCCTGACTGAAGCCGAACAGGACGTACTGAACTACGTCCAGGGGCAGGCCAGGAATGGCGTCAAAGTATCGGTAAAGTACCTGACCGAGCGTTTCGGCGCGAAGCCCTATGGGTGGCCGACCACTGCCGTTCTTTGCCTAGCGGCCAGTTTGTCCGGCAAGGGCAAACTGGAGGCGCGCTCAGATGGCACTGTCCTTGAGCGGGCCGATCTGGCGCGCAATCTGAACAACAGCCATGCGCTCGCCAATATTCTGTTGACGCCGCAGACAGAGTTCACCGCAGCCCAGATCCGAAAAGCGAAAGAGCTCTACAAAGAGCTTTTTGACCTTCCCTCGGATGGGACCGATGCCCGGACGATCGGCGCTGAATGGTCAGAAAGTACGAAGACCCTTTCTGATGAGCTAAACCGTCTGGTTGCGCAGAAGAACCAATATCCTTTCCTGACAGAGCTTGAGCCTCTGAGCACGAAAGTCGGCGCCATGGTCGGTAAGCCGGCAGCCTGGTACCTCACTGAGCCCGCAACGCAGGAAGACGATCTTCTGGATGCCAAAGAAGAGGTGTTGGACAAGATCCGCAGCTTCATGAGCGGCGCGCAGAAAGAAATCTATGACGACGCACGGGAGTTCCTGCGCGATCAGGAGGCCAATATCTCCTATGTCGATGCTGCAGCGGGCGACGCGATTTCCGGGGCGCTGGCCGACCCTGCCTGCTACAAGGGTACCACGATCCAATCCCTGAAATCCGACCTATATGCGCTCAAGGACCGGGTCGAGTTGACGGTGCTGGACGAGCGCAAGGCCGTCATCGCGGCTGTGGATGATTGCGCCGCCAAGGTTGCCCAAACGCCGGAATTTCAGGCGCTGGACCACGACGAGCAAGAACGTATCAAACGCAGCATCGACTCCCATAAGCAGGGGCTTGAAAGCGTCAAGATGATCCCAATCCTTCGCGATCGGGCCAATGGAGCCAAGCTTGACTTGCTCCCGCGCATTCTGGCCGAGGTCGAGCGGTTGAGCCGACCGGTGCCCTCGCCGCAACCCGCCCCGGGTGGGGATACAACGCCAGCCCCCCCACCAGAGCCTACGTATGTAAACGCCTCGGAAATCAAGGTGGCCTTTGCCAAGCATTACCTCACCGAAGAGGCCGATGTTGAGCAGTACGTACAGGAAATGAAGAAGACCCTGCTGGAGCAGATCCATGCGGGCAAGAAAGTGATCGTCTGATGGATACCAACGCGCTCAAGAAATTCGCGCAAGCCGCCCGCAACTTGCTGATCGATCAGGTGACGTCGAAAATTGACGTCGTGCTTGCCGATGCCAGCCCGGCCCGGCGCGAAAATGCAAAAGCGATCAAGGATCTGGAAGCGGCGATCCGCAAGGACGGCAAGCGCCAGGTCATCGAACAGGTCGCCTATACCTGGTTCAACCGCTTCACCGCGCTGCGCTTCATGGATGCCAATGGCTACACCACCGTGCGTGTCGTCTCCCCTGCCGAGGGCGCGACCCGGCCCGAGCTTCTGGCCGAGGCAATGGCGGGCAATCTGCCCGAAGGCGCGCCGCCGGGCATCGCGGCGCTGCTGGATGGCCGCAACCCGTCACCTGACCCGCAGGCCGAGGCCTATCGCCTACTGCTCGTCCACGCCTGCAACGGCTGGCACAAGCACATGCCGTTCTTGTTCGAACAGATCGACGACTACACCGAACTCCTGATGCCCGAGGATCTGCTGTCGCAGACATCCATCCTCGCCGAACTGCGCAAGGTCATGACCGAAGACGCCTGTCAGGACGTCGAGATCATCGGCTGGCTCTACCAGTTCTACATCTCAGAGAAGAAGGATCAGGTCTTCGCGGGCCTCAAGAAGAACCAGAAGATCACGGCCGAGAACATCCCCGCCGCGACACAGCTTTTCACCCCGCACTGGATCGTCCGCTACCTGGTCGAGAATTCGCTGGGGCGGCTCTGGCTGCTGAACAATCCGCACAGCGGGCTGGCGGCCAAGATGGACTATTACATCGCGCCGGAAGAGCCCGAGACGGACTTCCTGCGCATCACCCGCCCCGAAGAGATCCGCATCTGCGATCCGGCGGCGGGCTCGGGGCATATGCTGACCTATGCCTTTGACCTGCTCTACGCCATCTACGAGGAAGAGGGATATGACGCGACCGAGATCCCCGCACTGATCCTGACGCACAACCTGACCGGGGTGGAGATTGACGACCGTGCGGGCGCGCTGGCGGCCTTTGCGCTGGCGATGAAGGCGGCGGGCAAGCTGGGGCGGCGGCGGTTCCTGCGGATGAAGGCAAAGCCCGACATCTGCGTGTTGCAGAACGTGGCCTTTACCGAAGCGGATGTCCGGGACGTGGCCGCCGTGGTGGGCAAGGATCTGTTCACCGATGAGCTGCGCGAGACGCTGGGGCAGTTCGAGCAGGCCAAGAACTTCGGCTCATTGATCGTGCCGAAGCTACGCGACCCGGCAGAGACGCTGCGGGTGGTTGCGGCGCGGGATTTCGGCGGCGATCTGCTGCTGAAAGAGGTGCAGGAGCGCGTCATCACCGTGCTCCGCATGGCCGAGGCGCTATCGCCGAAGTATCACGTGGTGGTGGCCAACCCGCCGTATATGGGCGGAAAAGGTATGAACGAGCGGCTCCAGAGCTTTGCGAGAGCAACTTATCCGGACAGCAAGGCGGACCTTTTCGCGATGTTCATGGAAAGAGCCCTCGCATTGTCTTTGAAGCGTGGCTTAATCGCCATGATCAACATGCAATCTTGGATGTTCCTATCTTCCTTTGAAAAACTGCGCGCCAAGCTACTGTCCAACTCGAGTATTCTTTCCATGGCACACTTGGGAGAGCGTGCTTTTGACTCGATTGGAGGAGCGGTCGTTTCAACTACAGCTTTCGTGATTTGCAACGAAAAAAACTTCAGTTTTTCTGGCGATTTCCTACGTTTGACGGAGGGGAAGTCTGAAGCAGAAAAATCAGATCTGTTGTTGCAAGCAGTGCAAACACCGGAGACGGAGTGGCATTTCCGATCCGCCGCTCGAGATTTCGACAAGGTCCCCGGTTCACCAATAGCGTACTGGCTGAGCCCAGAAACACTGAACATATTTGAAACATTCGAACAATTAAAGGAATACGCTCATCCGCGCCAAGGCATGGCGACAACAAACAATGATCTTTTTTTGCGGCAATGGCACGAAGTTGCCCGCGCGAACTCGGGTTTCGGCCTATCGCCGGAAGAAGCTACCAATACTAATCTTAAATGGTTCCCAGTTAACAAAGGTGGCGAGTTTCGAAAATGGTACGGAAACAACTTTTTTGTTGTGAACTATGAAAACCAAGGCCAGACGATCTGCGACTATATAGACAACACGCCGGGAGTCCGCGTCAAATCTAATGGCAGGGTGATCAACCGCGACCGGTATTTTCATGAAGGGCTGACATGGTCGACCATTTCCACTGGAGATTTTGCCCTTCGCTACTCACCAGAAGGTTCAATTTTTGAGACTAAGGGAGCCATGATTTTCTTTGACGACGCTCAACAAACTAAATCGGTTCTTGGCATCCTTAACACAAAAATCACCAGCCACTTACTTAAAGCCACAAGCCCGACATTAGACTTTCACGAAGGCCCGATTGGCCGTCTGCCAATTCGCATTTCTGACGAAACTGTCAATGACGCCGCCACTTCGAGGGCGACCAAAGGGGTGAGCCTCGCCAAATCAGACTGGGACGCCTACGAAACGTCCTGGGATTTCACCACGCTCCCGCTGCTCTCGCCCGATCATCGCGGCGAGACGCTGAAGGACAGCTATGCCACCCTGCGCGCCCACTGGCAGGGTATGACGGACGAGATGCAGCGCCTTGAGGAAGAGAACAACCGCATCTTCATCGACGCCTATGGTCTGCAAGACGAGCTGACCCCCGAGGTGCCGCTCAACGAGATCACCCTTACCTGCAACCCCGCCTATCGCTATGGCAACAAGAACGACGCGCCGGCGAACGAGGCCCGCCTGCGCGCCGACACCATGGCCGAGTTCCTCTCCTACGCCGTGGGCTGCATGTTCGGCCGCTACAGCCTCGACGCGCCGGGCCTGATCCTCGCCAATCAGGGCGAGCGGCTGGAGGATTACCTCGCCCGCGTGCCCGAGCCGAGCTTCATGCCGGACGAAGACAACGTCATCCCCGTGCTCGACGCCGACTGGTTCCCCGACGACATCACCGAACGCTTCCGCTTGTTCCTGCGCACCACGTTCGGCGAGGCGCATTTCCGCGAGAACCTGCGTTATATCGAGGACGCCCTTGGCAAGGACATCCGCAAGTATTTCACCAAGGATTTCTACGCCGACCACGTGAAGCGCTACAAGAAGCGCCCGATCTACTGGATGTTCTCCAGCCCCAAGGGCACGTTCAACGCGTTGATCTACATGCACCGGTATCGCGGCGACACCGTGTCGGTCATCCTCAACGACTACCTGCGCGAGTTCATCAGCAAGCTGGAAGCTGAACGCGGGCGACTGGAAAAACTGTCCGACGACCCGAGCGCCAGCCAGGGCCAGCGCACTAAGGCGCTCAAGGACATGGCCGTGGTGGTCAAGCAGATCGATGAGTTGAACGATTGGGAGCGCGACGTGGTCTTCCCGCTGGCGCAGCAGAAGATCAAGATCGATCTCGATGATGGTGTGAAGGCGAACTACCCCAAGTTCGGCGCGGCGCTGAAGAAAATCACGGGGCTCAGCTGATGGATACCAACGCGCTCAAGAAATTCGCGCAAGCCGCCCGAAACCTGCTGATCGATCAGGTGACGTCGAAAATTGACGTCGTGCTTGCCGATGCCAGCCCGGCCCGGCGCGAAAATGCAAAAGCGATCAAGGATCTGGAAGCGGCGATCCGCAAGGACGGCAAGCGCCAGGTCATCGAACAGGTCGCCTATACCTGGTTCAACCGCTTCACCGCGCTGCGCTTCATGGATGCCAATGGCTACACCACCGTGCGTGTCGTCTCCCCTGCCGAGGGCGCGACCCGGCCCGAGCTTCTGGCCGAGGCAATGGCGGGCAATCTGCCCGAAGGCGCGCCGCCGGGCATCGCGGCGCTGCTGGATGGCCGCAACCCGTCACCTGACCCGCAGGCCGAGGCCTATCGCCTACTGCTCGTCCACGCCTGCAACGGCTGGCACAAGCACATGCCGTTCTTGTTCGAACAGATCGACGACTACACCGAACTCCTGATGCCCGAGGATCTGCTGTCGCAGACATCCATCCTCGCCGAACTGCGCAAGGTCATGACCGAAGACGCCTGTCAGGACGTCGAGATCATCGGCTGGCTCTACCAGTTCTACATCTCAGAGAAGAAGGATCAGGTCTTCGCGGGCCTCAAGAAGAACCAGAAGATCACGGCCGAGAACATCCCCGCCGCGACACAGCTTTTCACCCCGCACTGGATCGTCCGCTACCTGGTCGAGAATTCGCTGGGGCGGCTCTGGCTGCTGAACAATCCGCACAGCGGGCTGGCGGCCAAGATGGACTATTACATCGCGCCGGAAGAGCCCGAGACGGACTTCCTGCGCATCACCCGCCCCGAAGAGATCCGCATCTGCGATCCGGCGGCGGGCTCGGGGCATATGCTGACCTATGCCTTTGACCTGCTCTACGCCATCTACGAGGAAGAGGGATATGACGCGACCGAGATCCCCGCACTGATCCTGACGCACAACCTGACCGGGGTGGAGATTGACGACCGTGCGGGCGCGCTGGCGGCCTTTGCGCTGGCGATGAAGGCGGCGGGCAAGCTGGGGCGGCGGCGGTTCCTGCGGATGAAGGCAAAGCCCGACATCTGCGTGTTGCAGAACGTGGCCTTTACCGAAGCGGATGTCCGGGACGTGGCCGCCGTGGTGGGCAAGGATCTGTTCACCGATGAGCTGCGCGAGACGCTGGGGCAGTTCGAGCAGGCCAAGAACTTCGGCTCATTGATCGTGCCGAAGCTACGCGACCCGGCAGAGACGCTGCGGGTGGTTGCGGCGCGGGATTTCGGCGGCGATCTGCTGCTGAAAGAGGTGCAGGAGCGCGTCATCACCGTGCTCCGCATGGCCGAGGCGCTATCGCCGAAGTATCACGTGGTGGTGGCCAACCCGCCGTATATGGGCGGAAAAGGTATGAACGAGCGGCTCCAGAGCTTTGCGAGAGCAACTTATCCGGACAGCAAGGCGGACCTTTTCGCGATGTTCATGGAAAGAGCCCTCGCATTGTCTTTGAAGCGTGGCTTAATCGCCATGATCAACATGCAATCTTGGATGTTCCTATCTTCCTTTGAAAAACTGCGCGCCAAGCTACTGTCCAACTCGAGTATTCTTTCCATGGCACACTTGGGAGAGCGTGCTTTTGACTCGATTGGAGGAGCGGTCGTTTCAACTACAGCTTTCGTGATTTGCAACGAAAAAAACTTCAGTTTTTCTGGCGATTTCCTACGTTTGACGGAGGGGAAGTCTGAAGCAGAAAAATCAGATCTGTTGTTGCAAGCAGTGCAAACACCGGAGACGGAGTGGCATTTCCGATCCGCCGCTCGAGATTTCGACAAGGTCCCCGGTTCACCAATAGCGTACTGGCTGAGCCCAGAAACACTGAACATATTTGAAACATTCGAACAATTAAAGGAATACGCTCATCCGCGCCAAGGCATGGCGACAACAAACAATGATCTTTTTTTGCGGCAATGGCACGAAGTTGCCCGCGCGAACTCGGGTTTCGGCCTATCGCCGGAAGAAGCTACCAATACTAATCTTAAATGGTTCCCAGTTAACAAAGGTGGCGAGTTTCGAAAATGGTACGGAAACAACTTTTTTGTTGTGAACTATGAAAACCAAGGCCAGACGATCTGCGACTATATAGACAACACGCCGGGAGTCCGCGTCAAATCTAATGGCAGGGTGATCAACCGCGACCGGTATTTTCATGAAGGGCTGACATGGTCGACCATTTCCACTGGAGATTTTGCCCTTCGCTACTCACCAGAAGGTTCAATTTTTGAGACTAAGGGAGCCATGATTTTCTTTGACGACGCTCAACAAACTAAATCGGTTCTTGGCATCCTTAACACAAAAATCACCAGCCACTTACTTAAAGCCACAAGCCCGACATTAGACTTTCACGAAGGCCCGATTGGCCGTCTGCCAATTCGCATTTCTGACGAAACTGTCAATGACGCCGCCACTTCGAGGGCGACCAAAGGGGTGAGCCTCGCCAAATCAGACTGGGACGCCTACGAAACGTCCTGGGATTTCACCACGCTCCCGCTGCTCTCGCCCGATCATCGCGGCGAGACGCTGAAGGACAGCTATGCCACCCTGCGCGCCCACTGGCAGGGTATGACGGACGAGATGCAGCGCCTTGAGGAAGAGAACAACCGCATCTTCATCGACGCCTATGGTCTGCAAGACGAGCTGACCCCCGAGGTGCCGCTCAACGAGATCACCCTTACCTGCAACCCCGCCTATCGCTATGGCAACAAGAACGACGCGCCGGCGAACGAGGCCCGCCTGCGCGCCGACACCATGGCCGAGTTCCTCTCCTACGCCGTGGGCTGCATGTTCGGCCGCTACAGCCTCGACGCGCCGGGCCTGATCCTCGCCAATCAGGGCGAGCGGCTGGAGGATTACCTCGCCCGCGTGCCCGAGCCGAGCTTCATGCCGGACGAAGACAACGTCATCCCCGTGCTCGACGCCGACTGGTTCCCCGACGACATCACCGAACGCTTCCGCTTGTTCCTGCGCGTGACCTTCGGCGAGGCGCATTTCCGCGAGAACCTGCGTTATATCGAGGACGCCCTTGGCAAGGACATCCGCAAGTATTTCACCAAGGATTTCTACGCCGACCACGTGAAGCGCTACAAGAAGCGCCCGATCTACTGGATGTTCTCCAGCCCCAAGGGCACGTTCAACGCGTTGATCTACATGCACCGGTATCGCGGCGACACCGTGTCGGTCATCCTCAACGACTACCTGCGCGAGTTCATCAGCAAGCTGGAAGCTGAACGCGGGCGACTGGAAAAACTGTCCGACGACCCGAGCGCCAGCCAGGGCCAGCGCACTAAGGCGCTCAAGGACATGGCCGTGGTGGTCAAGCAGATCGATGAGTTGAACGATTGGGAACGCGACGTGGTCTTCCCGCTGGCGCAGTCAAAGGTCGAGATCGACCTCGATGATGGTGTGAAAGCGAACTACCCCAAGTTCGGCGCGGCGCTGAAGAATGTCACGGGGTTGAGTTGATGTCGGATCGGATCACCGCCAGTTTGCAACGGCTGTTCGACGATCACCGCATCGTCTTCTGGTACGACGCAGCCCGCGACATGCGCGGTGAGTTTGACGCCGCTGATTTGCCCGGTGTGACCAAGGTCGAGATCGCCAACAACGAATTTGGCCTGAAGCACCGGATGCTGCGGCTGGAGCCGAAACAGAAGTTCCTGGTGTTCCATGACGGGCCAGAGCCAGAGATGAAGGACAACTGGCTGCTGGACCTGCAACTGGCCACGTCAGTGTTCAAAGCGGATCAGGCTGGCATCTGGCTCGGGGAACTGGGCCTGCCGCCACAGTTCGAAAGCGTTGTGCGCGAACATGTTGAGTTCTATCGCTCCAAGGCCCGCGTGGCCGAACTTAAGCGGCTGATACAGGCGTCTGATACCCAATCACAGGTCCGTCTGCGGATGTTGGCCGTCTGTGCGGGCGCCGAGGGTGGCCTGGACACCGTCATCGAGGCACTTCTGGACGATCTGGCAGAGGGCCGCGATGACGCAATGCGTCTAATCGAACGCGCAGAGCTCACCGAAGTGTTCTGGAAGCAGGTCGGCAATGCCTATGGCTATCAGCCATCCGAACCTGACTTCGAGGATTTTGCCATTGCCCTGTTCCAGTCGGCCTACTTCCGGGCTTTGGGCGAGGACGGCAAACTGAACGCTGAGGCGTTGCTGGTGTTTCGGCGCTGGAAGAACAACCGCCACTGGGAGGCGGCATTCGAGACGCTGTCGGCGCGCTATCAGGGCCTGCTGAAGATACCCGAGGATCTGTCGCGGCGCGATTTCCGGACGTTGATGCCGGTTGACCATTTCGAAGAGATCGACCGGCACATCATCCGCCAAATGGTCCATGCGATGTCGACCCAAACCGTCAATGCCTCTGAGGTGCTGAAATGGGTGCGCGAACGTCGCCAGAGCCATTGGTACTCCACCTATGAGGATATCTACCAGGCGATCGGGTTCGCCACAGAGTTCCAGCAGGCGCTGGCAGAGTCCAATCTGGGCATGACCAGCCCAGCCGAGGGCGTGAAGCGGTATGTAACGAGTTGGTACAAGCTCGATCAACTCTATCGCAAGTTCATCTATCACATGCAGAAAAGCGGGCATGCCTCCTTGCTTGCCGAGCTCTACGACGCAGTCGAAAACCGCTACACAAACAGTTTCCTGCTGAAGTTGAACGATGCCTGGCAGGACCAGGTAAGCGGCATGACGGATTGGGTAATCCCCGGCTATCCGCGCCAGAGCGCCTTCTACGCGGAACAGGCCGCCGAGTTTCGGCGCAAAGACCAGAAGGTCGCGGTGATTGTGTCGGATGCCCTTCGGTTCGAGGTTGCCGAGGAATGCCTGCGCCGTATTCGTGCCTTGAACCGATTTGACGCTGAACTGAAACCGATGATCAGTTCATTGCCGAGCTACACCCAACTAGGGATGGCCGCGCTGCTGCCAAACAAGGAGCTGACGCTCGCCCCCGAAGGCAATGGCGCGGTGTTGTCAGGTGGTGAAAGCACCCAAGGCCTGGCTGCTCGAGAAAAACTGCTCTCGACCGGTCGCGCCGGGGATCGCGCCAAGGCCCTGAAGGCCGAAGATATTAAGAACATGCGAGTCGACGAAGGCAAAGAGCTCTTTCGAGACAACGATGTAGTTTACATCTACCACAACCACATCGACGCGATCGGCGACAAGCTGCAAACCGAAGACCAACTACCAAAGGCTGCTGAAGATGCCATCGAGGACCTCACAAAGCTTGTCCGAAAGCTCACTTCAGCAAATTTCTCGAACATTCTGATCACGGCGGATCACGGGTTTCTCTACCAGCATCGGACCCTTGGCGAGACTGACTTTGCCATCGCAGCCCCCCAAGGCGACGAAATTCTCTCGCGAAACCGTCGTTTCGTGATTGGTCGAGGCCTGACCACGACCGCAGGCATGAAGAAGTTCAGCTCTCCCAACCTCGGCTTGGCAGGTGACCTGGATGTCTTGATCCCAAATTCGATAAACCGTCTGAGAGTAAAGGGCGCTGGCAGCCGCTTTGTCCACGGCGGGGCGTCTTTACAAGAGATCGTCATCCCGGTGATCCGCGTTGGTAAACAGCGCGATGCGGATGTGAACCAGGTCGAGGTACAGATTATCGTCTCTGGGCGAAGCCAGATCACATCCGGGCAGACGGCAGTCATCTTCTACCAGGCACAACCTGTCTCAGAAAAGATGCAGGCAAGGGAACTGATTGCGGGGATTTACGCTGCTGATGACAGTCTGATCTCCGACGAACACGTCCTGCAGTTCGACTTCACCTCTGAGAATGCACGCGAACGCGAATTGCCTCGCAAATTCTTGCTGTCTCGTGACGCGGACAAGTTCAATAACCAGGACGTTTTCCTGAAGTTGCGCGAGCGGGTTGGCAAGACCAGCCACTACCAGGACTACACAAGCCATCGCTTCCAGTTGAAACGTGGCATTACAACCGATTTTGATTTTTGAGGAGTGGGCCCATGAGTGATCTCGACGACAGGATCAACGAACATTTCGCGGGCTTTGTGGTGCGTAAAGACTTGGTCAAAGCGGTCAAGGGCAATGCCATCGTTCCGACTTATGTGCTCGAGTACCTCTTGGGCCAGTATTGCGCCACCGACGATGAAGCTTCGATCGGCACGGGTATTGAGACCGTCAAGGAAATCCTGCGCAAGCATTATGTCCACCGCAGCGAGGCCGGACTGATCCAGTCTACCATCAAGGAAAAGGGCCGCTACAAAGTCATTGACCAGATCAGCGTGTCGCTGAACGAAAAAACAGACAGCTACGAAGCAACGTTTGACAACCTTGGAATCAAGAAAGTCGCCGTCGATAGCGGCACCATCAAGGCCCATCCAAAGTTGCTGGTTACAGGCGTTTGGTGCATCGCCGACGTCCAGTATGAGTTTGCCGAAGACGCGAGGACTTCACCCTGGATCCTTGAGACGATCAAACCGATCCAGATCGCCAAGGTCGATTATGAAGCTTATCGCGAGGCTCGATCGAGCTTTGACACCGATGACTGGATTGACCTTCTTATGCAGAGCATCGGTTTCAATCCGGAGGCATTCGGTCGGCGCGCCAAGCTGCTCCAACTTATGCGTCTCATCCCCTTCGTAGAGCGCAACTACAACATCATTGAACTGGGGCCCAAAGGCACCGGCAAGTCGCATATTTATTCTGAGTTCTCTCCGCACGGCCAGCTGATTTCAGGCGGTGAGGTCACGATCCCGAAACTCTTTGTCAACAATTCCAACGGCCGGATCGGTCTCGTGGGATATTGGGATGTTGTTGCATTTGACGAGTTTGCAGGACGGGAAAAGACCGCGAACAAGGCCCTCGTCGACATCATGAAGAACTACATGGCCAACAAGACCTTCTCGCGCGGGGTCAATCCTATGGGGGCCGAGGCTAGTTTCGCATTTGTCGGCAATACCGACCACAACGTTCCCTTCATGCTGAAAAACAGCGACCTCTTCGAAGCGCTGCCGTCACAGTTCCATGACTCAGCCTTCATCGATCGCCTGCATTCATACCTTCCTGGTTGGGAAATCGATGTCATTCGAGGCGAGATGTTCACGAAGGGTTATGGCTTTATCGTTGATTATCTGGCTGAAATTCTGCGTCACCTGCGCTCGGAGGATTTCTCGCACCGGCCTGATCAGCACTTCAAGATCAGCGAGAAGATTTCGACCCGCGATCGTGACGCCATTTACAAGACTATGTCGGGGCTCTTGAAACTGATCTTCCCGAATGGTGGCGAGACGCCTGAAGAGGTCGAGGAGCTTCTGCGTTTGGCTATGGAGGGACGCAAACGCGTGAAAGATCAGCTAGCACGTATCGATGCGACCTATCCTGAGGTCGACTTTCATTACATAGGCTCTGACGGCGAAAAGCGGCGTGTGACGACCGTTGAGGAAGAGGAATATCCACAGTTCTATCATCTGAAACCAGCGCTGGATCCCAAGGAACAGGAACAGCAAGAGAAGAATGCGGATGAGCGGACTGAGGAAACGAGCCGCGAGGAGGCATCCGTTGCTGTCGCACCCAATCGTCCCACGTCGCAAGTACAAGCGCTTGCTGAAGGCCACCATGTCTTCGCTGAAAACCGCAAAGGTGTTAGCTACGACAAGATATTCGGCCCCTATATTGCAGGTGCATCCAGGATCGTAGTGACAGATCCCTACGTCCGCTATTTTTACCAGATCAGGAATATGATGGAATTTGTTGAAATGGTCATCCAGCGCAAGCCGCCAGAAGACCAAGTCAGTATTCACCTGATAACTGGCCCTGATGACGGCAACGTGGCTAAGCAGCGCGAGCTCCTGGACTCCATAGCCGACGCCTGTGCAGGCACAGGTATTGAGTTCACTTGGGTCTTCGACGGTACAGGTGCGGGCCACGCACGCGATATCAGCACCGACACAGGTTGGAAGATCGTCCTTGATCGTGGCTTGGACATTTTTCAGGCGCCGATAAGAAAAGACGGATTTGCTCTTGGAGACCGCCTGCAAGATCACCGAACGATAAAAGGATTCTATGTAACCTACGTCAGGGACAAGGACCAAGAAAAACAGGCCCTCTGAAGGCGCCCTATTCGGCATTATCCTTCTCTAGGACGCCCAAATACACGCGCGTGCTTGGTCCCGCATAACCACGTAGTCACCCATCATCTCAACGATGGCAGATCCGTCTGGCAGCGTCGCCAATTCCTCGGCCGCCCGCGCCTGAAACTCCCTGCTGTATTCGACGACCGGCGGACACACTGCCAGGCCGCCAGCTTCAAAACCTGCCGTCGTGCAGCCGATCAACCAACTCGTCGCGACTATGAGGACGGCGAGCCGCCGCCTCCAGCATCCTTCTCTGAACTTCATTGGATTTCTCCATGGTCTCGAGCTGCTCGGCCAGGCGACCAACCCGCTCGCCAGAACGGCGCAGGGCCAGCAGGAACAAAAGGATCGCGAAGGCTGTGACGCTGTAGCCGAGCGCTGCGCGTGCCCATGCCGATCCGACGAGCGTGGCGACAAGCCCACCGATCACCGCCGCCCCCGGCGCCAGTCATCGAGGCGGGCGTAGATCGTGACCGCGATGCCACCGAGCGCGACGGCGATGAACACCCAGCGGAGAGTGTCGAGATATGGGACCAGCGGAAGGATGGCCTCCTGAGTTTCAGCCAGCACCTGCTGCGCCACCTCGACGCCAGCCGCGCCGAGCGTCGCCACGCCTGCCGCGCCACCGCCCTTCATGGTGCGGCTCTCCGCCAGAACCTCACGTGCAGGCGGGGTTTCGGCTGCAAATGCCGTCGCCCGGACCGGGAACCGCGCGCCCCACTGGCGGGCTGGGCCGAGGTCGATGTGCATAAACCCCGAGCGCGGGTAGAAACCGAACCCGAGGAACCCGACCTCCCGTGCCGCAGCCTCGAAGGCCACGGGGTCATGGTTCGCCATCGCAATGTCGAAGGCCGCGCCGTTGAGGTGTTTCGAGCGGGTTGCGCCGCCCACAGCGCGGTTGTGCTCGGGGCTGCGATAGGCCGAGCGGACGATCAGTGGCTTATCCAGCCGGTCGCGCAGCGCCTGCAGCTTGTCGAGCGCGGGTTCGTTGATCAACAGCTTGCCGGTGCCACGGCATGCGATCTCGGCCGGGCTGAAATTCGGCCAGCGCCAAGCGCCCTCCGGCACGTCGCGCCAATGGTCAAAAAAGGTCGTGGTCATCGGGTCCTCCAGAAATGAAAAACCCACCTCGGAGGGCGGGTGTGGTGAGCGGGTGAATGTTGGATTTGGTCTACGGCGATCCACCGAAAATCTTGAGCTTCAGTGCAATCCCGGCGAGGAGCGCCAACATCACCCCCGTGGTGATAAGATGAACCGCTGTCTGAACAGCCGTTCGCCGTACGAAGCGAATGCAGTCAAGGAGTGAGCGAAGATCGCGAATATCGAGGGCGGCGTCCTTGCCATCGATCCCGGCATCGGCAAGCGCGCGCTTGGCCCCCGCTTCAGCCGCGCGTGTCAGCATGGCCTGGAATTCGATCTCGGACATGCGCAAGTCGCCCTGATCGGCGTGAGGTGGCGTCATGACGAGATAATCCCAACCTCTGTCGGCAGCGCAGCCGTGGTCCAAGCAGTGCTGTCGGCCGGGTTTACATCCCATGTCGAATAAACCGGCGACGGCATATCGGCAGATGGCGTACCGGGAGATGCGTCATAGTCCACGCCACCGATCCTCAAGAACCCCGCAATGCCGGTTGGCCCGGCCGTGCCAAGCTGGGCCAGCTGTTTCACATGCACGCCCGCGATGGTCGAGGCCCCGGCGGGTCCTGTTGGCCCCGACAGCGAAAACGACATGCGCTGACCGGCAATATCGCTCGCCGCGCGGGTGGTGATGTCGCCGTCCTTCACCGCATCGACGCCGCCTGAGAAGGCATCATAGGTCGCAACCAGATCGGGCGTGCGTCGCGCGAACCGCCGCCCGATGGTCGAGACGCCGTCGAGCACTGCGATATGGGCGTAATAGCAAGTGGCGGGGTTATAGAAATCGAAGAGCCCGTGGTTCTTCCAGACGCAGCGAACGGGTCGACCCTTGCCGCCGGTGTTCGCTGCTATTGCACTGCTCTGAAGGACCCCGTCGGTGTAAAACTCGATGGTGATGTCAGCGCCGACCGCGATCTTCACATCGATCCAATAGACCTGGTTCGTGGCAGCAGTGAAGGACGAGGCTCCATCGACATTGGTGTCACCCATTGCCATGGCGTGATACTTCTCATCGTCCCGCTCGGTTCGAACACGCCCGATCAGCGCATTCGTATCGTCGTAGAACTCCAGAAAGGTGCCGTCTGTACCGATGATGTGGGCGTTGACCGACGGTGCTTTGTATCGAAAGCTCAACCAGACATCCCCGGTGGGCAAGAACCAGGATGCGGAAAATGGGACTGCGCTGGTCTCACCCGTGGTGATCTTGATACAGTTGACGTCGAGGTCGGCATCAAACCCAGCGACGTCGGTGCTGATGCGGCCCTCGACGCCCGCAAGGTCTGTGACCTGGTGTCCAAGATGGAGGATGTGGCTCATGGAATTACCTCGATATAGAGTGTGGCTTCGGCGGCCGTGAGACGCGACTGGCCGCCCCGCTCGTTGAAGATGTCGATACCTGGGATCGTGAGGCGCGCGTCGCCACCAAAGCCGATCCAGAGCTGCGCCTCTGCGATGGTCAGCTGCACCGCCCCGCCGCGATCGAGGAAGATTGCTGTCTCGACGACCGTCAGACGCGCGTCGGCCCCGATCTCGGTCCAGGTTGAGACCTCGGCCACCTTGATGCCATCGGGCATGAAGAGCCGGATCGAGCGGGCCTGCCAGGCCTCGTAGCTGATGGTCCCGGTCGTGCGACGTGCTTGCACACGAACCTCGAAATGCTTTGTGCCAGTGGGCGCAGCGAGGATCGGCACATCCTCCTTGGTCAGCGTCAGGCTGTTGGCGGCGCCCACATCGATCACGGCGGCGGGCGGTTCCAGCGTCGCGTCCGTATCGGGATCGACCCAGCGGATCTCGACCGCGTAGGTGGCACCGGGCTCCGGCCCTATATCGCCCGCGTCATAGGCGTCGAATACGCTGCTGGTCTGGGTGAGCCTGTCACGATGTGACCAGGTCAGAAGGACCGGCCCGAGGTTCAGCACGTTCGGGTTCACGACCGAGACACCATTGCCGCGCAGATCCCCGGGGGGCAGCGGTCGGATGGCGCGGCTGGCCAGCGTCACGGCATCTTCGGGTGCCTGTGCGAGCGGCAAAGTCCCGAAGCCAGTTTCGGGTAGCATCTTGATTGTCACCGTCTCTCCCGCGGCGAACCCCGCCTCTGACGCATTCGCCAGCTGCTGCCAGCAGATGACTGGCGTCCCTGCGGGATGGGCTTGCGGCACCGTGTCGAGACAGCCGCGCCCGACGGTCAGCGCGGTGGCACTCACCCCATCGATCCGGACCAGTTCGTTGCCGATCGCGGCCAGCGTGCCGATGGCCACGCCCCCGAGCCCGGTCCAGCTGCCAACCACCAGGACACTCTCGGCCGGATCGTCGCTGACGTCTGAGACCAGCAATGCCGTCGGCACAAACTCGACCGCCTCTTCAAGGATGTAGCCCGCCCCGCTGTCACTCCACACCTGCGCCGAGAGCGCATCGGCCGAGGGACGTTCCCCGGCCGCCACGATCGCACCCACACCGGGATCCTCATCCAGAAGCGCATCGGCCTGCGCATGTCCCAATTCCTGGACCAGCAACCAGTACGGCGCTTCCGCCACCCAGCGGCGCGTCAGTGGCTTGGGCGGCAGGATCAGGCTTACGGGGTCGCCGCTTTCACCGCCGACAAGGGCGGTCTCGCCAAGGGCGAAGACATCCTCCGCGATCTTCAGGCGCACGCCATTTGCGCGCCCGTCGCCATGGTCGATCTCGACGATTCGGACCACGACACCCTCGAGCCCCCGCCTCGGGTTTGACAGCACAATCACGTCACCCGGATCGAGATTGGCTCCGGCACGGCTGACCGTGATCTCGCCGGAGAGTATTGGTGCGGAGAGCGCCCGCAGATCACGTTCGGCAACCCGGACCGCAAGGGACTCGAAACGAATGCCCGGGTAATCGACCGTCGCGCTGACCACCTGACCTAGATCCTGGACAAGCGCGGTATCGGTCACGCTGACCGAACCAGTCTGATCGGTGCGGGCGTCGGAAAACTTCGCCGTCACAGAGTTCACGAGATCGGCAGCCTCGCGGCGGCCCAACTCACCCCAATCGACGACATTGGTCTCATCGAAGACCGGCAAGGTCTCGGGGTCATAGTCGGCACGGATCAGGCGCAATTCCCAGCGGCCCGAGCGACGATCAACATAGAGATAGGCGTCGATGTGCTTCAGCACGTCGGCAATGAAGTCCTCGATGGTGGATTCCCGCTGCCAGAGCAGCGAGAGCCCGAAGCCTTCGGAGAAGAGCGCGTCGGCGGCGGCGGCAAAGCTGGGGCCTATGTCAGCAAAGGTGTGGCCAAGGCCCCAATCCCCGTTGGTCAGACATTCCCGGATGATGTGGGCCGGGTTCATGTCGGGGCCTTGCCCGAAGGCCGCGCGCAGCGAGGCGATCAGCGCATCGGGATCGCCGGGCGGCACCACGGGGACGCCATCGACCGGCGTGTTGTCGATCTGGGTGGTGGCGCTGGTATCTGAAAGCGCGATGTTGAAGGCGAAGACATCGACCTCCGAGATGCCGGAGAGCGTGGCAATCGCCGACTGCAGGGTCGAGGCTGGGCTGGGTTCCCCGTCGGTGACAAAGATCAGTATCCGGCGTTTGCCGTCTGAGCCATTGAAGAACGTTCCCGCCTGGCTGACGGCCACCCCGAAATCCGTCCCGCCGCTCACGGAGCTTGAAAGCGCGTCGACCCAGTCCTTCAGCTCGCCATAAGCCGTAGCATCGGCGTCACGTCGCAGGATCGTGCCCGAGACGGAAGAGTTCCAGGTGACAATCTGGATGTCGTTCGGCTCCAAGGCGTTCTCGCCGATCTCTTCCACCAGCCGCGAGACGGCAGCGATCTGCGCCGCCATGCGCGATCCCGACATCGAGCCCGAGGCGTCCATGGCAATGTAGATCGCGGCATTCCCGATCCGGACTTCCGGCACGATCTGCGCCTTCTCGGGATACCATTGCGGACCGCCATCCTCGGCCTTCAGGATCCGCGTCAGGCGCACCGACCAGGGCTTGAGATAGGGATTGAGGCCAAGAAACACCTGCCGCAGCACGAGGCTGCAGATCCCGCGATAGCCGGGTACATCCGCCCCGGCTCGTGACGCGAGATAGTCGTTTTGCGACTGGGTCGGCGCGCCCATCAACACGTCGATGTCGCCGACGATGCCGCCTTCGCGCTTCTCGCCTCCGAAGAGATCGGGCTTGTTGATCCGGATGCGCCCGCCCGCAGCCCCGCCGTTCAGGCTCGGCACGCTGGCTGCATCCGACACCGCCACCGATTGGGCCGTGAAGGCTGTGGCGGCGGGCTCGACGAGCCAGGTGGTGATGCCGCTGCCCGCAGCATAGCTCACGGCCTGCAAGGTCACAGTGCGAGTCGTGTTGTCCGTCAGAAGCTGCAGGTCATAACTCTGGCCGAGCCGGATACCGCTGAGCGTGCCCGAAAACCGGAGCTCGGCAACGCTGTCGCCCTCTGCGGCCGCAGTGGCAGACATGCCCGTGACCGTGCCATAGCTTGCCAACGCGCCGACACCGGTTCCTTGCGACGTGCTCTGACCCGTTCCGATCGACCAGGCCGTGCGGTCATCGACGCGGATTTCACGGATGGCATCGACCGGTCCGTGACAGAGCGCCAGATGTGCCCCGAGCGAATAGCGATAGCCGACAGTCTGTGATTTCGAACGGCCACCCATGGCTCAGGTCTCGCTCGCCGCACGCGCGGCGCGTTTCTCAGCCTCCGCGATCACGCGGAATGCCAGGGCGTCGCCGGTCGCGGCGAGCACGTCGGCTGGAAGTCCGTCTGCCAGGAAAGCCTGCCAGTCGAGGCCATGGCGACGGAACCACGGCCGCGCGCCCTGAAAGCAAAGTCGGGAGGCGCGCAGGTCCTGCACGGTGACAATCAGATCATCGCTCATTTCTTGCCGCCCTTCTTGCGGATCGGATCGACCTTGAGATCCCCCGCCCAGACGACATTCGGGCCGCGCAGCAGCATGGTGCCGAACACGACAGGGATCGGACGGCCTTCCTCGGCCGTCGGCAGGTCGAAATCATCAAGCCCTGCCGCCTTCGGGGCCTCGACCTTCGGCTTGGGCGATAGCGCATAAGAGATCGCCGTCAGCACGAGGCTGGCGACGATCTGGACGACGAAATTCCAGACCATGATGGGTTCTCAACTGAGGGTCAGACGATACTGGTGCCGCCAAACGGGTTGCGGCCGGGAATGTCGGGAAAGCCGCCGAAGTTCAGCAGGTTGCCAAACTTGGCCTTGCAGGTGTCGCGCCGCAGATCACAGCCGGGGGCGATCTCGACGAGCGCCAAGCTTTCCAGATCATCAATGGCCGCCTCCAGATAGGGCATGCGGCCGGAAAGCGTCAGTGCATCTCCGACATGCCCAGCGATGAACCCCAGAATGCCCGCGTGGCGCAGCACGCCGCCCCGGAACCAGCCATTTGGCAGCAATGCGGCCTCTGGCACGGTGATCGTAAGGCCCTGATGCGCGCTCGCCGTGCCCCCGACGAAAAAACTCTCGATGTCGAGGCGGCAGCCCCGGGAATAGAGCGCATGACGACAGAGGCGCTGGTATTTGGCGCGGACGCCCTCGCGCCGCATGGATGTGAACAGGGATTCACAGCGCAGGGTGATGCGCCGTCCCTCGACCCGGGCCGAGACAACGCGGCCCTTCCAGTGTGCAACCACCTCCGTCGGCACCTGTTCATGCCCGCGAAAGATGGTCAGCGTCGTGACCGCCCGACTGCGGGGTCCGAGATAACGGCGGGCAAAGGGGTCGGAGAGCGGAAAGGTGACGCTGAGATCGACCCGCCGTGGGTCGCTGCTCTGGACGACTGAGCCATGGCTGACTGCTGAAGAGTTCCAGATCAGATCCTCGGTCTCATCGGCGATGGCCCCTGCGGGCGAGGTCCAGGTCGCTGTGCGGCTCGTGAACCGCCAGACCTGATCGCCTTCCGCAAAAAGATACAGGAAATACGGCCGCCCTTCGGCGGTAGAGGTCTCGGCAAGATCATAGGTCATGCAGGTACAGTGGTCATACTGGGGTCTCGATCAGGCTAGCCGCGAACTCGGACCGATTGCCAAAATGCTCAATCTCGATCCGATCGGTATCGAGCCGCACCTTGGTAATCAGATGGATCGGTGTAGTGACGGGAATGTTCTTGCCCGGCGCTGCGATGGTCAGCTTGAGCCCGAGCGCGTCATAGACGGCGTTTGTGATCTGGCGGAACACCGGGCCGGAGGCGACATCGAACATCACATGCCGTCCGATCCAGACGCCAGAATCGGCGGTGGCCGCGACGATCACGGAGGTGGACGAGGACGTGACCGGCGCCTGCAGGACCAGTTCCCGCCCCCACGTCGGAAGCCAGAAGGCACGTTGGCGGCCGCGCAACCCATGCAACCAGCGGCGGCGCATCCAGCGGGCCGCACCCCGGTCGATCAATGTGATGGTCGAGCGGCGCTGGACATGGGTCAGCACGGGTTCGATCACGATGGGACCGAAGCCGTTGTCGATGTATTCGACGGATTGCGCGATACTCTCTGCCAGCGGTTGGCGCAGCACAGCCGGATCGGTCAGCACATTGAGCCCGAGATGGGTTGGGTAAATGCTGGCCGACAGATCGGTCCCAGTTTGCAGGGTGAAGGTCGCCGTAACCGTGCCCAGTCCCAGGCGGCGCCGGTCGATCTCGATAGGTCGCGTCAGGATCCCGATGCCCACCGGGGCCACAATCAGATGCGCGAGGCTCATGCCTGCAGGGGCCGCCAGTTCGAGCCGGTCGGTAAAGACCGCGCTGATCTCGACGAGATATGCCTCACCGCCATCGGCTGCGATGACGGCCTGGCCCGGTGCTGCGAACGCTCCCTCGCCCGTGTCGACGAACACAGTGAGGTCCGCGGCATCGATCGGGTCCGTCGCCGGGCGCGCCAGATGCCAGAGCGGCACCGTCCACTTATCGACCAACCCGGCCCGGGCAAGCTCGGCCGCGCGCGCGAGGTCACTGGCATTGAGGAGATGCGAGACCGTCAGGATCGACCGCGGCAGGGTGCGCAGTGCGATCCGCTGTTCGGCCGCCTCGGTGATCAGGGTGTCGGTGTTCCATTCCAGCACTTCAGTGACTGGCTGGCGCACTGGGAAAGGCCAATTCCTAAGCATCAAGTCCTCCCCGGTTGCGCCGGATCACGTTGACGATCAGCCGCTCACCCGCGGGCGTTGCGAGGTAATCGCCGACAATGGAGGGATCGAGCACGTTGACGATCCGCGTGGCGGACTGAGCGCCCTGGCCTTCGCCGCTCGTCTCAACCCCGAGCCGACCGCCCCGCCCACGCCGCAGCGGCAGGATGGCCTCCGGGCCTGCCTCGCCCATGAGCCCGATCCCACGCGCAAAGGGAAACACGGTCGGGCGTGAGACCACGCCACCGCTGGCAAAGGCTGTGATCTCACCCGCCTGCCCAAAGGCACCGCCGCGTGCGAAGGTGCCGCCAATCCCGAACAGACCGCCGACGGCGCTGGTCAGCCAGCCAAAGAGACCGCCACCACCACCGCCCGATCCGGACAGAGCGCGGAAAAGTGCGTCCTCGATCGGCTTGAAGGCGGTATCAATCAGTCTGTTGGCAAGGTTTTGGGCGATCCCGGATATTGCGCTCGCGAATGTTTGCCAACTGAGTTCGCCCGACTTCAGCGCGTCCTTGATCGGCCCTGTGATATCGTCGGTGAGCCCCCTCGCGATCTCCTGTGTGCGCTCAACCGCTGCACGCGCAGCGTCCCAGGACTGGCGCGCAACATCGGCGGCGCTCTGCAGCGCCCCTCCGGCACGACCGGCCGCAGCCGCTGTTTCATCAAGCGTGGCTGCCGGACCACCGGTCTCATCTTCGGCCAAAGCAGCGTCGAAGCGATCCGCAGCTGCCGTGGCTCCGTCGAGGGAGGTCTCGGCTTCGGTTCCGGCCGCACGCATCGCCGTGCGCAAAGCCTCCATCGCTTCGAGCGGCTGTAGGGCACCATCGGCGAGCGTCGCGGCAGTCTGTCTCCAGGCTTCGGCTGAAGCGGCGGCATCACTGGCTGCTCCTGTAAGACCCAAATCCGGCAGCGCCAGCGGGTTGTCCGCAAACGCACCGGCAAAAGCATCTTGCGCTGCGTTGGCCGCTTGGGCCGCAGCGCCTGCAAAGCGGTTCTCGAGCTGCCCCAGATCGAGATCGGCAATCAGGCCGATCCGTCGCTCAACGCCGAGCGCTTCGAGACCGGCGTTCACGCCGTCGATGAAGCCGTTGATCCTGGAGACGACGCCGTTCAGCATCGCTTCAACGCCTTCAATCAGGCTGTTTGCCGCCTGAAACGCGAGATCGCCGATGGCGGCAGGCAAAAGCCCCCAGACAGCCTTGATCGCCTCAAACGCCCCCTCAAAACTGTTCACGGCCGCATTGGCAAAGCCGACGACCCCCTCGAGCGCGCCCTGCATCGCGGTGGCTGACGCCGCCTGCAAGTCCGCAAAAGCCGCCATCGCAGAGGCTGCGAAGCTGCCAGCCCCCATCTTGATCCGCTCCCAGACCTCGCTCACGAGATTGCCCAGCAGTGCCATTGCGTTTCCGAAGCCACCTGCTCCGGAGACAAGCTGGCCGAATTGGTAGATCAGTTCACCCGCGCCAACGATCAGCGCCCCGATCCCGGTTCGGATCAATGCGCCACGCATCACGACAAGCGCGGTTGCAAGCCCGCGAACGGAAATCGCCGCAGCAACCATTCCGGCTACCCAGCGCCCCGCCAGAAGGGCCGTGAAGGTCACGGCGTAAGTGGTCAGACGGCCGATATTGTCGAAGAGCCCGCGAATGGCCATGCCCAGCGGGCCGGTGCGACTGGCCACGGCCGCCATGGCATTCGCCACAGCTTCGAGCGCGGGGGCTGCGGCAACCGCTAACCGGTTCGACAGCCCGCGCCAGACGAGGCCGAGACGCGAGATCGCATCATTGGTGCGTTCGATCTGGTCGGCATCCTGCTCTGACACAACCACACCGAAGGCAAGAACGTCCTCGGTCGCCTGACGCAGTGTCGCGGTATCAATGCGCGACATCGCAATGGAGCCTTCTTCGCCAAAGAGCTGACCCGCGACAGCCGCGCGCTCGGCGACCGGCACGAACTCCTCGATGGCCGCGTTGATCGCGCCGACACGCTGATCCAGCGGCAGCGCTATAAGGTCGGTTGCAGATATTCCCAGCCGCTCCAGCGCGTCGGCAGCAGGGCCGGTTCCGGCCGCCGCCTGGCTGAGACGGCGTGTAAGGTCTTTCGTCGCTTGTTCGATCCCAGACATTGAGACACCGGCCAGTTCGCCAGCACGCTCGAGGGTCTGGATCGAGGCGACCGTGGTTCCGAGGGACTGGGCGAGCTTGGCCTGCGCGTCGACCGTCTGCAGCCCGGAGCGCACCATGGCCACGCCAGCAGCCGCAGCAGCGGCCACTGCAGCAGCAGCCGCCACGCGAACCCGCCGCGCGAAACCGGCGAGCCGGGCGTTGGCTGCCTCCATCTCCCGGCTGAGCCGCCCGAAGCCACGCGCCCCAGCTTCGCCGACACCTTCCAGCTCAGCGCGCACCTGTCGCCCGCCAACCGCGGCAAGACGGACGGAAACGCGCTTCTCAGCCATTGGTTTGATCCATCTGTTCGTTGAGTTTGGTGACCATCACCGCCTCGATGACGGGCAACAGTTCGGCCATGACCAGCGGCGAGATGCCGAGGGCGTCACCCAGTGCCAGTGCCGCCGACATGTCCCAGCCGACGACGGCGCCGGGCAGCACGCGCAGCTGTCCGCCAAGACGGCCGACAAGATCCCAGACCTGCCAGCCTTCAAAGGAAGTGGGTCGATTCAGCCGCGCCGGGCAGTCTTCGCAGACTTTCTCGCAGGCTTGGCAGTATTGCTCGCCCCCGCCGTAGGACCATTCGGCAAGGGCGCTAAGGCGTTTTTTTCCTGTTCCAGCAGCAGGCCCTTGGACACATAGGTCAGCTGAAACGCCTCGAAGACTGGCCACACGTCGAGCAGCGCGTCGATGGCCTCAGGGCCCGGTTCGATGGGATTGCCGTCGGAGTCACCGATGCCCTCCCAGGCGAGGATCACCCGCCGTGCCAGCGCCTTTGCGAAGGCGACGGCGCGTTCCTCGTCGGAGGCGTCCTCGGGCACCGCCTCCACAGCGGTGTCGCTCCGCGTCGCTACCATCAGCGCGGTGGTCAGCGGGCGCAGCTGCACGCGGACGCCCGTCGCGAGGTCGTGCCAGCGCGGTTCATTCGTCAGGTCGAGCGTTAGCATCGTCAGTAAACCTCGATGTCGTTGATCAGGGTTGCGGTGCACATCCGGCCGACCACACTGTCCCGCGCCGCCTGCCAGTCGAAAGTCGCCTGGACGCCCTGCGGCCCGGAGATCTCGATCCGTGGGCGCGGCAGGTAGACAGCGTGCACGGTGAAGGTAAAGCTTTCGCCCGACGGCAAGACGTAGGCGAACTCGAGCTCGCAGGGATCGCCGTTGATCGCCTGTGTCACCAGCGTCTGGTCGGCAAAGC
Organism: Aliishimia sp.; assembly: GCA_963678085.1. Classification (GTDB taxonomy): domain Bacteria; phylum Pseudomonadota; class Alphaproteobacteria; order Rhodobacterales; family Rhodobacteraceae; genus Aliishimia. The sequence continues at coordinate 1,796,266 of OY782680.1, forward strand.
GTACCTCAATGGAGCCAGTGAGCGCGGCGATGGAGGGGTCCGCGCCGTCGATCCGACCATCCGAACGGATTGTTTCGATGCGGTCGAGGTTGTTGGCATAGGTGATGTCGGCCGAGACCACGTTGCCAAGCGCCGTCCCATTTCGGGTGATCGCCCCGTTGAAATGACCGAAACGCTGCAATTCGAGAGCGGCAGGCGTTCCCGCGCTGGTGGTCGTCCCGACCGTCTCGCCCTGCGCCACCAGCCGCGCCGTTGCGGTCAGCAACCCTGAGCGCTGCATTTGCCAGTTGATCTGGTCGAGCACGCAGCCGGAATACATCGCATATCGGGGCACCTCGGGCATGCCGGTCTCGATGGACATGCTGGGCAGCGTCCAGGCCCCCGACTGGAACTCGTGCGTCCAGGGGCCAGTGCCGGTCGTAATTGGACCGCCAAAGGCTGCCTTCAGCCAGAACCCGAAGGCTTCCGCGTCGAGCGGCACCACAACATCGCCGTCAGCCGTCACTGCGTCCTTGATCGGGGCCAGCGGGTCGCGGCCGTAGCCCAGCAACTCCGAGTTCAGCAGTGGCTGCTCCGCGCCCAGCGAGGTGCTGGCGAAGGGCATCTTCGTGAAACCGCCCACGGGGGGCGTTCCATAGGTCGTCTCGAACGCAAGCGCCATCTGCGCCCGCGCCCCTTGGGCTCGTGCCATTGTGTTCTCCTTGAATTTTGGGATCAGCCGAGCGGATCGACCGTTGAATAGTGCAGCACCACCGGGATCACGGCGGCCTTCAGGCTAGCCGCACCCTCTACGGCCAAATCGACCGGCCGTGGTGCTTCGGCTTCGACCCAGTCGCAGAGCCCGCCCAGCGTGCGGTCGGCGGCAAGCGCTGCACCGACGCTGGCAGTCAGCGTGTCGAAGGCGGCGTCACGGTCGGTGCCCTGCACGACCGACTCGATCTCGGCGCGGTGCTGGTAGTGGTACGCGAGCGGCGACAGTGTCACCTCGGGCTCCCCCGGCTCGCCGTCCCGCAGGATCAGCAAGCCTTCGGTCGGGACCCGCTCGGGCAGCACCTCGCCGCGAAGGACCTGTAAAGTACCCGATTGCAGTGCCGACACTAGCGCTTGCAATATCGTCTCGCGTTTCGTGGTCATGGCATTATCGTGAGCCGGAGTTCCGAAAAACAGCCGTAGGAGGAGATCAGAATTGTATGTGGCATATTTCGACGAAGTGAAAGCAATGCCACAGCATGGCCGCACTCACTACCTTGTCGGAGGCTTGGCTGTCCCAATGGAGAGAATCGGCAGCCTTGAGCAGGCAGTCACCGCGCTGTCTGAGGAGGTATTTGGAACTACCGAACTGACCGTCGATTCTGAATTTCACGCCAGCTATTGCTACTTTGGAAAAGGAAACTTCAAGGGACGTCCTCCGCAGGAAAGGATTGATATCATTGCTCGGTTGGCGCAGCTCATAAGTGAAGCCGAGGATGTGAAGCGTGTATATTCAGCCATCAGGCAGCCGAAGCTCTATAATGAAGATCAAGCGGCCGAATTTGCGTTCGCACACTTCGTAGAACGCATGGAGCTTGCGATACCTCGCTCTGAACCGTGTATTCTTATTGGAGATCTCGATGACGAGCAGGCCACCAACATGGTCAATGACTTCTCGAGATTTCGGCAGCGCGGCACGCCATGGGCCTATGGCATTGAATTGAAAAGCGTGGTCGACAGCGTTCATTTTTGTCGCTCTCATCATTCGCGCCTACTGCAGCTTGCAGATATCTACATGTTCATCGTTTCAGGATGGTATGGAGGTCGGAAGGGTTGGATGAAGGAAGCGCTAGGGAAGGCTCTCGAAGGCATGGACCTCTATGCGCATCGCTACAAGGAGTGGCCGAAATAGAGCTGGATCCGTTGAGTTCAGCTAAGGCCAAACTTACAGCTACAGGCGCCCCTCCACCCAGTTCGCGACAATCAGCGCTGGCACGCTGTCGAGCGCCTGCTCGGCGTCCCGGTTCAGATCAAGCCGCTTCGGCAGCTTGACCTGCGGAACCAGCAGGAAGATCGGCGCGGTGACCTGGTTGCGGCCTGTCTTTGAGCGCGATGCCACCGCCTGGCCACGGGTGTTGATGCGTGCACGGTCGGCGACCAGCAGGCTCGGACCTTGGCGGCGATAGACGAAGCGCAGGCGCAGACCGCGCCGTCGCTCCCATTCGCCTGGGGTGATGCGGCGACCGCGCAGGCCGCTGCCCGCAGCTTCGGTCGGGATCGCGAGGTAGAACCCATCTTTCGAGCGGATCAACGGACCGCTGTCGTGCGCACCGACGATGACCGGGGCTTTCGACCAGACCAGTGCAGCGGCATCCAGGCTCTCGCCCGACCGCGGGAAGGTCTGGTTGCGGATCGAATTGGCGAGCCGTCGCCCGAGCCCCGCGCCGGTGATCTGGGTGCGCCAGGCAGTCTTGAGCCCGGTCCCTGCCTCGCGCATGGCGGCCGTCACTGCGCGCTCGCCCGCCGCGACCTCCGCTGCCATCATGGCGACGATGTCAGGATCGATGTCGAGCTTCAGTTTCATGGCCGTCACGCGGGCCTCAGATCAACGGTCCAGATCAGCCGCTCTCGGTCGCGGACGGGCTCGCCTTGGATGAGGAAGGCCTCGCCGTCGATTTCCAAGCGGTCGCCGGGACGCGGGGCCGGAACCTCCGTGATGCGCAGATCGATCCGGGTCGTTTCCGACCAAAGCCGTGCATCGCCGAAGTCGGTGATCGCATCGGCCTGCCGAGCAACCACGCACACCAGTACAGGCGCGCCGCCGTCGGAGGTGTAGAGTGCCTCTCGCCCGATATTGGGATCCGCGAACAGCGCATCCAGAATGGCGGCGAACGCCGTCATCAGAAGCTTGCATTCAGGCGCACCCGGCCGATCAGGTCGCCCGCGCCGCCAGCAACAGCCTCAACGGCCACGCCGATCAGCGTGTTTGCGGTGGCGGTCTTCGTGGCTTCCTTGTTGGTGTTGTCCCAATAGACCTTGTCACCGGCGGACCAGGCTTGCGAGGCGACCTTTTTCAGGTCGAAGATGCCGACGAGCGCGGCCTCGACCGTTTCGGCATTGGCGGCATCCCCGGCGGCCACGCCGAAGATGGAGCCGACGAGCAGGCCATCGCCGGAGGCGACGGCATAGGGCGCGGTCAGAGTGATGGTGTTTCCGGGCTGGACATAGTTCTTCATTGCGGGATCCTTTGCAGAAGGGAACGGGCGGCCCGATTGGACCGCCCGTCAGAGGTGAGATGTCAGGGGTGGCCCGGTTTATGCGCCGGGATTTTTGTAGAGGCCGCGCCAGTCGATGGCCTTGGCGCCGAAGTCGAGGCGGCACTTGATCTCGACGCCATCGACGTCGAAGCCGTTGCGCGTCTCGATATAGGCGCCCTGCTGACCCTCGAGATAGGCGTACTCGATGGTGTCGATCTGGTTCGGGCTTGCCGCCAGATACCAGGCCGTCTCGCTGGCGGCGTCGAGCCGGGGCTCGCTGATCGGCGCGAGGGTGCGGATCGACTGCGGCACCACGCTGGAGGTCGCGGCGGGGACGAGGTTCTGGGCGACCAGCTGTTCGGCCTTCAGCTCCAGCGAGGCGGGCACGATCAGGAAGGCGGGCCGGACGTTAAGAACGGTCTTCTTGTCGAGACCGGTCTGCTTGGCCATGGCGGCGCGGGCCGCGCCGACACTGCTGACATCGAGCGCCGCGCCCGTTCCTGCCAGGTTCTTATGGCTGTTGTGGAAAAGCGCGTTGCCGTCGGCCATCGCCGGGTTGGCGGTGATGATGCCCCATACCACGTCCGACTCCAGCTGGGCGATGGAGTTGCCGTACATCGCCGGGATCCGCGTGAAGGCGTCGAGGTCGTCGTTGATCAGCGTCTGACGGGTGATCGCGACCACCCGGCCATAGGTCTTGACCTTGTAGCTTTCCTTGCTCTCGCCGAGCGTCCCGCGCTTGAACTCACCGCTTTCACTCACCTCGAGCAGCTGCGGTGCCTCGCCGAGCTGGACCCGGTGCATGGCCTTGAAGTCAGTGGCCAGCACCTGGCGGCAAAACAGCATGAAGGTGCGCGGATAGGCATCATAGGCTTGCCGGAGGGTCTTGTTGGTGACGGCCGACAGGATCTCGGGGAAGTCCGAGGTCGAGTGCAGGGCCCGCGTCGCCACCTCATCGCGCGACAGGCCCCGCGTATTCACCCCGGCATTGCCGAGGCTTTCGCGGGCCAGTTCCATCAGAGTCATGCCACGATACTGGCGTGCGGCATCCTCCAGCTGGAAGAGCGTCGGGCTGTAGCGGTGGAGCAGCGCATTCGCGACGGCATCGCGGCGGGTGACCTGCTCATCGCGTCCGCCGAGAGGGATCGACACCTGACTGAAGGTGCGGGTTTCCTCGGACTTTGAGGCCACCTGATCGAGGATCAGGCGACGTGCCTCATCGACGTCGGTGCCGCGTTTCACCAGATCCTCGGCAAAGCTGCGCTCGAGGTTCAAGCGTCCAGCCAGATCGTAGATCGTGGAAACGCGGTCGCGCTCGGTTTCGCGCGCGCGGGTCGCGACCGTCTCGGAGTCGGGTGCGGGAGCGACGTCGGGTTTCTGAGACTTAGGCTGCACGCGGGTCTCAGCGGAAGCGACCTTCGGCTCTGTGTCGGGTGTCTTGGGTTCTGTCATCGTGGTGTCCTCGACAGCATTGTCGTCGCTGGGGGTTTCATTGGCCGCATCGGCCGGGTCTTTGGGTTTGTCCGTCATCGGGATGGCTCCTGTGGTGGTGGATGGGACGTCCCGGCGATGAAGGACGCAGTCGTGAAGGGGGGATTGGGCGCGAAATCCTGCGGCGGGGTCCGCCCCAACGGGCACGGCGGACACCTCGAAGGGCGTCCAGTCGACCGCACGCCAAAGCTCGCGCGCGGCCTCGGGTTTCGAGACCTCGAAGCGGTGAACCTGGTAGCCGATGGAGACGGCACGGATGTGACCCGCCTGGATATCGCGCCAGATCGGTTCGACATCGGCGCGCTCACTGATCCGGACCTGTGCGATGCCGCGGCCGTTTTCGATGCGGGCCGAACCGGGGACGACGGAGCCGATTACGGCATCCAGCGTGTCCACCTCATGCACCTTCAGAAACGGCGCGCCTGCATTCAGCCGATCGAGCCGCACATGGTCCGGATCGAGGCTGAGCTCTTCGTCATAGGGCTCGCCAAACAAGGTCGAGCGGCGGACCCGCGCGCCCGCCGACCAGATCACCTCGACGGTGCGGGCGTCGGTATCTGCTGAGTTTGGCGCAAGCTCCGCCATCCGGCGCAAGGCCGGGATTTCGATCATCGTGTCCATATTGCTCAATCCTGTTGGTCGGCCTGCGCCGGGTCGTTTTCCGGATCGGCGGCGGGCTCGTCGGCATCCGGATCATCGGCGGCAGGATCGCCGACCCCGTTATTGGATTGGGCGCTGCCGGGCTTGGTGACGCGGCGCGGGTCGCTGTCGAGCACCAGCCCAAGATCATCGAGCTTGGCGTTGGTAGCAGCGATCTCCGCCAGCACCGCGTCTGGGTTGCGCCCCTGCCGCGCGATCACCTCCGCGAGCGTCATGGTGCCGGAGCGGATCGACAGCAGATTCGCCATCGCGTCCTTCTGCGGATCGACCGCCTCGAACTTCGGCGGCGACCATTCGACCGGTACATCAGGTGACGGGATCTGGCCTGCCGCCCATGCAGCCTCGGTGAACCAGCGCCAGCTAGGGGCGCAGAACATCGGAATGAACAGTTGCCACTGCACGGCGTCGATCTGGCGGCGGAATTCCACGAGCCCCGCCCGGATCGAGGAATAGTTGACCTGTGACAGGTCCCCGGTCAGCAACTCGTAGGGCACGCGGAACCCGGCCGAGATCGTGTGCAGGCTGGCCCGCTTGTATTCTGCATAGCCGCCAGTGGCCGACGGCTGGTTGAACCGGATGTCCTTGCCGCCGCGGGCATAGGCGATCAGGCCGGGCTCAAACTGCTCGACCCGATTGCCGTCAGCATCCACCACGGAGGGCGCGATGCCCTGCTGAGCCTCATCGTCGCCGAAGACGATGGCGGTGACACAGGCCTCGGTCTTCTTGCGGACCAGCTCGGCCACCTCGTAGTCGTCGAGATCGCGCAAGGACCGGATCACTGGCGCGCCCCAAGGAACACCGCGCGCCTGCGTGCGCTGCTTCTCGTAGACATGGGCGATCTCACTCGCCGGGACCGGGCGGCTCTGCAGGCCGTTCTGCAAGGCACCATAGGCATCGCCCGGATGTTCGGCATGCAGCCAATAGGCCCGGCGCTTGCCAACAGGGTCGAACTCGATCCCCTGGACAAGGCGACCAGCACCGAGCGCGCCGGATTTCGTGGCGTCGAGGAAGTCGGCCTCCAGCACCTGCAATTGCAGCGGCACCGGCAGACCGTCGCTGGCGCGCCGCAACCTTCGACGTACCAACACCTCCCCGGCCTCAACCATCTCGCGGCAGATCAGGGTTTGCAGCCCATAGAAGTCGAGCTGGCCGTCGGCATCGGCCGTGTCCGACCATTGCCCAAACAGTGCATCGACCTTGCGGTCCAGCTTGTCATTGCCGCTGGCGGCACGCGGCATGATGCCCGCGCCAACGATGTTGTTCACCAGCACCGCCACGGCCTTGGCCGCATGAGGATTGTTCCGCACCAGATCACGCATCCGGTCGCGCAGCAGCGCCCCGGCAACGCCGACCTCGGTGTCGGCGGAGGTGCCCGGCGCGCGCCAGCCTTCAGTGCGCCGCCCCTTCGCGGCACCATCGTAGCCCCGCGTTAGGGTTTCGAAGGCTTGTCGGGCAAGAACGCGACGTGCGGCCGCGCGCGGTGCCACCGTGGCAATCGCATGATCAAACCAGTTGGCCGACATCAGCGATCCCCGCGCGAGAAGCCCGCAAGTCCGGCGATTGGCAACTGTTGCGCGGTGCCAGCAATGGCGCGCTCGATGGTGCGGATGCGGGCGAGCAGGTCCTCGGCCGAGCCGTAATCCACGGATTTCCCGTCATAGCTGACCCGGGTCGTGCCGCTGGCATAGGCCCGGCGCAGGGCCGAGAGCTCGGTTTCCGTCCAGTCCGTCATCAAAACCATCCTCCGCGCCGTCCGAGCCAGCCGGATTGGCGTTTGCCTTGCGACGCCTGCGCTTGCCTGTTGATCTGCCCCGCGGGATCCGCAGAGGCGTCGGCCACCCCTAGTTGATCTTCAAGGTCGCGCCATTTCTCGTCGGTCCAGCGATCCGCGCCCGCGATCCATGCAGCGGCGCGGGCATAGACTCGGCAGTCCAGCGCCTCGTTGCGTTCGCGCAGTTTCTGCCATTCAAGTCGGGCGAAGCCGCGCTTGGTGCGCACTGTGACCAACTGCTCGGCCACGAACTGCTTGAGCCATTCGTTCTCGACCTAATACGGCAGATGGACCGTGCCGGGTGAGAATGCCGCGCCGTCAGCGCGTTCCTCGTCCGTGGGCCGTTCCAGCCGCAGGAAGCGATAGGTCTCGGCCTTGAAGGTCGACACCGCCACGGTCCAGAGCCGCGCGCCCCGCCGAAGCCTCTTGCCGCCGATCGTCGCGTCCACATAAGTCGGCCCAGACACCGGGCTGGAGCGGTTGAACCCTTCGACGCCCTTTACCGGCGACACCTGCGCAAACCCCTGAGCTCGCGACCAGCCATAGACCGCCGGGGCCTCGTAGCCGGTGTCGATGGCGAGCCGCGCGATCTTCAGATGTGCGCCACGCTCATGCGGCCAAGTCCGACCGAGAAGTTCGGTTAGGTCGCCCCAAGCCTCATGCCGGTCGGGGCCGCCTTCGATGACAATGTGATCGACGAGCCAGCTTTCCAGCCCTCGACCCCAGGCCCAGACATCGACCTCGATCCGATCCTTCTGCACGTCGGCCCCGGCTGTCAGGAACAACCCGCCCGCCGGGATAATCCCCGGTTTCCAGCATTCGCGCTGGTCGTAGAGCCGCTGCCAGTCAGGGGCTTCGCCGGTCTCGACCCATGTCTCGCCGAGGATCGTGTTCCGGAAGGCCTTCATCGCCTCATCCGACCCCTGCGCCGCATCCCACGCCCGCACAATCCGCTCCCAGCTGAGCCAGCCGATTGGTGAATAGAGCGCCGAAAGGTGATACCCGACCGTATTGGGATCCGTCGCCGTGGCGGTCGCCCGCCATTCGCCCGCTTCCAGCATCGCCGTCTTGTGGTGTTCGGCGATGGGCGTGTCGCAGCCCTCGCAGTGATATTCCGCCGTTTCCGGTTGTCCCTTTTCCCAACGCAGCCGTTCGAACTTCAGCCACTGCATCGCACCGCAATGCGGACAGGGCACGAAGAACCGTCGTTGGTCGCTGGCCTCGTAGTCCCGTTCGATCCGGCTCATCCCCCGAATGGTCGGCGTCGAGACCAGAAACACCTTGCGTCGGTGAGCAAAGGTCAGCGACCGGGCCTCGGCCAGCGTGACCGGGTCGCCTTCCTCGTCGGCCGAGGCTGGATAGGCATCGACCTCATCGAGAAAGATGTAGCGTGCGGGCGTCGAGCGCAGCCCGACCGCCGAGTTCGCCCCCGTCATGATCAGGATGCCGCCCGCGAATTCCTTGGACAACATGGTGTTGCCTGCGTCGCGTGAGCGCGCCGGTTTGACCCGCTGCCGTAGCTCCGGGCTTTCGTCGATCAGCGGATCGATCCGCTGCCTCGAGTTTCGTTTCGCCAGCTCCACCGTCGGCTGGACCGCGAGCATCGGGCCCGGCGCCTGGTGGATTGCAAAGCCGATCCAGTTGTTGCCTGCCTCCGTGGCACCGACCTGCGCCGCCTTCATGAACACAATCCGTTGGGTCGGATCACCGGGCGACAGCCGATCCATGATCTCGCCCATGTAGGGCGTCCTCTCCGTGCGATACCGGCCCGGTTCGGCCGATGCGCGGCCAGACAGCATCCGGTGCCGATCGGCCCATTCGGACACGGTCAGATCCGGATCCGGCGTGAGGCCTTCACTCCAGGCGCGCCGGATTTCGGCCGCGCCATCGAAATCCTCATCTGAGATCAGGTTTGACCTCGGTAAGATCGTCGAGCTGGGCACGGACATGTTTCTCCAGAACCTTTTGCATCGCGGCGGGCTCGACGCCGAGGTCGGCCGCCATCAGAGCCGCGGCACGCGCTGGCCAATTGACCCAAACGTCACGCTCCTGCCGCGCCAGCCGAAACACCAGCGACAGCGCGCGGGCGCGGTCGATCAGCTCGCCCTTCAGCTTTTGCAGCCGAATGCGACGCTCCTGAGCCTTCAGCACCTCGTTGGCCGTCTTGGCCTGCAGGAACGTGGTGCCACCACCTACCGGCGGGGCAGACATTCCCTGTTCGCGCAGCGTTTCGCCCACGGCCGAGACCGCGGCCTCGGGGACGGGTTTGAGTTTCGGCTGGGGCGCTTTGCGGGATTTCGATGGATCGGTTGCTTCAGCGCGCAACGCATCGCTGGCTTCTGCGTCGATGCTGCCATCAGCATGCAAAACCAGCCGCCCAGTTGCCTTGGCCTTCTGGATTGCTCCGCGTGAGAGACCGACGCGGGCGGCGTATTGGCGCTCGCTCAGACCCTTCATGACGCGCTCCGATTATCATTCAAAATCATGTGCTTGTGTAGTTGATAAGCCTCCGCACCAGAGCGAACGTGGTCTCACGAAAACGATGCAACGCACTACGGAGCCGCCACGATGAACCGCCTTAACCCGCTCACCACGCCCCGCCACCAACTCCGCGCCGAGAAGGCACGCCGCAACAAAGAGGCGGCTCTGAACGCATTCATCGGCAAAAAGGCCGAGATCGACGAGATGCTCGCCCGGCTCCAGAGCCTCAGTGACGAACATTTCAACGCCCACCCCGACGAGATCAACTGGGGCCATGTCGGCACCCTTGAGCATCACGCCAGCTTGCTGAAGCGCATCACCGACAGCGCTTTCAGTGAAGGCGAGCACGCGGAGTGACAGGAGCCAAGGTCATGGAAACCAGCACCATCCGACTACCGATCAGAAAGTTGCCAGATCACTTCGATCTAAGCCGCATCACCACAGTCCTTGACGAGATCGAAGGCGCCTTGATGGACGACGGCGGTGTCTATGTCCGCGCCTACGCTGACAGCATGACAATCACCATCGAATTGCCGACCGATCAATTGATCGATGCGGCCGCCTGTCTGAAAGACCTCGGCCTGATCTGAGCCGCGCGACCTAGCAGACTTGCCCCGCACCTGTGGGGCTTGTCCCGGTAGAAGGGCCGCATACCGCGCGCCCCGATAACCGGAGACACCCATGTCCAAGAGTTCCACCCCCACAACAACAGATGCAGGCCCGCGCCAGACCAAGCAGCAGATCATGATCGATCTCCTGCGTCGGCCCGAAGGCGCGACCATCGAAGAGATCACCGCTGCAACCGAGTGGCAGTCGCATACGGTGCGCGGCGCAATGTCCGGCGCGCTTAAGAAGAAGCTTGGTCTCGTAGTCGTCTCGGAAAAGGTGGAGGAACGTGGACGCGTCTATCGTATCGAAGACCGATCCCGCGCCGCCATGCCGCTGAAGTCTCGGCGATAGGGAAGCCGTCGCCGTGTAAGCGGCGGCTTCCTTACTCTAACCCGGATTGCCTCGAAGACCCGCCGCAGGGCGAAGGACCGCGCGATGCTCACAACGGTGAAGATCGCGCCCATCTTCAAGTTCTGTGCCAACGTGGTGTGCAGCCCGAATGTTGGAAAGATCAGGATCTGTGTAAGCACCGCAACGCCGTAACCGACAAACACGTTGGCGACAGCCTCCACGAGCGACATGATGCGCGACTGTCTGCCATTCGCAGGCATTGCGTCGTGGACAGGAGTTCTTAAATCTGAGGCCGAAGTAGTTGAAGTTCTGATCATGATCGATGCCCCTGAAATAATTGACGATCTCCGTCACACCTCACCGATGGCCGTGACTGGAAACGGCTGGGCGCTCATTTCCGACCGTGTGATGGGCGGGGTTTCGACCGGAACGATGCGACGCGAAGTTGTCGACGGCCGCGAGGCGATCCGCATGCAAGGCGGTGTCAGCCTCGAGAACAATGGTGGCTTTCTCCAGGTCGCACTGGATCTTGGTGATGCTGGCGGTGAAATCGACGCGACAAGGTGGACCGGAATCAAATTGGACGTTTTCGGGAACGACCAGGTCTACAACCTGCACCTGCGGACATCGGACATTCACCGCCCCTGGGAATCCTACCGCCAGAGTTTTTGCGCTCCGTCCCGCTGGACGACTGCCTATCTTCCTTTTTCCGAGTTCGTGCCGCATCGAACAGAACGGCCGTTGAACGCTGCCCGGCTTCGCCGAGTTGGTCTGGTTGCGATTGGCCGGGAGTTTGAGGCCGACGTATCCATTGCCGACATTCGCTTCTACGCCGCTTCCGAAGAGGAGCCGTTGGAGCCGACTTCGTCCCGGTCCTGAGCCGGTCTAGCTCGCTCTTGACGTGCATCGGAGAAAGTTCGGTCCTGCCCTTCCAGAATGGCATCCTTCCCGGTGAAACGCTGCCATCGCTCAATGGCGACGTCGACATAGGCTGGATTGAGTTCGATTCCTAAGCACAACCGACCAGTGGTCTCGGCCGCGATCAGCGTCGTGCCCGATCCCATGAAGGGTTCGTAGACCGCTTGGCCGGGGCTGGAATTGTTAAGGATCGGCCGGCGCATGCATTCGACGGGCTTCTGTGTCCCATGCACGGTTTCAGCGTCTTGATCCTTGTTTGCGATCTGCCAAAGCGTGGTCTGCTTGCGGTCGCCTGCCCAATGGCCCTTGCCGGTCTTTTTCACGGCGTACAGGCATGGTTCGTGCTGCCAATGATAGTCGCCACGGCTCAGCACGAGGCGATCCTTGGCCCAGATGATCTGGGACCGGATGTTGAAGCCAGACGCTTCGAGGCTTTCCGCGACCGTCGTCGCATGCAGCGCCCCGTGCCAGACATAGGCGACATCGCCCGGGAACAGCGCCCAGGCCTCGCGCCAGTCGGCCCGGTCGTCATTCAACACCTTACCGGTGCGCTTGGTGGCCGCGGCACCGGCCTTGTTGCGCCAGCCCGGATCGTACTCCACGCCATAAGGTGGATCCGTCACCATCAGCAGCGGTGTCACATCACGAAGCAGTCGCGCGACGTCTGTGGCCACTGTTGCGTCCCCGCAGAGCAGCCGATGCTTCCCGAGCACCCAGAGATCGCCCTGCCGACTGATCGGAGACTCGGGAGTGTCCGGGACATCGTCTTCGCCCTCGCGGGCTGCGGTTTCGGGGTCGACCTCACCGGCCAACAGGGCCTCGAGCTCGGCATCATCGAAGCCGATGAGCGACAGGTCGTAGTCTTCGGCCAGCAGGTCGTTCAACTCGGCCGACAGCAGCGCCTCATCCCAAGCCCCGAGTTCCGTAAGCTTGTTATCCGCGATACGGTACGCCCGGCGTTGCGCCTCAGTCAGATGGCCCAGCACGATCACCGGGGCCTCGGTCAGCCCCAGCTGCGTAGCGGCCAATACCCGACCGTGGCCCGCGATCAACTCGCCATCGTCGGCGACCAGACAGGGAACGGTCCAGCCGAACTCCGCCATGCTGGCGGCGATCTTCGCAACTTGATCCGCGCCATGCGCCTTCGCGTTTTTCGCATAGGGCTGGAGCTTGGCCAGCGGCCAGGTCTCGATCGCGTCAGGGGCAAAGCTCAGGGTCATGATGGTCAGATCGCCTTGGTGGGGTGGATCCCCTGGACTCCGGACACCCGCAGCCAGCCTGGACTCCGCAAGGGTCCAGCGGCCACCGGACGTGTCCGGTTCCAAGAGTTTGTTTTGTTGTGGTTTTCAGCAGGACGCGGGTGGATGCCCGCTGGGGTGGCTTCCCAAAAAACCGGCCCTGTCGCTGGCGATATTGCGCGCTTCGCCCGCCCGTATACGTTTGAGGCCAGGAAGGACCCGCAAAGTCAGTAGGTTAACGGCCTAGCCCCCAGCTGGACTCCGGACGCCGCGAGGGTATCCACCACGAAAAACGGGGAGAGCCGTCTTCCAACGCACTCTCCCCATCATGCCCTACGGGTAGCACGAAAATGTTGCATGTGTCGAACACAAAAGTGTTGCAACATATTGGAGTTGCTCAGACATTCAGCCGCGACGCGATTTTGGTCAAGGCCAGCTTGTGCTTGCGCCATGCTGTCGTGCGGTCGACGCCCAGCTCGCCGCTGATCTGTTTCCAGGGCACGCGGGCGGCACGCGACCAGATCAGCTTGCGCTCCTCCTCCTCGATCCAGAGCACCCAGTCGAAGGTCTGCTCGAGCCGGGTGATAGCGGCGGCCGACGGCCAGACCCGCATCGGCTGCGGAGCCATCGCCGCGATCTCTCGGGCAGACCTCACGATGTCTGGCCAGGCGTTGAAATAGCCCCGCGCCTTGACCGGTGGCAGCTTGCGCAGCGTGCGAAATGCTTCCTCGAAATGATCGGCGACATCATCGGCGGTCCATGTCTTCTTCTCACCCATGGCGCACCTCCCCCACGGGGCGTGGCCCATAGAGCTTGGTGCCCAGCTGTTCGACGAGTTCGCGTTCCGGCCAGGTCAGGCGACGGTCATCCACCGAAACCGCCAGCACGCCTTGCTCGCGCCAGCCATCACGCTTGACCTCTTCGGGCGAACGGCGCTGGCCTCCGTAGCCTTTGGGGAAGTAGCTCATGCCGCACCTCCCTGCATCTCGATCGCCCAATGCAGGATGGCAATGGCATCGGCCTCGTTGTCGTCGGCGGGGTTGAAGCCGCGGGCGCGCGCCGCGTCAATCATCGCCTGTTTCGGTGCGTTGCCTTTTCCAGTGGCGTGGCGCTTGATGGTTCCGACGGGCACACCCTCGTAGGGAATACCCCTCAGCTCTGCCCAGCTGGTCAGCGATGCCATAAGCCCGCCGTAGACATGTGCTGCGTCGGTGCCGGCGTGACGGCGCACCTCTTCAAACCAGATCGTGCCGACCGGGCCGCTCAGCCGATCCAGTTCTGTGAGCCAATTGGTGAAGCGCAGATAGCGCATTCCGCCACCATCGTAGCGTCCAGGCTTGAATGACGCGGTACCTGTGGTGACCAGCCCGTCAAAGCCACGAAGCGCCCAGCCCGTGGTAGTGCCAAGATCGAGCGCCAGGATGGGGCGCAGCATTTGTGATTGGGTCATGACGACCTCCTCTTCGATGTGCTGGACGCGGCGAGAGGGCTGGCCGGTGAAGGCTGCGGTCTCGCCAGGCCCCGAAGGGTGGTCTGGTCATGTCAGGTGCTGGGCGAATTATCCGCCCGGCACTTCTTTCAGTTTCTTCAGGCGAGCGGCTTGAAGGAAGTCAAGCTCTAAGCCTCTGACCTGTATAGGTAATATACCTTCTTTCAATATTTCAATTATTTCATGGGGTACATCATCCTATTTCCAGCCACGCGCGCGAGGACACATACATACAAGGCACCTCTTGAAAGATTGAAAGAAGTGAAAGAAGGCAAAACGCGTCATGTTTTCAGCCACTTGACCCTCAACTTCTTTCAATTGAAGAAAGCCCGCGTTTGAAAGAAGCTCACCCGCTAGCCGGATAGCCTATAAACCATGGCCCGGCGCCCCCCGGTGTCCCGCATGCCTGTGGTGATGTCGCCGCTTTCGATAAGCGTCAGCAGGATCTCGTCCCGATCGCGCGCCTTCAGCCATTGGGAGGCCCGGGTGATCTCTGACTTGGTGATCCCTTTGGCACCGGCCGCGCGGATGATCTCTTTCAGCCGTTTCAGGTGAGCCTCCGTTTCTGTATCGGCCACGTGCCGCTCAATGGCTTCCATGGTTTTGGCCGCGAAGTGCCGCACGAAACCGATGGCCCATTCCGCCGCGCTGAGATCGATTATGGGTCGTGCCGGATCGCGACCGACGGCGACGATGAGCGACAGCTTGAGGGCATTCTCTCCAATCCGGGCAAGGATCGCGGTGAAGGCCGTGCCCCGCGCCGCTCGCAATTCTTCTGTCAGCCTGGCGCTCAATTTCTTGAAACGGGCTTTGGCCTCATCCGACATTGGCACCGTTATCGGGTTCACCGCTGTTGTCTGGCCCGGGGTCATTCCGGTGAGATTGCCGCTTTGCAGACCGCCCCCGGCCGCCAGGGTCTTGAGCCCGTGGATCAACGCGGAGGGTGTTTGCCGAATACCGGCTGCGAGGTTTTCGTCAGGGTAATCCTCATCGCTGGGCAAGATGAGAAACCGGGCGAGCGATCCATCCACGACATTCGCACCCTGCAGCGCGCCCCAGAAATGAAGGGGTGTCGTCGTGCCATAGACACAGAGACAGGGTTGGTTGATGTCGCGCCGGTCATTCGAGCCGTCCCGGTTGGCGTATTCGGCCCCCAGGAAGACCCCGCCGGCCGCCGTATAGAGCTCGGTCATGTTGTCGAGGATCTCGGTGATGTGGCGCGGGCTGCGCTTGCGATCCGCTGCGGCCGACAGGAACATGCCGAACTCATCGATCTGAAACAGGATCGCGGGCTGGCGGTGCAGCGCCGTCAGGAGGCCTGCCCCTGAAGCGATCTTGTTGCCACCGAGGTGATGGGCGAGCCCAGCCTCAAAGAACACCTCGTTGATGATTTCCCGAGCGTGGTTCTTGCCCGACCCGCTATCGGCGATACCGACAATGTAGAGGTTTGAGCGCAGATTACTCTCGGTCCGGTAGTTCCGTCCCATCAGCGCGCCGATGGCACAGAGGCTTGCCCCGAGTGAAAGAAGAGGCTGCGGCCGCCGCGCGGTCGACAGCATGTAGGCGGTCAGATCCCCGACCAGCCCGTCCGGCATGCGTAGCGCGTAGGCGGTGTGATCTTTCGTTTCCTTGCTGGGTTTCGATGTGCCGCCCAACTGTGACAACAACCCTGCGGCGGGGTGCGCTTTCGCGCAGTCCATGGATCCATCGAGGCGCAGCGAGGCGTCGGGCTTCCAGCCGCGCTCCAAGGCGAGATGGTAGATCGACCCCGCGCCGATCCGGTCGGGTTTGAAGCTTGTCCAGGCCTTGAGCGTGGTTGCCGGTACGTCCTTTGCGGCCTGTGCCGACCATTGCGCGAAGACATCCTGACCAGCATCGCCAAGCGCGCCTTTGAGCGCCATGCCGATCCGCATCCAACTGTCGTAATCAAGCTCGGCATTTGGCAGCCACTCGAGAGCCGCTTGAATGGCCGGCAGCGTGCCTGTCTGGCTGTGCCCGGTGAGACGGGGGTGCACTGTGGGCGTCACCGCGAACCCGCGCTGACGAACCGCTTCTGGAAGCATTGCCTGAGCCGCCTCCAGGAAGGCCAACGCCTCATCGGCCGTGATAGCCGGGAGGTCGGCGATATCGAGGTCAGCCAGACCTTCCTCGGGCCAAGCATAGGGCGCGCCCGTATCGGGATGGGTGGCGTAGGCCAGAAACTGTTGTCCGAGACAGAGCACCTCTAGCGGATGGCGCTTGATGCCACGAAACGGCACTGCCGCACGGTAGACCAGCAAACGCTTGGGGGCGCGTCCGATGCGCAGCGCCGGTGTGTCGCCAAGGCGATCGCGCGCCAGCTTCTCGATCTTCAACGCGAGCTCAGCATCCTCGGCGATGTCGATGTCGATGGCGGCAACCGCGCCACCGACGAGCCCGACGCCGCAATTGGGCCAGGCAGACCAAGTTGCGACTTCGACCTCGGTCGTCGGGCGCGCGGCATGGCGGTTCCACTCCGGGTAATCCACCCAAGCGCCACGCTGGAAACGGCCGGGTTTCTTGGTGCCGGGCGCAATGGGCAGGATGGCGTAGCCATTGGTGACAAGCCGCGCGCCGTAGCGCGCCATGTGGGAGGAGCTCTGCATCAGAAAGGCACCTCCGGCACCATGCCGTCGAGCCGGGTGCGATCCCGCGCGGCAAGCTCGCGCAGGTGATCGCAATAGCCGGTGACCACGACATCAATGAACTGATCCCATTCGGTCGCGCTCAAGGTCGTGAGATCGGATTTGCCGATGCTCTCCAGAAAGGCACCACCTTCCTGACCGCCAACGGTCATCGCCTCGGTCTCGTTGGGTGTAGGATCGATCATGCCCTTCCTCCCATGGCAGATGTTTTGACACGTCCGGCTACAGAGGGACTTGCGGCTTTGGTCGCGCCGCGGGTCCGAGACGGGGAAGACAGGGTCGAACCAGCCAAACCCGCGAGGTTGCCGGTGGCAGACGGCGCAGAGGCCGTTGTGGAATGCGTGCATGGGTCAAACCTGTAGCCGGTGATCTCGAAAAACCGGCCCGACGGACGGACCGAGATGTGGCTGGGACGTGCCAAGCTGCGGGATAGCGTCAGGGCCTCGTTCACACTGCGCGGCACGGGCTGACCGGGCGCACGCTTGCGCCACCAGTCTTCTGCCTTTCGCCGCGCGTAGCCCTGATGCTCGAAGCAGATCCACTCCTGATAGGTCGTGAGCCCGCAGCTATAGGTCACTTTCAGGGAGGGCCGACCGCCCCGCTTGTCATGACGGCTGTAGGACAGGTTGCTCACGGCGACCCATTGCGGTGCCTTGGGCGACAGGACGGGCAAAGTGGCTGCGGTCGGCGCGATCTTCACCTCACGCGGTGGGAACACATAGCCGCAATCCGGGCATTCCGTTGCCGAGAGCGCGATGATGCTGTCGCAATCCGGGCAGACCTTCGTCGGCGCCTCGCCCCCGCCGCCATCACCGGGGCGTTTGGGTCGCACCAGATCAATCGGCCCGTGGCGGCGGACATTGCCCGCGAAGTCCAGCACCAGGCAGTTCTCCTTGCCCGGCGCGAGGCGGGTACCGCGCCCGACCATCTGCACATAGAGCCCGGCCGATTGCGTGGGGCGCAGGAGCGCGATCAGGTCGACCCCCGGCGCGTTGAAACCGGTGGTCAGCACGCCCATCGAGGCGAGCGCCCGGATTTCGCCGCGCTTGAAGGCGGCAAGGATCGCATCGCGTTCGTCCTTCGGCGTGTCGCCAAAGATCGTGCGGCAGCTGATGCCCTGGCGGCCGAATTCCTCGGCCACATGGCGCGCGTGCTCGACGCCCGAGCAGAATGCCAGCCAGGATTTCCGGTCGCGGCCATGCTCGATGATTTCGGTCACGGCCGCGCGGGTGATGGCGTCCTGGTCGACCGCCGCCGCCAGATCGCGCGCGATGAAGTCGCCCGCGCGGGTGCCCACCTTCGAGACGTCGAGCCGGGTGGTGGGCTGCTTCGAGACCAGAGGGCTCAGATACCCCGCGTCGATCAGCTCGCGGACCGGGGCCTCATAGGCGATGTCGGTGAAGAGCGCGTTCTGCCCCTCGTGCAGCATTCCGCAATCGAGCCGGAACGGCGTGGCGGTCAGCCCGATCACCTTGAGCGCGGGGTTGATCGCCTTCAGCGCGTCGAGGAAGCGCCGATACATCGTGCTCGATTTGCCGGGGATCAGATGCGCCTCGTCGATCAGCACCAGATCGGTATGGCCGATCTCGGCCGCGCGGCGGTGGATCGACTGGATGCCGGCGAAGAGGATCCGCGCCTGAGCCTCGCGCTTGCCGAGGCCCGCCGAATAGATGCCAGCCGGGGCGTCAGGCCAGAGGCCGATCATCTCGGCATGGTTCTGGGCGATCAATTCCCGGACATGGGTCACGATCAGGATGCGCTGACCGGGCCAGGCCTTCAGCACGCCCTCGATGAAGGACGCCATGACGAGCGACTTGCCGCCCGCGGTCGGAATGACCACCAGTGGATTGCCGGTGTGGGTCTGGAAATAGCCGTAGATCGCGGTGATCGCGGCTTCTTGATACGGGCGCAGGGTCAGCATGTGGCACCCTCCATGTTGCGGGCGTCGTTTGCCCAGGTGGAGCCATCGGCCATGCGGTAGGTGACGAGATCGTCGCCCGCATCGATAACCTCGCCCGGGATGAGATCGGGGATGAAGAGATGGCGTCCGCAGGCCGCGCGTTGCTCCGCCGGGGCCAGCATCCGGTCATGCCGCGCACAGTGCCAACCGCCATCAACTGGCGTCGCATGCAGGCAGGACCGGCAGGTCACCGCCGCGCCACCGCCTTCATGGCAGGCCGCATGGTGATCGCAGAACCGGCACTCGAACCAGGCCGGGTCCACGCTGATCGGCGCGGGCGGATGCTGGGCGAAGATGATGCGCCCGGCCTTTTCCAACAGGCGCTCGGCCATAGCGTGGTCCGCCTCGATACGCTCGATATGCAGCGCGTCGGTGTCTTTGCATACCGCGACGTAGAGGGCGCGCGTGATGCCCGTCAGGTGCATGTAGATTTGCATCTGCGCCGCGTGCTGGGGCTTGGCCAGAACGACACCCTTGGCGACCAACTCGTTGAAGCTCTTGACCGAATGGGTCTTGAACTCCAGCACATGCCAGGTCTTGGGCGCTTCCAAGAGTCCGAGGGCCACGCCATCGAGTGAGCCACCGAAATGCCCGCCATGGGCCTCGACCCGGAACTGGCGGCCGGTCTCGGGATCGACCTCAAGCACGGTTGCCCCGGTGGCACGCAGGTTGCGCACAAGACGGTCCTCTTCCAGCTGACCCGTTTCGAAGAGGCGCAGCAGACGGCCGGAATGGCGCGCGGGCGTGATCCAGCGGAAGTCATACCAGAGCGCCCGGGCACAGGATTTGCCGATGATCGACGCCCCGAGGTGGTCGCGGAAACCATCGCCCTGGCGGGCCTCGTAATCGGCATAGATCGCCGTCAGCGTCGGCGTGGGGGCTTCGGGAAGCTCTGCCATCACAGACCCTCCCGTTCGGCTCTCGTCTGAGCCTCTGCCAGAATGCCGTCCCAAGCCTCGGGGTCATGGCGTTCCCGCAGGATGCCGATCAGCGCGTCCTTCAGCTTTTCACGGCGGCGACGACCGGAGCCGTGGGCCATCAGTTCCGCGCGCTCGCGGCAGAGGTGGCGCAGGGCCGTGCGGGCCCGGTGGAACCAGTCCGGGTCGATTGGCCTCGCCCCGCGCTGGCGGGCCAGATCAGCGGTCGCGATCTGGGTACGGATTTTGGCGATATCGTCGTCGAGTTCAATAAGACGCCGTTGATGTTCAGGCACGCCGGGGGTGTTCACAGCCGCAGGGGCTGCGTTGGTCATGTCAGTCATGGAAATATCCTCAGGTGGGGTTGCGCGCTGCCCCGGCGTTCAGGGCGCAGGGCAGCGCGAAGGCTCAGCCCTTCTTGTTCCAGGGCGCGGAGGCCATTTTTGCAGGCGGTGTAGAAGCGCTCCCGCCATTGGACGGTGTTGCAGCTTGCTGGGCCGCCGGTCCGGGCTCGGGCAGCAGGTAGCGAATGCCGTTGCTCTCGCCGTAGCCGTTCTTGGGCGGTTTGACCGTCACCTGAATGGTCATCGGGATGAGATGCAGCTCCTCGCTGTCACTGACCTGCATCTTGCCGGTGGCGTGACAGATCGCCGACAACGTCCGCTGCGCGATTTCCACTGTGGTCGGGTTCGGGTTCACCAGGTTAAGCTGGTCAAAGATCTTCCGACCCTTGTGTTCGCCCTCCAGGATATCGAGCATCAACCACAGGAATTGGCCCATCCCATTGCGGGTCACGCGCATCTCGCTTTCGACGATCTGGGCGCGGTACTTGCCTGCGGGAAGGACCTCGTAGGCGGTGGTGGGCTCGACGCCGGTCGCGTCGAAGGACGTATCGAAACGTGCCATGGTATTGTCCTTTCTGGATTATTCAGGCTGCGGCATGGCTGCGAGGAACTCCGACCACGCAAGCGGCAGGGTGTCCGGCAGGCCGTAACGGTTCTTGGCGAGGAAGGCGGGGCGCTCTTCGGTGTGCATGACGCGCGCACCGGACCCGAGCGCCCGGGTCACCTTCTTGTTGAAGCCGACATCGGATTTTGCGACCGAGATCTGATAGTTGGCGAAGAGCACCACGTCCGAATGCTCCTGCAGCAGCGCCGAGGCGCGGGTCTGCAGCTTGATCACATAGCGGTCGTAGGGTTCGTGCTCGGGGCTGTCGAAACGCTTGATGTCGGTATGGGCGATCTGGATGACCACCATGCCCTTGCGGTCCCGCAGCACGTTGAGCTTGTCGAGATACTCACGCCAGATGGTCAGTGCCTCGGCATAGCCCTTGCCGAAGCCCGGCGTCTCGATGGAGGCCCAGCCGTTGCGTTTGCAGGCCTCGGCCCAGATCAGCGGCTCCAACCAGTCGACGCTGTCGATGACGACTGTGCCATAGTCGTGGTCTTCATCGAGCAAGGCGTCGAGCGCTTCCGACACGTCGGCATAGCCCGTCGCCAACGGAAAATGCGGGACCTGCAGCTTACCCAAGCCATCCTCGGTCATGAGGAAGACGGGCCGGTCAGCATCGGCCGCGAAGGTGGATTTTCCGACCCCGGCCACGCCGTGGATCAGGATGCGCGGCGGCTGAAGCACCGATGCTGTGCGCAGAGAAGCGAGAGAAATGGCCATCAGCGCACCTCCTCGTTCAGCACCAGGCGGAATTTCGGCTTTCCGGTGCGGACCGTGCGCGCCGGCTCAAATCCTTTGCGCCAGCTCTCAGGAAGGGCGGCATATTTGCGTTCGGACACCTTCAGCGTGGTTTCGATGAACTCCGCAGAATCCTCGCCCGCCGCGGCAATGTTCTCCGCGATCTGGGCCAGCATCGCCTGGTCCCAGTCAATGCGTTTGGGGAGATCAGCGGTCACTGTGACGTTGCCATCGTTGAGGCGAACCGTGCCGGTATCTTTGCCCGCGTCGCGGCGGCACTCCGCTGCCCGGTCAGCGTATTTCAGTGCGATCGCACCTTCGAGCCAGTCTGACACCGTCTTGGCCCGCTGAAGGTTCTGCTGCGCCGCCTCTTGCAGCAGCGCCAGTTGGTCTGCGGGAAGCGCAGCGATTTCACCAACAGGCATGGCGGGAATATCCGCGAGCGTAATGTGGTTAGGGATCATCATTGCAGCCCCCTTATGCCGACATTGGGCGATGGGGTTCGCCGTCTGCGCCGCGGATCTGCTCAGCCTCGAATGCCTCAACATCTTCGAGGCGGTAGATCACGCGGCCGCCGAGCTTGATGAATTTCGGGCCTTCGCCCGTCCACCGCCAGCGCTCCAGCGTCCGGTGCGAAATGTTCCAGCGAGCCGCCAGCTCGATCTGGGAAAGGTGCCTTGTCGCCATGTGAACCTCCTTGGGGATTGTGCGAACAGTTGCGGGACCAACATCGCGGAGGGGGCGGTAGGGCTGAGGGAGGGCACTGGTAGGGAAGCCGGTAGGAAGGTGACAAAAAGCAAAAGGCCGCCCTGCTGGACGGCCTTTGAAACAGCGGTGCCTGGTCACGTCAGGGCTCGATCCAACAATTTCCGTCGGCGTATTTGATGAAGGAGCGCCAGTCGTCGCGACCGCTGAATACCTTGGAGAACGCGTTCGTGCTGTCGCCGTAGCCCGCCTCGAAAAGGACGACCGCCGTCCGGCACACAGGCGAACCTGACCAATAGGCGTCAAACAACAGCCCCAAGAGTTGCCGCTGTTTATCGCTGCCAAAGGTGAGGGTTTCGCCGCGTAGCCAGACGATGCCGTAATCGTCAGAGTGATCGATCGGGAAACGATGCTGCGCTTGGCCGGGGAATACCCGCGCGCCGAGGACCTGCGGCGAAATCGCGAGCTTGGCCGGATCACCCGCAATATCTGCCACGTTGATGATGTGGTTGCGCTTTTGGGCGGTCTCGGGGATGCAACCCCCGGGCGTTGAAGTCAGGATGACGCGAATTTCCTGAGGCGGCTTGCGCACAACCAGTGATTCAAGCTGCGCCCAGACTACCGGATCCCCAAGTCTCCGGGCAAACCAGACCGGCACGGGGGCCTTCGTTCCGGAAAGCTTGATGGTGCCAACGTCCAAGACAAGATCGGCGATCAAGGGCGCCGGGCGCGGTGGCCCCGCCCGCTCGAACGCCACCAGCATCTTGGCAAGCGCCAGCCCGTAGTCGACCTTGCACGCCGCGATCTCCTGATTGTCGACTTTGATCCAGCGGCCAGTGCTGTCGTGATAGCCGAATGACTTCAGCTCGGCCGACCAGGTCGCCTCAAACGGCTCATCTTCGTAGTCATCCATCCCCGCAACGACCGGGATATGCCCGCTCGGAAGCAGCAGCTTTGCCTTTAACAACGTGTCGGTCGCAGTGCGCGAGACCTGGTGCAGCGCCGACGCCTGAATTGACGGGCTGGGGGCTTCCATGGCCCGCAGCAGAAGGTCGATCGCACGCTTACTCAATGACGTCGCCTTCGTCGGTGTCATCTTTCAGGATGCCCCAGAGCCGCAGGTACTTCTCGCCGATCAGGCGCTCTTGCGGCGTCATGTCCTTCAGGTTGCAACCATGCGGCATGGTCACGGTCAGCGACAGAGACTTGCCGCGCCCGCCGGAGGGACCGGGGTGGAACTTGATCGTGAAACGCGCCCGCGTGATCACCCATTCCGGTACCTCACCGGTAATCCCGCGAACGAAGGAACCGCCGCCGATGTCCAGACCAATGCGATGCTCGGCCATCTGCCAGATCGTCCGGTCCGCGCCCGACATGGACTCCAGCGTGATGCGCTCTTTCGCATCGCCGAGATCCATCAACCGCAGTTCCTTGACCGTCACGCCAGCGATCCCGTCTGCCGGATCGGTCGGAAAATCGAACGGCTGCGCGAGCATGCTGAGATCATATTCCCGCAGCGGCAGCTGCTGCTTTTCGTCAATGGCAATGCCGAGCAGATCTCGCGCCATGAAACGCGTCAAATCCATGCGATCCTCGCGGGTCTTGGCCACGACCTCGATCACGCCGGTCGCTGCCTCATAGGTCAATGCGGCCTCGAACACCGGTTTTACGATCCGACGCGCCAGCGTGCTGTTGGCATCAAAGCCAAGCGTGTCTTCGGGGCGCCCCTCACGATAAACTGCGACCTGGACGAGTTCACACTCCTCGCCATCGAGGATCACCCGGTGGCGATCGAATATGTCGACATGGACATTTGACGTCTCAAACCGCTCACGGATCGCTGCGGTGAAGGCCGCGATCGATATGGGATCCTTCCGCACTGCAAGATCAGCATCGACTCCAAAACCGCTCCACGACCGGGTCCGGCGGCGCTCATCATTGTAGCGGACCTCTTCGGCCAGACGGAAACGGTCGGTTTCATTGAGGAAGACCCAGAGCGAGCGATTGTTTGCCCCTTCCAGCGGGTCGAACACAGCGCGGTTGAGAACCACATTCTGCAAAGCGTTCTGTCCTGGTTCATCCGCGAGGGCAGCGACCCGGCCTGCATCGAGAACGACACGCTGTTTTTCGTCATCGTTCATATCGTCGACAGCCTTGATCAAGGGCTCGACGACCTCCGACTCGGGCTTGGTCCAATCGACTGGCGGAAGAGAGGTAAACCCAGCAGCGGTGAAATAGTCTTGCAGTCGGGGGACGGGGGTCTTGCGGAGGAAGGCGGCAATAGCGGTCATGGGAGCCCTTTCTGGCCAGGAGGAGGGAATCGGTGCAAAGCGATACGATGATGTTCGATATATACCGAACAAACCGTCGCGTCTACTTGCGCGGCACGATTTTGTTCGGCATACCGAACAAGCTTCCTGCAACCAAGGAAAACAAGGATGAAACGATGACCACGTCCCTCGGCGCCAAGATCAAGCGCCACCGCCAGGAAAAGGGATACTCCCTCGACAAGCTCGCGGAGCTGACCGACTCGAGCAAGAGCTACATTTGGGAGTTGGAAAACCGCGACGCACGAAAGCCGTCCGGAGAAAAATTGACCCGGATCGCTCAGGCCCTCGAGGTCACCACCGATTATCTGCTGGATGAAAGCGAAGAGCCCGGAGACGCGGTTCTGAAGGAGGCCTTCTTCCGCAAATTCAGCAAGCTCGCCCCGGACGACCAAGCTAAGATCAATCAGATGATCGATATGTGGGGAAAGAAGGATTGAGCCTGCCCACGACGCCACAGGGTTGGGCAATCCGCCTTACGCAGATCCTGTCGCTGCATCAGGCAGCGCATGGGCTACCGCGGTTTCCGATTGATGTGGCGGCGCTGGCGCAGGATTTCTCACGACAGGTGTTTCCGGACGCACCGATCACCATGGTCGGCGGGTTGGACCTGTCCAAAGGCGTCGAAGGCATGTTGATGCCGCACCCCAACGGTTCTGGTGAGTGGGGTATCATTTACAATGAGACCATCCGTTCGCCGGGGCGGCGGAACTTCACGTTGGCCCATGAACTGGGCCACTACCTGCTGCACCGGCAGACCAATCCCAACGGCCTCGAATGTAGCAACCGCAACATGGCTGACTGGGATGAGGGCCGGAACAAGATCGAAGGTGAGGCCAATACCTTCGCCTCCTACCTCTTGATGCCGCTCGACGACTTCCGAGCCCAGATCAAGGACCGCCCCATCGACATCGACGTGATGACCGATCTGGCGGACCGCTATGCCGTGTCGCTCACGGCGGCGATCCTGAAATGGATGACCATCACCGACAAGCGGGCGATGATCGTGGTAGGCAGGGAGGGATTCATCGACTGGGCATGGTCCAGCGAGCCGTTGCTGAAATCCGGCGTCTTCTACAGGGCGCGGCAAACCGTGACCGAGATGCCAGCCGCCTCCTTGGCCGCGCAGGAGGTGGACTGGGATACTGGTCGCCATGGTCACCTCCATCCGGCAGGTGTCTGGTTGGGATCTGAGCCTGTCCATGAAATGACGGTGTTCTCGCCCCGCAACGACCAGATGACGATCTCGCTGCTGCTTTATCCTGACCGCGCCCCATCCCGCGGGGAGATGGCCGAGCTGGAAGAAGAGCAGACAATCGATACATTCGACAAATTCATGGATGGTCGCGCAGGCTGATTCGGCTCTGTGACTCCAATTGGCGCCCCCCTACGGGCGCATAGTCATTGCGCAGAAATACGCGGCTCTACCCGCAGGTCGATGCAGTCCGCAAACTATTGAATTACTTGTGATTTCCTAATTTCGCGATACATTGACGGCATCATTCCAATCGCGAAAAGTCGCCATGCCCAGCATCACATCAGGCCCGATTTCGGGTCCCAATCCCCTTTGTCCTGAGCGCATGTCAGCGGACGCGCGCCTCGAAGAACTCGGTCGTATTCTGGCGGCTGGCGTCATTCGCCTGAACGCCGAAAACGCCAGTTCTTTATCTGCCGAAGGCGGAGACAGTTTCGTGGACTTCTCGCCCCGAAAGAGCGGTGGTCGTCGTGCAAAACGTATCCGCATCGGAGGAATTGATGAAGCATCACAATAAGATAAACCCTACAAAACCTGGGCAGGAGCGAGCGGTGGATCAAACCGTCCTGGCGCGCCTGGCCACGCTGAAGGCCATGTCGGTCAAGGACCTCAAAGCTGAATGGGAAAAGCTGATCGGCACCTCGGCGCCAAACAACAGCCGGGCATTTCTGGAAATTCGGATCGCCTATCGGATCCAGGAACTGACCTACGGCGGCCCTGACCGGGAAACGCGGCGCATGCTGGACCTGCTCGCCGATGAGGTCGAAGGTGTCGCGCGCCGGAAAAACCAGATTGCCGATCCGCGCAATCCGGTGGTGGGCACGAGACTGATCCGGGAATGGGACGGGGTCGAGCAGACGGTGATCGTGCTGAAAGACGGTTTCGACTGGCAGGGCCGGAAGTTCAAATCGCTCTCGGCCGTGGCCCGCGCCATCACCGGAACGCGCTGGAATGGCTATCGCTTCTTCGGCCTGCGTGAACGCAAGCGGGAGGAAGCATGATGGATATCAACGCCCGCCCCAAGCGCCGCCTGCGCTGTGCCATTTACACCCGCAAGTCGAGCGAAGAAGGGCTCGACATGGAATTCAACAGCCTCGATGCCCAGCGGGAGGCCTGCGAAGCCTATGTCGCCAGCCAGCGATCCGAGGGCTGGGTTGCGACCCGCGACCGCTACGACGATGGCGGTTTTTCCGGTGGCACCCTCGAACGTCCCGGTCTTAAGCAGCTTCTGGCCGACATCGACGATGGGTTGATCGATGTCGTCGTGGTCTACAAGATCGACCGCCTCAGCCGCTCGCTGATGGATTTTTCTAAGCTGGTTGAGATCTTCGACCGCAACGGTGTCACCTTCGTCTCGGTGACGCAGTCGTTCAACACCACGACGTCCATGGGGCGGTTGACGCTGAACATCCTGCTAAGCTTCGCTCAATTCGAACGCGAAGTTATCGGCGAGCGGATCCGCGACAAGGTGGCGGCATCCCGCAAGCGCGGGATCTGGATGGGCGGCTATGTTCCGCTGGGCTATGATGTGGAGGATCGCAAACTGTTGGTGAACGATGCGGAGGCCGCATCGGTCCGTCGCATCTTCGAGCGGTTTGTCGAACTGGGATCCGCGACGGTTCTCGCGCGCGAACTCCGCCGCGACGGCTTCCGCAACAAGCAGGGTACGCTGATCGACAAGGGCTACCTATATCGGCTCCTGAACAACCGTGTTTATCGTGGTGAAGCCGTCCACAAGGGCAAGGCTTATCCCGGCGAGCACGACGCTATCATCGACAACGACCTCTGGGATCGGGCGCACGCCATCCTGCAGGAAAGCCCGCGAAAACGTGCAAATAACAGCCGATCCCGGACTCCTGCTCTCCTGAAGGGCCTGATCTTCAGCGACAGCGGCGCGGCCATGACGCCCACAAGCACCAAGAAGGGCGCGAAGCTTTACCGGTACTACGTTTCGATGGACGTCATCCGGAACCGCGAGACCGGCGAAGAGACCGCCCCGATGCGGCTGGCGGCTGGAATGGTCGAGGACGCGGTCGTGACCGAGGTCCGGCGCATTCTGCAGACGCCGGAGGTCGTCACGCAGGTGATCACGGCCCTGAAGCAACAGGATAGCGCAGTTTCGGAGGCGGACGCCATCGCGGCATTGCATGAATTCAGCGCGCTCTGGGCGCAACTGTTCCCGGCCGAGCAGGCAAGGATCATCCAGCTTCTTGTCCGGCGCGTCA
Organism: Aliishimia sp.; assembly: GCA_963678085.1. Taxonomy (GTDB): domain Bacteria; phylum Pseudomonadota; class Alphaproteobacteria; order Rhodobacterales; family Rhodobacteraceae; genus Aliishimia. The sequence continues at coordinate 1,824,242 of OY782680.1, forward strand.
CCGTCACCGCCGCGGGGCTCGAGGTCGACATCAGGCGCGAGGGGATTGCAGGCGTCATCCGCGAGATGGTCGCGCCGCGCCGAATGGAAGCCGCAGAATGACCAAGCCAGACGATACGATCCGCGTGCTGATCCCGTTGAAGGTGCGCAAGAGGAACGGTCGGCCAAAAATCATGCCGCCCGCCGATTATCTGCCCAGCGAAGACCAGACGCAGGACCCGCATGTCCTCCGCGCCATCGGCCGTGCATGGGGCTGGCGGCGGCGCATTGAGGCAGGCGAGTTCAGCACGATCCAGGATCTGGCCGAAGCCGTCGGGCTGGCCGAACGACATGTCAGCCGCCAGTTGCGGCTGGCCTACCTCGCGCCGGAGGTCCTGAAACGGCTGACCTGTGGGCGCGAGGCTTCGGCGGTCAGTCTGTATGATTTGTGTTTCTTGGCAGGAGAGGTTTGGGCTGAGCAGGTAGGTCGGGCGCTTGGCTGACGGTGGGCGTCTGGCCTGGAAATGGTAGGCACGGCACCCATTTCACATAGAGCCGACGTTCGTGCCTTCTGCAGCTAATGGCTCTTCAGAGCCGATTCTGTTGAAAAACTCCGAATTTCAGATGCCGTAATTTTTCGGAAGAACCCGCGATACCGAAAGGTCAGACGAGATATGCCATGAGGCGTAGTGAACTGGCACATGAGCGGCAGGAGCCCAATTTGGCCGAACCCCTCGCCTCGAAAAGTTGGTTGCGCCGTACGGGCTAAAATTTCGTCGATTTTGCCAAAATCGGAGTTTTTCAACAGAATCAGCCCAAAGTGACCGATGCCGCGCGCTCCACCAATGTCAGTTTCGGCGGTATCGGCGAAATTGTGCATTTTTAGAAGCACTGCAAATAGCTCTGGGAAGCGTTCGCGATGCACGTTATCGCGGGAACCCGGTGCGCATGTAAGCGATGATTTTCCAGATTTCTTCTTCGCTCAGCGCATCCCTGAAGGCTGGCATGTCCGTTCCGAAGCGTTCACCGCCCTCAGAAATTGCCCAAAGGAGATACTCGTCTCCCGACATCGGCATCTGAACGAACCATCTAAGGAGAGCGGGAGAAGGCACGAGAGAACGACCCGCTTCGCCATCTCCGAGACCCTCGGCTCCATGACAACTTGCGCAGTTCGCAGTGTATAGCGCCTGGCCTTCCGCGATAGCTTCGGGCGTTGCGCGAATAGTGTTCCGAGCACCCCGATAAGCTGCGGGCACGCCCTCGTTCATGTAAGTCCAGTGTCGTTGCATGCGCTGCTGCTGGCCTGGTCCCATGTTTCCGTGCCCCCAGCCAGGCATGCGTTCAGACCACATGTGGCCCGGTCCCATCGGCCCGTGGCCCCACCAATCGCCTCGTTGCTGCTGTGCGACGGCCACAGTGGCAATGATGACAAACACCGCGCCCAAACCCATAAATCGTAGTCTATGCTGCGTCATCGTCTTCTCCCTATTATTTCTGATCGTCTAATTTCACCTCAGGCTGCGTCATAACTCGTGAACACTTCGGTGCTACCGTCGCGCCGGATCAGGAATACTTCGTAGGCTTCCCGCTGATCTTCCGGCCCCATTCCGGGTGATCCATAGGGCATGCCTGGAACGGCGAGACCGACTGCATCTGGACGTTCGTCCAGAAGGCGACGGATGTCTGCAGCCGGCACATGGCCCTCGATCATGTAGCCATCGATCTCGCCCGTGTGGCACGACATCATGTCTTGAGGGATGCCATTGTCCAACTTGTGCCGAACCAGCAGAGTGCCAAAGCTGCGCTCCTCGGTTACACGAAAGCCTTCCGCTCGAAGAATATCGACCCAAACCCGGCAACAGCCGCAATTCGGGTCCTTGAGAACGTGGATGGACGGAGCCCCCTGCGCAATCGCGGCGAAGGGTGCAATGCTGGCAAGACCTACAGCGGCGGTGATAATGTGACGGCGCGTAATATGCATATGAGTCGGCCTTATGCTCTGTATTGGATCTTGTCATCCCTTGGCGGCTGTATCCGAGCCAATTTGTCGTGATCTTGCTCAAGCATGCTGATGATCGACGACCTCGCGGCGCTCGGCGAGCGCCTGGCGAGTGATCTGGAACGAGGACGACAAAAACAGGCTCGCCATGATAGCGGCTACGACGAGGTCAGGCCAACCTGACGCCGTGCCCCAGACGCCCAAGGCGGCGATCATGACCGCCACATTGCCGATGGCATCGTTTCGAGAGCAAAGCCAGACCGAGCGGACGTTGGCATCCCCGTCCTTGTAGCTCACCAAAAGGAAGACGCTTGCAAGGTTCGTCGCCAAAGCCAGAGCACCAACAATGCCCATGATCTCGGCTTCCGGCACACCGACGTAGAACACGCGGTAGACAGTTGAACCGAACACCCAAGCGCCCATCAGGAACAGGCTGATCCCCTTGGCCAAGGCCGCATTTGTGCGAGCGCGGATCGAAGCTCCGATCACGGCGAGCGAAATGCCATAGGTGAGCGCGTCTCCCAGGAAGTCGAGAGCGTCCGCCTGAAGCGCCTGTGACTTCGCCAAGTGCCCCGCCGTCATCTCGACTACGAACATCGTGGCGTTCAGCGCGATGACGATCCAGAGCCGCCGCTTGTACACGTCTGACATGCCGTCGAACTTGGAGTCATTGCCGCAGCATCCTGCCATCTCAAGACCTCTTCAATTCCATCTCGAACCTAGTGTAGTGTCTCTAGCGACTAGAGGTTCAAGAGGTTTCTCGCATGTTTTCTATCGGCCAGCTTTCGAAACGCACGAAGGTCAAGGTTCCGACCATTCGCTACTACGAAGAGACGGGCCTTCTGGACGCCCCGGAACGGACGGATGGCAATCAGCGTCGATACGATGCCGCAGGGCTGGAGCGCTTGAGCTTTATAAAGCACGCACGCGACCTCGGCTTCTCAATCGAAGCGATTGCTGCCTTGATCGAACTACAGGGCCACCCTGACCGCTCCTGTCAAGAGGCCACAGATATCGCCACGGCGCAGCTATCGGACGTGCGCGCAAAGATCAAACGCCTCCGAGCGCTTGAGAAAGAGTTGGTACGGATTTCGAAGGGCTGTGATGGAGACGGCGTATCCGAAGACTGCTACGTTCTGGCGTCTCTGTCCAACCATGGCCTTTGCGAACGTGAGCACTGAAACGAGCGAAGCAGACGTTGAATTGATTACATCAAACGGAAGCAAAGTCCGCATCTCGGTCGTTGCTGAAAGCTGCAGCGAATGACTGGTCCAGGATCCGGTGACCGCTGTCCCGGGAGCATCGTCGCCCGACCTGGTTGTGGCCCAACCTGCTAAGGCTTTCTCACTACCCCGCTCAAACACGCCGCCTTCGGGTGTCTCTGACTGTCTCGATAGCGGTCGAACCCACCTCAACTGCGGCGTAATCCATTTTTGGCAAGCACCTGAAAAAACGAACAATTTTGAATGCGTCTCGATTTGGGTGAAGGGCGGGTGAAAGGAGACGCGGGGCGTTCGGAGACCAATTTCGGGCCAACGGCCAGTCTCCGAAAGTCGGATGGCTCCGCTAAACCCCTTTGAAACAAAAATAAAAAAGGCCCACACTGGGGCCTCGTCTCGGGTTCGCGAATGGTTTGTGGCGGAGACGAAGGGATTCGAACCCTCGAGACGGTTTCCCGCCTACTCCCTTAGCAGGGGAGCGCCTTCGACCACTCGGCCACGTCTCCAAGGACGCTCTTATGCTAAAACGGTTGTGGTGTTCAATGACTTGCGTTGCAAAAAGTTGAAAAAATTCCCTTGGCTTCGAATTTGGGTGTCTGAAACATGGCTTCTTGAGTTTGAAGAGCGGGCAGGGCTCTTGCTTTGCCTTATTGAAATATCATCAGAACGCCGTTTACGGTGACATAGGAGGCGAGCGTTGCTGTGAGCATTGCGGCGGATGCCATGTGCGCTTGGCCTGCTTCTTGGGCGAAGACGGCGTAGATGCTGAACATGGGCATGGCGGCGGAGACCACCAGCGCCATGTGCAGCTCGGGGGGCAGGGTGGCAAGGCCGAATGTCATCAAGAGGGCTGCTATGCTGGCGACCAGGGCGGGGTGCAGGATAAGTTTTGCGACACTAATTTGCGCTGCCAGGGTGCCATGGTTTTTGCGGGATGTGCCCACGAGAGAGCCTCCCACAACGATGAGAGCCAAGACAGTGGTCGCTCCGGCGAAGAGCTCCGTCAGGCGGGTGAACGGGGCAGGGAGCTCAATCCCTAAGAGCGACACGCCCAGCCCCAACAGCAAGCCGATCATCAAGGGGCGGCGCAGAACGCTGAGCAAGACACCTGCGATATGGTGCAGAATCGGGCGGTGTTGGCCGGGTTTGCCCATATCCACTAAGAACAGACACATTGGGATCAAGAGGACAACTTCCACCAAAAAGTTTAACGCCAGGATGATCCCAGCTTGTTCGGGCAGGATCATAAGGAAGATTGGATAGCCCACAAAGGCTGAATTGGCGATTGTGCTCCCCAGCACCGCGATGCCCAGGGTTGCTGGGTCTTGCACGATGCGCCTGAACCACAGGGCTGTTACGAGAATGCAGCTCAGGCCCCCAAGCGCGTAGACGAGCAAATAATCCAGATTGATCACGTCACGCGCATCAGAGCTGGCAAGTGCTTTGAACATCAGCGCGGGCATGGCGAGCATCATGACAAAGCGGCCCATCGCTTGCAGCGCCTCTTGGTTCAGCACCCCGCGTGCGGTGAGCAGATAACCGATGCCGATGGTTGCAAAAATCGGAAAGGTGATGCCAAGGGTTGCAATCATGCGCAGCCCTGTTTCAGGAGCTGGGCAGCGCCTGTCATTCAAAAAAGCTGGGGCCAGCGCGTTCTAACAGAGTTTGTGCCAGGGCTATTCCCATCTCTTTGGCATCCTCAATTACGCCCATTGTTTGTTCTTTAAGGGCTTCAGAGCCATCGGGGCGCAGGATTTCTCCGCGCAGGTGCAGCACATTGCCATCGCGCGTTGCGAGCCCTGCAATGGGGGTTTCGCAGGAGCCATCTAGGGTAAAGAGAAAGGCGCGCTCGGCCGTCAATTGCACAGCGGTTTCAGCATCATGAATGGCGGCGAGCAGCTCGGCTGTGTTCATATCATTCGTGCGCCGTTCAATCCCAATCGCGCCTTGGGCCACGGCGGGGAGCATATCGCTTGGGTCAATCGGCGTGGCGGGCACATCCCCTGCATTCAAGCGATTGAGGCCCGCGCAGGCTAGAAAGGTCGCTTCGGCCACGCCATCGCTCAGTTTCTTGAGGCGGGTTTGCACATTGCCGCGAAACTCCACCACATTCAAATCAGCCCGCTTATGCAAGAGCTGGGCTTTGCGCCGCAGGGACGATGTGCCCACAGTTGCGCCCTGGGCCAGATCTGCAATGCTGGGCAGGCTGGGCGAGACAAAGGCATCACGCACATCTTCGCGCGGCAGATAACAGTCCAGCACCAGCCCATCTGGCTGCACCGTGGGCATATCCTTCATCGAATGCACCGCGATGTCGATCTTGCCGGCAAGCAAATCCTCTTCGATCTCTTTGGTGAACAGCCCCTTGCCGCCGATCTCTTTGAGGGCGCGATCTTGGATCATATCGCCGGTGACTTTGATCACTTTGATCTCAAAAGCGGCCTCTTCCAGCTGAAAGGCGGTTGCCAGGCGCGCGCGTGTCTCATAGGCCTGGGCCAGAGCCAAAGGCGAGCCGCGCGTGCCGATCTTAAGAGGAGAGGCAGGGCTGGGCAATCGCAAGGTCATGGTCTATCTCAAGCTCGTTTTGGGCGGTTTAGGCCTGACGTGAGTAGAGCATAAAAAGGATGCACGCAATGCAGGATAAATCCGCCGCGGGAACACAGCAAAAGACAATCATGCGGGCGCTTGCCGGAGAACGCCTCCCAACTCCGCCCATTTGGATGATGCGTCAGGCGGGGCGCTATTTGCCGGAATATCGCGCCACGCGGGCGCAGGCGGGGGATTTTCTATCGCTGTGCTATAACCCGGAGCTGGCCGCAGAGGTCACGCTGCAACCCATCCGCCGCTATGGCTTTGATGCGGCGATCCTGTTTGCGGATATTTTGCTGCTGCCTCAAGCGCTGGGGGCGGATTTGTGGTTTGTGACCGGCGAGGGGCCGCGCCTGTCCACCATCACCGACCGCGCCGGGGTCGATGCGCTGAAGCCCGTGGATGCGATTCATGACACGCTCAACCCGATCTATGAAACCGTGCGCATTTTGCGCCGGGAATTGCCGCCTGAGACCACCTTGATTGGCTTTGCCGGTGCGCCTTGGACGGTGGCGACCTATATGATTGCCGGGCGCGGCACGCCGGATCAAGCGCCTGCACATGCCTTTAAGGATGGCAATCGCGCGGCTTTTCAAGCGCTGATAGATCGCATCACCGCAGGCACGATTGATTACCTCAGCGCGCAGATCGAGGCGGGCGCGGAAGTGGTCAAGATTTTTGATAGCTGGGCCGGCTCGCTTAAGGGCCAAGATTTTCAGGATTTCGCGCTAGAGCCCTGCCGGGTGATCACTGCCGCGCTTAAGGCCAAATATCCCGACGTGCCCGTCATTGGCTTTCCACGCGAAGCAGGGCAGGGCTATATCGGCTTTGCCAAGGCAACGGGCGTGGATTGCATGGCGCTGGACAATTCGGTCAGCGCAGATTGGGCGGCGCGCGAGGTGCAGTGTGATGGCTGTGTGCAAGGCAATCTCGCCTCTCGCCATATGGTGACGGGCGGGGAGGATTTGGTGCGCGAAACTCGTGAAATCGTTGCGGCCTTCGCAAATGGGCCGCATATCTTTAACCTCGGCCATGGCATTACACCGGATGCGGACCCTGAGAATGTGCAGCTCATGATCGACACCGTGCGCAGCTATTCGCCCGGCTCATAACCAAACAGCGCCTCTTGCGCCCAATCTGCGCGGGCGATGGCAAAGGCGCGATCTTCTTCGCACCATGTCTCGGGCGTTGCTGGGCGGGGATCTATGGCCGGTGTAAAGCGGGTTCCAAGACGTTTTTGCACTGGCCGATATCCTGTGTCAGACCACTCTAGCGAAAGCGCTTGGCGGATCGCGTTCAGCCAGGCCTCAGGATCTTCTTGCACCATTTCAAGTTGGACATACAGCAATGCGCAGCCGCGATTGCGAAAACCCAGCCAAGCCTCAGACTTCACCGCGCGCATCTCAAAAATCGTCTCATACGCCGCCCCGGTGATGGGATGACGATCATATTGCAACAGCGCCCCGCGCGGCCCAGAAAGCGGCGCAAAATGTGAAGGGCGATCAATCACAGAGCGCCAAGGCGCGCGAATAAAGGCGTCAAAGGGCAGGGCTTGTATCTCGGGATGCCCATGCCAGGGACGCCTATGCAGCGAGCGCGCCCAGTCAAACAGATTGCGCTGCACCACCACAATGAGCATATCTGCGGGGATCGCCGCCATGCTGGGCACCCCATGTTTCCAACCCAGAGCGTCCGAGCGTTGGATGGTAAAGCTCCTGTTCAGCAAACGCCGTACCAGATTGGTGCCAGAGCCACGCTCGCCAAAGACTTGGAATTGCCGCAAGGGAACGCGCGGGGCGCGGTGCAGATACCACCCTCGCGCGGCTATCGCCTCTGCCATAATCGGATCATGCTTTTCCACTCACATCTCCCGCTGACTGCGCTATAAGGATCATACACTCATAGCGGGAAGGGGCGCGCAAATGCAAATCGCAGCGGCAGTGACCATGGTGCGCGATGATCTGTTTTTCTTGCGCGCGTGGCTTAGGCATTATGGCGGGCTCTTGGGGCGCGAGAATTGCTATATCGTCAATCATGGGCGCGGCGCGGAGGTCGCGGCGCTGGCGACAGGCTGTAACCTGATCGGCATTCCTGGCGAGCCGCATAAGAATTTCGATGGCAAACGCTGGCAGTTCCTGAACAATCTGGTGCAAGGGCTGCGCCGCTATTACACCCATATCATCGTGGGCGATGTGGATGAGCTGGTGGTGCTGGACCCGTTGCAGGGAAATCTTCTGGACTGGCTCGAAAACGCCCCGCGCAAACGCGTTTTCACGCCCCTGGGTCTTGAGGTGATCCACCGTACCGAGCTTGAGCCAGACCCGCCAGAGCCCCTGATCCTCGGCCCGCGACGTCATGCACGCTTGGCCCCGCATTACTCAAAACCTTGCATCGTCTCTTGCCCAACAAAGCTTTCGCGCGGGGGGCATTTTGCGCAATATGATAAGCTGCACTGCCCCGAAGGGCTGTACCTGATGCATCTAAAATTCTGCGACTTTGACAGCTATTGCGCCGCGATGGACCGGCGTAATGCAAGCGCCCGTGTGCTAGGCGATGATCCCAAAGCCGTCGCGATCGGCCGCCATTGGTTTGCGAGCGAGCGGGGAGAGGACCGCGCCCTGTTCGACAGCTTTGCCCAGCTTGAAATGCAACAGGGCTTTGATCTGGCTTGGCTGCGCAGACGCATGCAGCGCAGTTTTGGCCCACGCGGCGAGACCGGCTATTATGCCTTCAACCGCCCTGATTATGATAAGCAATATCTGCTGCCCGAGCGCTTTACTGGGCTGTTTTGAAATCACTCAGACAGGTGCCGGGCTCATCCTCAAACAGCTCGGGCTGCGGCGTTGCCTCTTCGATCAGATCCACCCGAAACTCTGCAAAATCGCCCAGGCTCTCTGACCAGCCCAGCACACTCCAGACCCGCGCTATATGATCCAGCTTAAGCGGGCGCAACATATGAGAGACGCGCGCGCCATCAGTGCCACAATAGCGCAGCCTCACCTTTTGACGCGCCGTGATCGCTGCGCGCAGCACCGGCATATGCGACAGCCCCCGCGCCATATCGGCAAAGGGCGAAAGCTCAAATTTCCACGCCTCCGCGCCCGCAATCCCCTCTTGTGGCAACAGCGCATCCAGCTTATCGGCCAAATCCGCCGCGCCCCGCGCCAGCCGCGCATCCCCCGCCTGCGCCACAATCGCAATGCCAAGGTTCAGCGCCTCGAGCTCATGCTCGCTCAAGGCGATCGGGGGCAGGGTGGTCAGAGTATTCGCCCGGTATCCCGCCCCGCGCGTGCCCTCAATGGGAACCCCAGAGGCCTGCAAGCGCTCCATATCGCGATAAATCGTGCGCTCAGAGACCCCAAGGCGCGCCGCCAAAACCTGCGCCGTGTGCAAATTGCCATCGCGCAACAGGTTCAGCAGATCAAATAGGCGCTCGGTGCGGGGCATTTGGGCCTCTCTCATCCCTCGCTCCTGACATAAACCTGTCAGTTGCGCCGCTCAAGCCCCGGTTTGCACAAATTCTCCCAGCCACAAGGGTATGAAACACGCCAATTTCCCTGGCCCTCTCATGCCGGCCTTGGCACTAAACCAGTCAAACGGACCACATGAGGCGCGCGCCTCAACATAGGAGAAAAATCATGGGACTTGGAAATATCGGCCTGCCAGGCATTATCTTGATCGCAGTTGTTGTGCTGGTGCTCTTTGGGCGCGGCAAAATCTCTGGCCTGATGGGCGAAGTGGGCAAGGGCATTACGTCTTTCAAAAAGGGCATCAATGAGGGCAAAAACGAGCTGGAATCCGAAATGGCCGAAACCGCCAAAGACGTGACCCCGTCTGACGAAAAAGACAAAGTCTAAGGCCGTTTCATGTTTGATCTTGGCTTTGCCGAGCTGCTTGTCGTTGGGATAGTGGCGCTGATTGTGGTGGGTCCAAAGGATCTGCCGGTGATGTTTCGAAATGTCGGACGTTTCGTTGGCCGCATGCGCGGGATGGCGCGCGAATTCACCAGCGCGATGAATCAGGCAGCTGATGAGAGCGGTTTGAAAGACATCCAAAAAACGCTGAACACGGCGGCTAACCCGGTAAAAGCGGCCGCGGATGAGGCGAAAAACGCCGCCAAAGGTCTGACAGATTTCAACCTTGATCCTGAAAGCGAAACCGGAAAACTCGCCGGCAAACGCATGGAAGAGCGCCTGGAAACCTCAAAGAAAATCGAAGCTGCCACCGCCCGCGCCCAGGCTGAACGCAAAGCGAAAGAGGCACAAGAGGCAATGGCCCGCGCCGAAGCACTTGAACTTGAGCTGCGCCCCGATGCCTTAAACAGCGATGCGCCGAAAGATCCCTAAATGACTGACAATTCAGATATAGATGACAGTGCCGCTCCGCTGATCGAGCATCTCGCAGAGCTGCGCACGCGGCTCATCCGCTCGGTAATCGCCTTTGTGATCGCGATTTCGGTGTTTTTTGTGCCAATTCAGGGCGTGTTTATTGCCGAACATGTGTTGAATTTCCTGCTCGAGCCGATCTCGGACACGCTGCGCGATTTGGGCGATCCGAACCCGACCTTCCAATATACCAGCCCGCAAGAGTTCCTGTTCACGCTGTTTCGGGTCTCCATGGTGTTCGGCTTTGGTCTGTCTTTTCCGGTCATTGGCTATCAGCTCTGGCGCTTTGTGGCACCGGGTCTTTATCGCACGGAAAAGAATGCGTTTTTGCCCTTTATCATCGCCTCTCCGGTGATGTTTATTTTGGGGGCCTCCTTTGCGCAATTTGTGGTCACGCCGCTGGCAATGACCTTTTTGCTGGGCTTTGCCGATGCCTCCTCTATGTTTGCAAACTTCTTGGGAACCGATGGTCAAGCCCCGGTCGAAAGCACCCGCCCGCCGATTGTGTTTAACGGAAAGGTCAATGAAAGCCTTGATATTACACTGAAATTCATCATCGCCTTTGGCCTGTGTTTTCAACTGCCTGTGCTTTTGACCTTGATGGGTAAGGCGGGGCTGGTGAGCTCTGAGGGGCTCGCAAATGTGCGCAAATACGCGATGGTGGGGATTTTGGTGCTTGCCGCTCTGGTCACGCCGCCCGATGTGATCACACAGCTTATTCTCTTTGTTGTCGTCTATGGGCTCTATGAGGTCTCGATTTTCTTGGTGCGCCGCGTGGAGAGCAAGCGCGAAGAGCAGCTGCGCGCCGAGGGCTATTATGACGATGACGAAGAAGATCCGTTGATGGCCGAATTTGATGAGGATGAGGATGAAGATCCGGGCATGGTGCAAAAATGAGCAAGGCTAAGCTGCGGATTGCTGAGGCGCTCGAACGCATGTCGCCGCCCCCCGCGCCCGCCCCGGATTGGTCAGCCTCTGGCTATGTGTGGCAGGTGGAGCCGGATCGTCTAGCACCCGTGCCAAAAATCAACCGCGTCGCGCTGGATTTGCTGGTGGGGGTGGATCGCGCCAAAGAGACATTGCTTGCCAATACACGGCAATTTGCAGCTGGCTATGCGGCAAATAACGCGCTGCTTTGGGGAGCGCGCGGCATGGGGAAATCTAGCCTTGTCAAGGCGCTACACGCCGAGGTTGAGATTTCACATAAAGATCTGAAGCTGGTCGAGCTGCAACGCGAGGATCTGCCAAGCGTCGGGCGTTTGCTCAACCTGCTGCGCGGCGCGCCGGGACGGTTTATCCTGTTTTGCGACGATCTGAGTTTTTCTCATGATGACCAGCACTATAAATCCCTCAAGGCCGTTTTGGATGGCGGGATGGAAGGTCGCCCGGAGAATGTGATTCTTTATGCGACATCGAACCGGCGTCACCTCATGCCGCGCGATATGATTGACAATGAACGCAGCACCGCGATCATGCCGGGTGAGGCGGTTGAGGAAAAGGTCTCGCTTTCTGATCGTTTCGGGCTCTGGCTCGGCTTCTATTCCTGTGATCAAGAGCAATATCTATCTATGATCGAAGGCTATTGCGCGGCTTACGGCGTTGAAATCGCAAGCGAAACCTTGCGCGCAGAGGCGATTGAATGGCAGGCGACGCGGGGCTCGCGCTCGGGGCGGGTCGCTTGGCAATATTTCACCGATCTGGCCGGGCGGCAGGGGATCGCGGTTTAGGGCAGCACGAATACCCAGCTGCAACCTCTCGCTGCGCCGGGGAAACATAGATAGAAACCAGACTTTGCGGGCCCGCGTTAAGCGACAGATCGGTTGGGACACGAATCCAACCGTTAGAGCCTCAATCCATCTCGTCCGGCCACGCAGCCCTCGTCCCGACTTATGGTTGCAGGAGGTCTTAGGGCCGCGTGTATTTGCATATGCACGGGTAAGATGCCCCAATTGTCTGACAATTTGGTGAAGCCCGCGTGCGGTGGGCTAAGATTTGATTCACTCGGCCGCTTTTAGCTTAAATCCGCTGGCTGCCATATCGGTCAGGTCAATCGGATAATCGCCGGTAAAGACCGCATCATAAAATTCTGGTGCATCGGGGTCACGCCCATCGGGGAATCCAAGGGCGCGATAAAGCCCATCAATTGAAACAAATTTGATCGAATGCACGCCCAAATGGTCGCGCATCTCCTCTTCGCCCATATTTACAGCCAACAGCTCTTCGCGCCGTGGCATGTCGATGCCAAAGAAACAGGGCCAAATGGTGGGCGGGCTGGCGATGCGATAATGCACCTCGGCGGCGCCTGCCTCTAGGATCATGTCTTTGAGCTTGCGTGAGGTGGTGCCGCGCACAATGGAATCATCCACCAAAATGATGCGCTTGCCCCGCACCAAAGCGCGGTTCACGTTCAGCTTGAGCCGCACACCCATATTGCGGATCTGCTCGGTTGGCTCGATAAACGTGCGCCCAACATATTGATTTCGCACGATTCCCATCTCAAATGGGATGCCGCTTTCTTGGGCATAGCCAATCGCAGCGGGGGTTCCACCATCAGGCACCGGGCAGACCATATCGGCCTCAATCGGGGCTTCGCGGGCCAGCTCGCGGCCGATTTCACGCCGCACCTCATAGACGGATTTGCCGCCAATCACACTGTCGGGGCGGCTGAAATAGACATATTCAAAGATGCAGGGGCGCGGCTTAACCGGCTCAAAGGGGCGGGAGGTTTCAACCCCAGACTCGGTGATCACCACCATTTCGCCGGGCTCGATTTCGCGGACAAAACTGGCCCCGATGATATCAAGCGCACAGGTCTCAGAGGCGAGCACATGGCCGCCTCCAAGCGCGCCGAGCACGAGCGGGCGAATGCCCAGAGGATCGCGCACACCGATCAGCTTAGAGCGCGTCATGGCCACAATAGAAAACGCGCCCTCGACCTGGCGCAGCGCCTCTTTCATGCGATCTGGGATGGTGCGCCCCATCGAGCGGGCCATCAGATGGATGATGCATTCTGTGTCGGAGCTGCTTTGAAAAATCGCGCCGCGCTCAATCAGCGTTCGACGTAGCGCGCGCGCATTGGTGAGGTTGCCATTATGCGCAATCGCCGCGCCGCCCATCGCAAATTCGCCAAAGAAGGGCTGCACATCGCGAATGGCCGTGTTGCCCTTGGAGCCAGCAGTGGAATAGCGCACATGGCCAATGGCGAGCGGCCCAGGCACCGTGTCAATCACACGTTTGCTGGTGAAATTATCGCGCACATAGCCAAAGCGGCGCGCAGAGTTAAAGCCATGATCCGGGTCATGAGAGACGATCCCGCCCGCCTCTTGCCCGCGATGCTGTAGTGCATGTAGGCCCAAAGCGACGAAACTGGCGGCATCCTGAACGCCGATAACGCCGAACACGCCGCATTCTTCTCTTAGCTTGTCATCATCAAATGGCAAGGCGGGGGGCATGGTTGATCTGCTCACGGGGGGCGCTGGCTCCTGATGCTGTCACGCGCCGGTCTTTAACAATAGATTAACCAGCTGTCACCCGGTGATTTTGTGCCGTTGAATTTATTGGTCGCAGGCATTCACAAGCGCCGTGGACTGATTGGTCAGCCATTCCATCGCGCTTTCCGGATTTTGTTCATTGATTCGGTCGGTAAATTGCGAAAAGACCGTCGCAGAGCGGCTTTGATCCACATAGGAAAGCTCTTGCGTCGGGAGCACGATTTCATAGGCAAAGAAGGCCACGGCAACCAGCAAAAGCCCGCGCACGATCCCGAACAAAAAGCCCAAAGCTTGATCAACACCGCTTAGCACAGAGCGTTGGATCATTGTGGAAAACAGCGGGGTGAACAGCGAAAACACAATCAGCGCGATCACCAGAACGACCGAAAAGGCAAAGACGATGGTGATCGGGTTGCAATTCGTGCCCAAGAACTCGTTGATGATCGGAATTTCGCGCGTGATCGGCTCAACTTGCGGGGCAAAGATATAGGCGACAATCGCCGCGCCAACCCATCCTGCAATCGCCATCAATTCGCGCACCAGACCTCGCCCATAAGCGAGTAAAGCAGAGACCACGACGATAAGCGCAACAACACCGTCAATGATTGTAAAACCGTCCATAACCGCTCTTGCCTTTGACTTACATACGCCTCAACCGGCGCCAAAAATTTCACCTACGAAACTCGTTAAATCAGACATCTGAAGTAAAGGTAAACCCACGTTAGGGGTGATTTTGCTTTTCTGAGGCATGATTGCGGTTGTAAATCCAAGTTTTTGCGCTTCTTTCAGCCTGTTTCCCGCCATGGTGGCGGGGCGTAGGCTGCCGGACAGGCTGATTTCGCCGAAAACGATCGCGCCTTCGGGCAAAGCGCTGTCTTCGCGGGCAGAAAGAATCGCTGCGGCAACGGCCAGGTCGGCGGCTGGCTCGCTCACTTTCATCCCGCCTGCCACGTTTAGATACACATCGAGCCCGGTAAACGGGATGCCACAGCGCGCCTCAAGCACCGCCAGAATCATCGCTAGGCGCGAGCTATCCCATCCAACAACCGAGCGGCGCGGCTGCGCATGTGGGGTGGGGGCGACAAGTGCTTGAAATTCAACAAGAACGGGCCTTGTGCCCTCGATGCCCGCAAAGACCGCGTTGCCGGGTTGGGGCGTGCCGCGCTCGCTTAGGAACAGAGCCGAGGGGTTGGTGACCTCTGACAGACCCTGCCCGGTCATCTCAAACACACCGATCTCATCGGCGGGGCCAAAGCGATTCTTCACCGAACGCAGGATGCGAAATTGATGCCCGCGCTCGCCTTCAAAATAAAGCACGGTATCCACCATATGTTCGACCACGCGGGGGCCGGCGATTTGGCCCTCTTTTGTGACATGGCCGACCAAAACCACTGAAATTCCGCGCCTTTTGGCGAAACTGGTCAGCTCATGGGCGGTTGCACGCACTTGGCTGACTGAGCCGGGCGCGCTTTCCACCGAATCAAGCCACATGGTTTGGATCGAATCGATGATCGCGAGTTGGGGTTTTTCTGCATCCAGCGTGGTGAGAATATCGCGCAGATTGGTCTCTGCCCCCAGCATGACCTGCGCTTTCGTCAGTCCCAGCCGTTGCGCGCGCAGACGCACTTGCGCGCTGGCTTCTTCGCCGGAGATATAGACGGTTTTCAGCCCAGCCTGGGCGAAAGCCGCCGCCGCCTGTAAGAGCAGCGTCGATTTGCCGATGCCGGGATCACCACCTACCAGCGTGGCAGATCCTGTGACCAAACCGCCGCCCAGAACGCGGTCTAGCTCGTCGATTTTGCACATGGTACGGGGCGGGGCAGTGTCTTGCGCCGCCAAGGAGGTGAGCTCCACCGTTTTGCCACGCCGAATGCCCAGAGAGGTGGTGGATTTGGGGCCTTGGCTAAGCCCTGTATCCTCAGCAATCGTATTCCATTCCCCGCAATTGTCACAGCGTCCCGACCACTTGGTATAGGTGGAGCCGCAGCTTGAGCAACTATATGTTGTTTTTGCCATATCGGGTCTCTAAATGTCTGACATTTCAGCGCACGGTTTCAATAGGCCCAATCGCCGAGCCTGTGATGAATTGTCTGACATATGGGTCCTCCGCCTCCCACAGCGCGGCCTCGGGCCCGGCCCATCGGATTTTCCCACCATGCAGCATAGCAACCTGATCGGCAATTGCCCGCACAGAGCTCATATCATGGGTGATGGTCATGGCCGTCGCGCCCATTTCCACGACGATTTCACGGATCAACTCATTGATAACACCGGACATAATTGGATCAAGGCCGGTGGTGGGCTCATCAAAAAAGATGATCTCGGGCTCAGCGGCAATGGCCCGCGCCAGCCCCACACGTTTTTGCATCCCCCCCGAGAGCTCCGCCGGATAGCGCTCTGCCACATCGGGGCTCAGCCCCACACGCCGCAGCTTTTCAATTGCGATCTCTTTGGCCTCATCCTTGGGGCGTTTTAGTCGTCCACGCAGAAGACGAAAGGCCACATTTTCCCATATTCTAAGCGAGTCAAACAGCGCGCTGCCCTGAAATAACATGCCAAATTTGGCCAGAAACGCATCGCGATCCTGCGCCCCGCCTTCAACATGCACCGCGCCACTATCCAGCGGGATGAGCCCAAGAATGATCTTGAGCATCACGGATTTCCCGGTACCAGAGCCGCCAATGATCACAGTCGATGCTGCCTTGGGAATATGTAAATCCACCCCTTGCAGCACATGCTTATCGCCGAAAGATTTGGTGACATTTTGCAGCGTGATCATGGCGGGCCTCATAGGGAAAAGAACAGGCCGGTGAGCACGAAATTGGCCGCAAGGATGAGCACCGCCGCCGCCTCAACCGAGCCCTTGGTGGCCTGCCCGACCCCTTGTGCGCCGCGTCCAGAGTTCATGCCGAAATAGCAGCCCATCAATGTGGCCAAAAAGCCAAAAACCGCGCCTTTGGTTAAGGATGAGGCGATATCGGCAAATTCCAGAAAGCTAATTGTGTTTTTTAGGTAAGTGGCTCCGTTGAAGTCGAGCGTCCCAACCGCCACCGCATAACCCCCTGCAATGCCAATAATATCACCGATCCCAACCAAAAGCGGCACGGTGAGCACGCCTGCAATCACCCGCGGCACAACCAGATATTTGATCGGATGGGTGGAGAGCGTCACCAGCGCGTCGATCTGCTCGGTCACTTTCATGGTCGCGATCTCAGCAGAGACCGAAGAGGTCACACGCGCAGCAATCATCAACCCCACCAGCACCGGGCCAAGCTCGCGCACCATGCCAATGGCGACGATCTGCGGCACGACCGCCTCGGCGTTAAACCGCGCCCCGCCCGCATAGATTTGCAACGCGAGCGCGCCCCCGGTGAAAATCGCGGTCAGGCCGATCACAGGCAGCGAAAGATAGCCCACCTGAAACAGCGCATTCAGCGTCTCGCGCCCATAAAACGGGGGGCGCACAGCATTGGCGAAGGTTTGAAACGCAAATAATGTGACCCGCCCAAGCGCGGCAAGCTGGGCGAGGGTAAAAGCTCCGAGGGCGGCGAGCGCGTTCATTTCAGGATCGTTCTATGATAGCGTCCGCCCAGCGAGGTGAGGATCTCATAACCGATCGTTCCTGCCATATCTGCAACGATATCAATGGTTTGCTGAGGGCCGATAAGCTGCAATTTCTCGGGATCTTGCTCAAGCGGCGTGATATCCACCGTGATTAGGTCCATCGAAACGCGCCCCACCACGGGAACATAGTGTTCGCCCGCAAAAAGTCCGACTTTTGGGCCCATCGCGCGAATCAGTCCATCAGCATAGCCTGCTGCGATTGTCGCGATGCGGCTATCCTGTTGTGCGATCCAGGTATTGCCATAGCCCACGCTTTCTCCGGCCAAGAGATCGCGGCATTGGATAACCGGAATATCCAGCGTTACAACGGGTTTGGCGTCCACAAAAGGCGCGCCGCCATAAAGGCCAATCCCTGGGCGGCAGAGGTCAAAATGATAGGCGGGGCCAAGCAAAATACCTCCGGTTGCAGAGAGAGAACGCGGCACGTTCAACCCGTCGGTTAACGCGCGAAACAGCTGCAATTGTCTGGCATTCATCGGGTGTTTTGGCTCATCGGCGCAGGCCAGATGGGACATGATCAGTCGCGGTGACTGCGAAAGCGCGATGTCTTTGATGGCGCTCCATTCGGCGGGCTCCATGCCCAAACGGTTCATTCCCGTATCAAGCTGCACGCCAAACGGGTGTCCGGGCAGCGCCTCAAAATGCAGCAACATCTGGTCGACAGAGTTCAAAAGCGGGATGAGCGCGGCCTCTTGCAACAGCGCGGTATCGCCGGGCATGTGGCCGGAAAACACATATATTTCAGGGGCCTCGCCGATTTCTTGGCGCAGGATATAGCCCTCTTCGGCGGCGGCGACAAAGAAACAATCCACGCCCTCTTGCATCAATCGTCTGGCAACCAAGCCCGCATCCAGCCCATAGCCATTGGCCTTAACCACTGCTGCCGTTTTGCAGGCCGTTTGCGCATCCAGCTGTCGCCAGTTTTCTGCCAATGCCGTGAGGTCGATTTGTAAATGTGCAGTTCCCATAAGCGGATGTCATGGCAGAGACAGCGCGCGGGTCAAGAGGGTCGCGCACAAATCCGCCTAATAATTGGGATCGGCCGAATAACCGGGGCGCGCAAGATTGCCAAAACGGGTAAAGCGCCCCTCAAAGCTGAGATCTACGGTGCCGATGGGGCCGTGACGCTGTTTGCCGATGATCACCTCGGCCCGGCCATGCAGTTTCTCCATGCGTTCTTGCCAGGTGGCCATGGCTTCGAGATTGTCATCGCCGGGCTTTTCGCGCTCCGCATAATATTCTTCGCGAAACACGAACATCACCACATCGGCATCCTGTTCGATTGAGCCTGATTCCCTAAGGTCGGACAATTGCGGGCGCTTATCCTCGCGGCTTTCGACCTGACGGGAAAGCTGGGAAAGGCCAATCACCGGAATATCAAGTTCTTTGGCTATCGCTTTGAGACCCATAGATATTTCACCAATCTCTTGCACCCGGTTATCCGCCGTGCCCCGCGCGAGTTGGATATAATCAATGATCAAGAGATCCAGCCCATGGGTGCGTTTAAGACGCCGCGCGCGTGCGGCCAGCTGCGAGATCGGGATCGAAGGGGTGTCGTCAATATAGAGCGGGCAGGCTTCTAGCGCCTTGGCCGCCTCTACGAAACGGCGGAATTCGGCCTCGGTCATATCGCCGCGCCGGATTTGCTCGGACGGGATTTCTGCGGCCTCTGACAGAATCCGCGCGGCAAGCTGTTCGGCGCTCATTTCAAGCGAGAAAAACCCAACCACGCCGCCATCAACCGCGCCGATAGAGCCATCTGGTTTCGTCCCCTTTTTATAGGCTTTCGCGATGTTAAAGGCGATATTTGTGGCAAGCGACGTTTTGCCCATCGAGGGGCGCCCAGCCAGAATAAGCAAATCAGAGCGGTGCAGCCCCCCCAGTTTCTTGTCCATATCAATGAGGCCGGTAGAGACCCCTGCAAGCCCGCCCTCACGCTGATACGCAGCATTGGCGACATTAACTGCGTCCGTTACAGCTTTGAGAAAGCTGGTAAATCCCCCCTCTGAATTGCCCTGCTCGGCCAATTTGTAAAGCGCTTGCTCGGCCTCAACAATTTGATCTTTGGGCTCTGAGGCCACATCCACCTTTTGCGCTTTGGCAGAAATATCCTGCCCCAGATGGATCAATTGACGCCGCACCGCCAAATCATAGATCATCTGCGCATATTCGCGCACCGCAAAAGACGAAACCGCCGCCCCCGCCAAGCGCGCAAGGTAGGCC